>JAXIPG010000226.1:0-5578 GCA_045403045.1 Terrimicrobiaceae bacterium
GGCTGTGTTGCGTCGGCAGGTCAAGCCTTGGTGGGAAGAAAGGGTCCCACCCCTTTCTTGGGATTGACCTGCCTCCGCGCCTTGCCAGAGACCCCTCGGCGCTGCCACCATTTCGGAAATTTATTTCGGCATTTGCTCTAGGAGTTGGATGCGTCATTTCCTTTCAAGTCCGGGGGCTGTGTCCGGCTGCAGCGGCTTTCGCATCAACCAGTAAATTTCCCCCGGCCACCAAGGAAAAATAGCCCCCCAAAGCAGATTGAAGCGCGCCCAAAGCGCGGAGTTTTCCAGTGCGCTCCCCTTGCTCCGAACAAAAAAAGCCCCGCTCAAGAATTCCACCCGCAAGCCACAGATCCCCGCCATGCGCCGCACGCGCGTTGGAGAGAAAACACTCACATGTCCCATAGGCGCGGCGGTTCTTCTCACCTTGCTTTCGCGTAACTTTGCCAAGGATCCGGGCACCACAGGAAAACCTCCAATCAACGCTCCCCCTGGACGAATCCGGCGTGCAACCTTTTTCAGGGCGGCCTCCGGTTCGAACAAATGTTCCAGAATGTGTAAGAGCACGGCGACATCATAGTCGGCCGGCAAATCGAAATACGGGTCTTCGAGATTGGCTTCAAAAAAATCGTCGTATCCTGCCTTGCGCAACTTCTCCGTCAACATGACCGCATCAACGGCCGTCCACTTCGCAAAAGTCGCATGTTCCGGCACTGATCGAAAGAACTCCAACATCTGGCCGGTATGCACCCCGATCTCGGCGACTTCGAGCGGGCCCGTGCGGCGCCCCGCTTCCTCGCGCAGCAAATGATAGCCGAACCAGTAGCGGAGCAAACGAATCGGGTAGCGAACGGATTTTGCCTCCGGAGGGATGCCGAAACGTTTCGAGCGAACCGTCTTATTATCCGCCAGAAAGGCGAGAGCCCAGCGGAGTTGAGGAAGGAATTTATCGCTCAAGGCCGGGCATCCTGCGCGCCGGCAAATGCCTGGTCAAGCCCGGGAACTTTCGCTTATCCCAACACTGAAAGCTTTATTTCCAGTTGGCCGGCGCCGGCTAGGGTTACTCGATGAAGCTCCTGCTCAGCAATGACGATGGCATCGACGCTCCCGGCCTCCAGGCGCTGCTGAGCGCGGCCCGGACGCTCGGCGACCCGGTGGTGGTGGCACCAGCCGGGCCGCAATCCGGAGTTAGCCACGCCGTCACCGCCGATGGCCCGGTCCGTATCGAGCCGCGCGGGGACAAGCGCTTCGCGGTATATGGAACGCCCGCGGACTGCACCCGCATCGGACTGCTCAGGCTTGTTCCGGACGCAAAGTGGGTGCTCAGTGGTATCAATCACGGCGCGAATCTGGGGGCGGACGTCCACTACTCAGGAACCGTGGCGGCGGTCCGGGAGGCCGTGCTGCATGGCTGGCCGGGCGTGGCAGTGTCGCACTATCGCCGGAAAGGAATGGAGTTCGATTGGGAGCGCGCGGCGAATTGGGTCGCCCGGCTACTTGCCGACCTGCTGGCCAGGCCGACCGAGCCGGGACTTTTCTACAATGTGAATCTGCCGCACCTTGGACCGGCCGATGACGATCCGAAAGTGGTGTTCTGTCCGCTCGATCCGCATCCCTTGCCACTAAGCTATAGGCACCACGAAGACAGCGAACTGTACTACGACGGCAACTACCACGCCCGGCAGCGCACGCGTGGAGCGGACGTTGACGTCTGCTTCGGAGGGTGCATCGCAGTGACCGCGATTCGGCTCTAAATCTGACCCGGGAACAGCGTGTCCGTAATCGCGCTCCCGTAAACCGCGGTCTCAAACTCTTTGCCTTCCTCACCAAGCCGGTCCACTCCATCCTGATCATCGCCCCAACGAACCAGTTCATGCAGCATCACGACACCGATCAGGTACACCTTCCCTGCCCTCGCGGTTACCAACCCGCGCCCATCTTCAAAAGCCTTCACCGTGCGCTCATTGAGGCTAATCTCGTTTGAACCGAAGTCGGGCATAAACTCCCCATACTTTCCTGGCAGCGGGCCGATCTTGAGCATCGGACCGCTTCCCCATTTCAGCACCAGACGCATCCGCGCCAGATTGATTTGTGCGATTTTGCGCATTTCAACCCTCGACTAGGAGCACAATTTTCCCGATGTGCCGGCTGCTTTCCATCAGCCGGTGCGCCTCCACGGCTTCGTCGAGCCGAAAGACCTTAAAGATATTCGCGCGAAACTTCCCCGCTTCGATCAGCGGCCAAACGTGCCGCTCCACCTCAGCCGCCAGCGCGCTCTTGAATGCGCTTTCCCGGCTGCGCAGCGTGCTTCCCATAATCGTGAGCCGGCGCGCCATGATATCCTGCGCGTTGAACTCCGCTCGGGCGCCGTTCACCGCGTTGATGAACACGAGACGGCCATCCGGTCGCAGCAGTTTTAGATTCTTCGCCACGTAATCGCCGCCGACCATGTCGAGGATAACATCCACGCCCTCGGCCTTTAGCGCCTTCTCGAAGTCTTCGTCGCGGTAGTTGATAGCGCGCTCGGCGCCGGCCTCCTCGCATGCCAGGCATTTCTCGCCGCTGCCTGCGGTCGCAAACGCCCGCGCGCCGTGCACACGGACGAGTTGGATGGCCGTAAGTCCGATGCCGCTGCTTCCGCCGTGGACCAGAAAACGCTCTCCCGCTTGAAGCCGCCCACGCTGAAACACGTTGTGCCAGACGGTGAACACCGCCTCGGGCAACGACGCCGCCTCCGTGAAGCTCGATTCCCCCGGCAGGGGCAGACAATGTCCAGCGTTCACCGCTACACATTCAGCATAACCGCCACCGGCCAGCAGCGCGCAAACGGCATCTCCAGTCTTCCATCGCTGCACTTCCGCTCCGACCGCCTCGATTACGCCTGCGACCTCGAGGCCGGGTATGTCAGCGGGTGCATCCGGCGGAGCAGGGTAGCGTCCCTCGCGCTGAATCAAGTCGGCGCGATTCAATCCCGCCGCCTTCACGCGGATTAGCACCTCTGCCGCTCTCAAAGCAGGTTCGGGCCGTTCCTCGATCTTGAGCACGTCTGGAGGACCTGGACGCGAAATAACCGCCGCTTTCATGACGCCGCGCACGTTAGCAAATCGACGAATGCAGGGGCACAGGATTTGAGTCCGCCCTCGATGCCCGCGAAGTCTGTTTCACCGGAGGGTCCTTACTGGATCTCGACGAGCGTCCCGATTGGCACTGAGGCATAAAGCCTTCTCGCACATCTCTCAGGCAGGCGGACGCATCCATGCGAGGCGGGATAGCCAGGCAACCTGCCCATGTGAAGGCCAAAATCGCCGCAAGACAGCCGCAAAAAGAAAGGCATCTCGGCAGGATACAGTGTCGATTTCCAATACCTGTATTTGTTGGTAACGAGATATCGTCCTTTCGGCGTGGGATGGGATCTCGTCCCGGAAGAAATCGGCGTCACGAGTTCAATTTTCCCATTTCGCCAAAGGAAAGCGTTCTGTTCGGAGAGGTTGATCGTAATACGAAAGGCATTAGACTCGTGGTTCGGTCCAATTCCCATGAGACTTCGCATGATCTCTACGTTTTGGTATTTAGCTGCCAGCCAGAGAGCGTAGGTTTTATGCTTCCTGGTCAATTTCCAAGGGTCCGCGCCCGCGCGGAGCAAGATCTTCACGAACGTGTGATTCCCGAGCGCTGTTGCGAGCATGAGGGCAGTGAATCCCTTCTCGCTCGAAAGATAGTAGCGAAGACGCCCGTCAGTAAACCTCTTCTGAAATGCCACCGGGACCGGCACCGGGAGCTCGGCATTCGGATCCATCCCTTCGTTAAGCATTTTGCAAAACGTGTCCTCATCGTTCCCGGCAATAGCCTCGAAAAAGCTCATCCGCCTTAAGCGTTCCTCCTGAACTTGGCGCGCTTCTGCAAGGCGGCGTTCTTCCTCCAGCTGTGCTTCGGCAGCGGAAGGCCATGACGGAATCGGGGGCGGAGCGACAAGAGCCACCGTCACCGCAGAATCCCGCGCGCCCGACAAGTCGGAGGAGGGCCCTGCCGTGAGGGGCCCTGCCATGCAGAAGACCAGGCAAACGAGGGTCCGTCTCTCCCCTGACAGAATTGCTTTCATGTCAATATGCCTCTTAGGGCGTCCAGACCGACATAATCTTCCCTGAGATTCGATTTCGCGTCAAGTTGGCGATGGAAAAGTCCGTGAAAATCCGGAGGCCGGCATGCGGACCCACCGACGTTCGTCGTGCTGTATTGTCGGTCGGCATGCGGGCAATCGCGACGGCTCTGAGCCGCAATTGCGCAATCTGAACCACCCGAGTGTGAGATAAGCGGACTAGCTAATGGACGGGCGGACCTCCGGTTTTCATCGCGACGTTCCTCAGTAGAAAGACGAACGGGATGCAGGCAATGCAGATCAGCGTCAGGAGTTGAAAGGCGTCGACGTACGCCAGCGACGCCGCCTGTTGCTGCAGTATGTTGTAGGCGAGCAGGATGGCTTGTGACATCGGCTGGAGCGCTCCGCCCGCGGCGCCCTGCAAGATCCGGGAAAGAATCAACACAAGCAGGTTGTCCGCGGCTCCGCACAGGGCGGACGCCGCGGTGAAGAGCGCGATGCAGATAGTGAGGAACCGCTTACGCCCGAAGCGCATTCCCAGCCACCCGGTCATCGGAAGCACGATGGCATTGGATACGAGGTAGCTCGTGAGCGGCCGCTTGAAAAACGGCGGCCGTTGCTTCCCGGGATCAACGCCGGCATTTTGGCTGGACTTGGTATCGGGATCGGACATGTCTGGCACGGGAGCTGGAAGTGTTCGGATTATTCGACAGCTTGCCGCACGGATTTTTTGCCAATGGATCCTGCCGTCTTTCGTCAGCGTCGCGACCTGCGGGCCTTCGGTTTTGAAAACGAAGGCGTTTGCGGGAATGATGATCGGTCCGTTGCCGTCGCTGAGCGTAAATTTCACGTGCGCATACATGCCCGCGAAGAGCGCGCCGTCGTCGTTGGGGATTTGCAGTTCGGTATTGAGCGTGCGCGAGGCCGGATCGAGCGCGGCGGCGGTGCGGATGACCCTGGCTTCGAAATTGCGGGTCGGATACTCCTCGACGAGGAGCTTGGCTGCGAGGCCCTCGTGAATGTCTGGCGCATTGCTCTGCGGGACGTTAACGAAGATGTTCAGGGGATTCGTTTGCGCGATCTGGTAGAGGGTCGTGCCGGCGCTGCCACTGCCAGCCGACACGAGCGTTCCGATATCAATCAGGCGCGCGGTGATGCGGCGGGCGAACGGCGCCGTGACGTTCTTGAAAGCCTCGAGCGCCATGAGGCGCGCCACGTTGGCCTTGTCGGCATTCATCGTCGCCTCCGCGGCACGATAAGCGGCCTGGTTCGACCCGCGGACAGCGCGGCGGCTCGCGCGCTCTTCGTGGCGTCCGCGTGGCGTTCGTCGTTGGCAAAGTTCACCAGCAGGATGCTGTTGGCCGTCGCCACGCCGATGGCCATAATTGCCCCCATGAGGGACGGCACGCTCAGCGTCGTTCCAGTAATGAAGAGCATCCAGACGATCCCGCAGAGCGCGCCGGGAAGCGCCGAAATAATCACGAA
>JAXIPG010000143.1:0-7210 GCA_045403045.1 Terrimicrobiaceae bacterium
GTTGTCCGATGATATCGTGCCGCGTCAGGACGTGACCTTGCGCATCACACGTAAGGACGGTTCCGTTATTGAGCAACCGGTCAAGCTTCGCATCGATACGCCCATCGAGGTCGACTACTACCGTCACGGTGGCATCCTGCCTTTCGTGCTCCGTCAATTGCTGAGTTAGTCCTCTAGGAACTGGCGGCGTTCACAAACACCTGGCAGATTGTTCGCACAACTTCCAGCCGATCTTGAGGAGAGGGCGCGGAAGACGGGATTCGTGCGTCGCATGGATTTACGCGGGAGGGCGAACGTCCTCGTGAGCCGTGATCGCACTGACAACAGCCGCCGAGCTTCTCTGTGTGCTCTGTGCTCTCTGTGGTAAATAGGGATAGGGCGGCGCTGTTGCCGAAAAAGAAGCGGGATTTTTCCCTGTGGGGGTCTCAGGCGGGCATGGAAATCTGACTCCTTACTTGCAGTAGATATTCCTACCGCTGGTCAGGGCCATTTTTACCACGAGAGGCCGCGGAATCCTTGTAATAACTGAGAGGGGAAAAGCAAAAACATCGATTTCACTCCATTCAGGCCGCTTGCGAATCATTTCAACGGCCTCACTTTCGATGACATGCGCCTCGGAATCGTCCGGAACGATCACAATAAGGTTGATAGGACTGTCCAACTCGCACTCTTTTGCCGCCTTCGCTTCAAGAAGCCAAACATCTTCGATCGGAAAAGCCTCCGCCAATGCGGCCACACAATCGTCGGCGAGATCCAGCATCGTATTCATGCAATTTGCCTCCGGAAGAACTATACGCCAGGACGGAATCCTCCGTCAACGAGGTGTTGGAGAAGGAGTTTGCCCGGCAAACTGCTCTGGTCATCGCCTGGACTCGTCGCTCGATGTGAAGAACTCATCAACGGCCTGAATGGCCTCGCGCTCGTCGGGACCCGATGCCTCGATCTCGAGCGTCGCGCCAAGACTCGCACACAGAATGATGATGCCAATGACGCTTCGGCCATCTGCCACCTTCTCTCCCAACCGGCAGAGAATGCTCGACCGGAAGCGCGTCGCAAGTCTTGCAAGGTTCCCCGCTCTCCGAAGGTGGATTCCCTCTTTCCAGGGCACAATAACAGTCGTCTTCTTCATCTTTGATTAAACGTGCTATACGCCAAAAGTTCGCGGCTTGCCTGGAGAATTTCTGCGCTTCGAAAAATCGTCCTTTATGCCGCGACCTCACTGATCGCAGCAGGTCAATTCCTGTCTTCAGGATTCAGCTTCAGGGCGCGCCGCCGTAGCTGACATAGTCATCGAGATCCAGTAGGTCGGCCCAAGTGAGTATGTCCTCGCGAGTTTTGCTGAGATTCGCCAACTCACTCGTGAAGAATTCCTTTGTTTCCACATCTCCAGGCGTGCGTTGCTCGCTATACGCCGACCACTGAGCGATCTCCCATTCCTGGGGCTTGGTGGCGGAATTTGCGTTGATCCATTCAAGGATTTCGCCATCGCCCTTGCCGAGAGCTAGTTGCTCTTTGAGTTTCTCCGGATCGATTCCTGCAAAGCTAAGGAAGCGTTGGTCGAGGGGACACGCATAGTGATAGGGTCCATTCTTGCCGGCCAGGGTGGCGCGGCCCTTGTCGAGCATGCGTGGAACGATCACGTAACCGCCCAGACGGACGCGAGGGCTGCGTGGAGGGCGTTGGGTCAAATCAGGGGCGTTTGTGAGAGTGCTCATGATGTTTTAATTTTGTTGCTGATTAAAGAGTCGCAAGCATGGGGAAATCTTCCGTTGCTTCATCCCGGCTGAACTGAGCCTTGAGATGCCGCAAAGTCAAACTGGCGTGTTCTCTGCTCTTGAAAAATTGAAATTATTGTAACCGCAAGAGCGCCGAGCGCAGGAACCGCTGCAAGCCACGGAATCCCGGCAAAGGACAGTCCATGGTCGAGCGCCCATCCTCCAAGCCCCGCCCCAAACGCATTGCCAAGATTGAAAGCGGATATGTTCAGCGTGGAAGCCAGATTGGGGCCTTCCTGAGCTTGCTCCACGACACGCGCCTGCAAGACCGCACAGGCGGAAAATGAGCAGGCTCCCCACGCGCAGAGAACAATGATCGCCGGCAGCGGCATCCTCAGAACCAGTGCAAGACATGCCAGGATGGCCACGAGAACCAGAAAAATGCCAGCCAACGAAGGCATGAGCCGCCAGTCCGCCAAGCGCGCACCGACCAGATTTCCAACGGTAAGCCCCAGCCCACAGAGCAGGAGCACACTTCCGACGTGATGCACAGAAATCCCAGAAACTTCCCTCAGAATCGGAGCAATGTACGTAAACAAGACAAACATGCTGGTCGAGGCCAGCACACTTGTGGCCAAGGCCAGCACACTTGTGGCCAAGGCGAGCCACACTTGCGACGAACGTAAGGCCCGCAGCTCCTCCTTCAAACTTTGGCTTTCCTCTCGTTCCTGACGGGGAATCCACCGCATCACCGCTGCCGCTGCCACAACACAAAGGCGGCTACTCCCCAAAATGTTGCCCGCCAACCGGCCGATTGCCCGACCCATGTCCCCAAGGGAACACCCAGCACATTGGCTACTGTGCGTGCGGCTTCGAGCAGATTCGTCAACCGCCGAAGCCGGACGTCGAGAGCCGTCAAATGCGACGGCTGTCGAGAGACAATTGTCATAGCTACAGCACGCGCCACGTTTTCAAGCGATTGAAAAACCGGTTGAAAGGCGGCCGTCGCATCCGCCAATCCGCGATGCAACCCGCGGGTTTCCATGGCGGTATCCAACGCCATCGCTTGAGTGGCGAATCGCGAGGAAAGCAAGTGGAGCCTTTCCAACCGCGTTAGAAGCGGACGCATTCGCTGGACTGCGCCGCATTCTGTGTGATCAGGGTTCGATCAAGCGTTTCGCGAAGCCGCGTCTGCTGGGCGGCGACCGCATCGCTCTTGAGAGTGGCGTTTTGCCAGCTGTCATCATTGAGAATCTCGAGCAAGTTTCCCGTTTCCTGCCAGCACTCAGCGGTTGCCCGGCGCAAAGGATGCTGAGGTCGAAAGGGCCAAAGCGCCATTTGCAGGACAATCCCAAGGGCGCCGTCGGCCCACGTGGAGAACATGTGCGAGAGGACCTCCTCGTGACCTGGAGGCGCTGCCGAAGCCATCAAGAAAATAAAGACAGTGGGCGCCGCGAGAGGCGGGCCGTAATCTGCGCTCAAATGCCTCAAGCCTCCGGCGACGATTGCCATCAGCGCTGCAAACAAAAGCGCCATCCGTAAATGCTGGGAACTCATCGAGCCGAGCGCTGCGGCCAGGCCAAGCAACAGTCCACCAGAGGAAAGGATCGCCAATCTCAGCGAATACGATCCGCGCACGTCCGCCATCGCCACATTTTGCGCGGCGATCGCCGCAAAAATCACGTGCAAGGGAATTCGGCCCGTCTCCGCCAACAGGAGGGGAACGACAATTCCCACCGTCGCCCGCGCGGCGCGAGCGAGGTCCGGCTGCCACTCCTTCGCGAGCTTTGCAAGGGCGGCCAATGGATGACGGTTGACGATCATATTCCGCTTGCGATTCCAATGAGTCTGTTCATTGGAGATGAACGCTGAAACAGCACATCTACAGAGTAATTTTACGATAGACTTGACTTTGGTGCCAAGCAGGTGCCAAGTTTAGGACAAATGAGCACCAAATCCAAGAAATGGCCAAGGATATCGGCCGTTACCAAGAATGGGAAGGCTGTTTTTCTTTTGGACTGCCGGATTAAAGGCCGCGGCGAGCGCAAGTATTTCGCGACCAGGGCCGAGGCAGAAGGCCAACAACAGCTCCTTCGGATCGAGCGCAACAACGAGGGCATCTCAAGCATGGCGTGTCCAAAGGAACTCCGCGAGGAGGCGCTCAAATGTCAACGCCGGCTTGATCCCTTCAAGGCCAGTCTGACCGATGCGGTTGATTTTTACTTGAAGAACTCAAAGCCACCCGGCGGACACCGCACGACAAAAGAACTGATTGATGAGTTCATCGAGGCGAAGCGGACAGCCGGCCGCCGGGCGGAATATCTTCGCATTCAAGCCTCCGTCCTGGGAATTTTCTCGAAAGCGTTCCCTGATCGTCTCGCTCATGAAATCGGAGCGTCCGAGATCGATGAGTGGCTAAAGGCCCGCGGCAAGAGTTTGCATACCCGCCTCAATTATCAGACTTACCTCCACAATCTCTTCAACTTCGCAATCCGGCGGCAATACGTGGCCAGCAATCCGATTGATCGGATGGAAAAGGTCACCTTGGATGAGAAGCCGGTTGAAATCCTGACCGTCGAGCAGGCTGCGCGGCTCATGGAGGCCGCTGAAGTCTCGGGAGGCATGATGACGCCCTTTATTGCGATCGGCCTGTTTGCGGGCCTGCGGACACGAGAAATCGCGGTCCTGGACTGGAAGGACGTTGACCTCGCCGAGAAGACAATCACGGTTCATGCGGTGAAGACGAATACCCGTTCACGGCGCATCGTGGAAATCGCCGACAATCTCGCAGCTTGGTTGCTCCCCTACTCTGCCAAGGCTGGACCGGTTGCGCCCGATCACTACCCGCAAAAGTTCGAGGATACCCGCAGGCGCGCGGGAATCGACCCATGGCCGCGCAATGCGATGAGACATTCAGCCGCGAGCTACCATCTCGCCGCCCACCGCAATGAGTCGCTCACCCAAGCGATGCTTGGCCACGAATCCGGAAAGATGTTGATTCAGCACTATCGCGAGCTGGTGAAACCAAAGGACGCAGCGCGATACTGGCAGCTCATGCCTTCTGCCGAGGCTGGCGAGAAGATTGTCGCGATTGCGTAGAGTCGGCCGTTTAACCGCAACCGATTTTGGGTTTCTTTGATTCAAGCGGCGTTCAAAGGGGGCGGCGGGGGTCTCATCTGGCGGGGGGAGTGCGAACCCATATCCATCCACCCGAAACCGGATAGAGAACAAATGGGGCCGATTGAAGACGTTCGCCAGGAGAACATCGTCAACGTCCCCGAGGATTCAAAAATGAAATCAACTATGAAATCAAAAGAGGAATTTTACAATGACGAGGAAGGGGCCACGGATGCCGCCCTTGTCATCATAGACGGCAAAGCATATTGTGCTGGAAACGTCAGCTATCTACCGCCCCCACACGGACAAGGCCGTGGAACTCTTGATTCTCCTTGTCTCCCATTGGGCACAGAACCACAGAATAAACCAAACAGCGGAACGCAAGACTCGGAGGGAAGATATCTGTTTTGCGCTCCGAGATTGGTGTCTCGGTAGAAGTAGCGGCCCACTGCTTGACCAGCGAACGAGGCGAGATTGCTCAGAATTCGCGGAAGGCTGTCAAGAAAGACGGGCCACCGAACCGGCCCGTTTAAGACTGAAATTCCGTAGTCTGGGCCCAGTTTGGGCCTAAACCGGATTAGCGGCGAAATAGTCAACGATCTCTTTTGAAGAAAGGACACCGAGACTTAACATCCCGCATTCAATTAACGCGAGTTCGAGAGCATCACTGGCAGCACTGAGAATGGGCTCTCGTGTAGTAATCAAGACCCGATTATCCATATACGCAGCCTCAATTAAAACGCGGGCGTCTTGACGATTTCCGCCAGGCAAAATTTTCTTTTCTACGATACGATCGACGTGCAATTCCGTCACCTTTCGCTGGGTGTCGGTGAACGGCCTGCAATCGTAATCGCTGTCATCGATATCTTGTCGCACCAATTGGGCCAACTTTTGGAGATTCGGATCTTGAGATTCCGTCTCGGCAGCCGCTACCTCGCGGAGCACGGAAGGGCACACCGTAAACTCAAATCCCAACTTTTTGCGAAGGATATTTAGCGCTTCGACATGGTGAGACACACCGTGCCGATGCGCAAAAAGCACCCCTGTATCAAGAGCAGCACGAGGGCGTTCCTGCACAATTGCGATCCGATGAACGAGCGTAATCCTCCAAGGCAGCGAGTTGCTCCTCAGAATAGGAACTGAGACGTTCCCGAATTTCGTCCAATTCGGTCGCGAAATCCTTGGTTGTCGTGTTCGTGTTCATGGTAGTCTTTTTATCCAACCTAGCATTTCTCAAGCAAGCACAGCATTTACCTAAAGCGCTTTGGTTATCGGGCAAAGTGATGCAAAACGGGGCAAGCGTCAAGCCCCTTGACTTTGCTGCAAGTAGCTTGCGTGTTCTTCATTTCCAAAGGAATACCCACGAAACTATCTGTTGCAAGACGTATCCCAGTATCGCGACGTCAAATACGATCAACGCAGCTGTAAGAATTTTCATTTTACGGCCCCCCTATTCATCTACGCTCGCGACGGGCAATCTTGCGCGGTTTTTGCCCAATCCCGTTTTGTAACCCGATTTTGTAACCGCCAGAACGGCAGCTGGCGAGCCACAAGCGCTCTTGGATGAGGGAAGCGGGTAGGCGCGCTGACAGACGTGAAGAATTTCGAACCGGGAACTCCGGACACCGTAGACTCGATTGACGTGCGCCAATATCCCGCCGAAAGTGATGATGAGTCCACTGGTTATGAACGCGCTCAAATTGTGCCTGTCCGGTACCGCGCTATCCATGCTGGTGAGCTGTGCCACGTGGGACTGGGAATCGGCCGCGGCATACGCGTCATCGCCTCAATACCAAGCCTATCAGGCCCAGCAGCAACAGCAGTACTACCTGGACCAGCAGCTCGTCCAGCAACAATACGCGAACAACAGCTACCGATTGATCCAGCAGAGCACCGCCAACGCATACGCCTTACAAGCAATCGCCGCAGAGGGTCAGCGTGACGCGTGGCTAGCGCGCAGGCTCAACGCAATCGAGAATTCGATCAACCGGCAGAGTCGTTCCGGTTATCAGTGGTACAGATAACCGCCGCCGTTCCAGCTTGCTCGGTTTGCCTAAGCCTGGCCACGCGTGACATCATCAACGGAATCCAGGACACCTAGACCTAAAATAAGCGCGAAACCGGCTGCGAATACGGTGAGCTCCGCGTATGCAGATTTTTTTGGCATCGGTTCTCAAGCTGGTTTGCTATGGGAGCGCACAGCGACTCATTTTGCCGCCATTTTGGTTTCAGATTGGCGTCGAGTGACGCATTTTGGCGGTATAAGGACATAGTTCACCTGTTGTTGACACGAGTTGGGATATGGATCTCGATTGTTTTTTCCTTCTGCTAAGTGGCACGGAGCCAACGCAGGTGCTCCCATGCCGCGAAGAGATCCT
>JAXIPG010000196.1:0-5713 GCA_045403045.1 Terrimicrobiaceae bacterium
GAGAAACAGACTATGAACTTACCTTTTGAGAACAAAGTCGCACTAGTTACCGGAGCTGGTTCTGGCATGGGTCTGGCGACAGCCAGGGCCTTCGCGGAGGCGGGAGCTGCGGTGGCGCTAGCAGACGTCCACGAGAACGCGGTTCGCTCTGCAGTAGAAAAACTGGTCTCCGCCGGACATAAGGCGATTCCCGTCGGTTGCAATGTCGCTGACGAGGCTGAGGTGGCAGCAATGGTCGAGCAGACTGTGACCACCTTCGGTCGACTGGATGCAGCGTACAACAACGCCGGCGTGCAGTCTCCTGCCGTGGAAACCGCTGATGCCAGCGGCGAAGAATTCGATCGCGTGAACGCGATCAATCTCCGCGGCGTGTGGAACTGCATGAAGTACGAGCTGCGCCAAATGCGCAAGCAAGGAAGTGGCGCCATCGTCAACTGCTCATCGATTGCCGGCCTGATCGGCATTCCGGGCAGGGCGATTTACCACGCATCCAAGTATGGAGTTATCGGGCTGACTCAGAGTGCGGCGCTCGAATATGCATCCAGAGGAATCCGCATCAATGCGGTGTGTCCGGGCACTATCGAGACGCCCACGGTTGCGGACATGTTGGCCAAGGAACCGGATGCCATGAAAGACATTCTGAGAGACCAGCCGATTGGGCGGCTTGGCCGGTCCGAGGAAATCGCGGCTGCCGTTCTCTGGCTATGCAGCCCTGGTGCAAGCCTCGTGATCGGTCACGCACTTGTTGTAGATGGCGGTTACACGGCACGATGATGGCGAAAGCTGAAAAGAGATCTCCGACGTAACGACACCTACACGCAAAAACAACAGCCTCATCGGATCCAAGGAGCCAGTCAGTATGAGCAAAAAAGTCATCATCACGGGCTCCATCGAGCCCGCGGCAAAAAGAGGTAAATCATTATGCGCGCAACTGTCATGTTCGGAGCCGGGGACGTTCGTATCGAGAGCGTTCCCGATGCTAGCATTATTGAGCCGACGGACGCAGTCGTCACCGTCACCCGCGCCTGCATTTGCGGGAGCGATCTGTGGCCGTATCAGAAAATGGAACACAGCGATAACGGCCGTTTCATGGGACACGAGGCCATCGGCATCGTCGAAGCGGTTGGCGGCCTCCTCCAAATGGCTAAACGCACACAGGTGGGTATGCCGGTTGACTTGCGTAACAATTAGCAATTTAGCGTTATCCGCAACTCGGGTAAATTACAATTGCGGCACTCATAGGAGGCATACCCCCAAACACACGAGATCGTTGGTTACTGCGCTAACAACAAAATCTACTCGCAAATACAGGTGATCAAGGCAGAGCAAATCAACGATGCCTGGACAAAGGTGCTGAACAAAAGAAGCTCGTTATCGTTATGTAATTGATGCTTCAACCTTCTAAGGTACAAGCCATGAAACAACAGATGCCATGAAACATGCATTTATAGTCATTTTCGCCGTATTATCCCTTTTCACCGATTTTGCATCTTCTGATATAAAGGTGCCCCTTTAGTTCCCGGTAACCCTAATTCAACGAGCAATCAAATGAGAATTAAGATTGGTTCCAGTACTTTCACCGCAACACTCTATGACAATGCCACAGCAACCGCATTCAAAGGCATGTTGCCTATGACCATCAATATGAGTGAATTGAACGGAAACGAGAAATATTTTGATTTATCAGTCAACCTGCCGACAAACGCATCCAATCCCGGAACGATCCAAAGCGGCGATGTGATGATTTATGGTTCTAATACCCTGGTGCTTTTCTATAAGACATTTTCTACATCCTACAGCTATACAAGGCTCGGACGTGTCAATGATACTACGGGGCTTGCTGCCGCAGTTGGTTCCGGAAGTGTAACGGTTACCTATGAATTGGAGTAAAGTTGTCAACAAGGAAGCGCGGTACAGATACGTGATAGGAAAAAGCCAATCAACGGAAGGGATGACCATGACAGGAGCAGTTCTCTACGGTCCGCGCGATGTTCGCTTCGGTCATTTGCTTGGATCGGGCCCTAATAATCAGTTACCTCGAGAAAATCACGGACTGTCGAGGCGGAGGACAACTTGCTATCCGGACCGATGTGTCCGCGAAACAGCGGTGTCACTGCTCTACGTCTTCAACACCTTTCTTGCTCCGACGGTTCTGATACTGCTCGAAACTCCAGATTAGAGCGCGTATCGGGACCCGTGTGAGGCAGCGCACGCGCGCTCGATTCGACCGAAATTCAGCGCAAGAAGCTAACGTTGCCGACGGTTGTCGCTCGGGGAAATGCCGGTTTCCCGGCGGAAGAGCTGCGCGAAATGGCTGGGACTGGCGTAGCCCACCTCAAGCGCAACGGTCGCAACGCTCTTCTTCGTTTCGCGGAGCAGTCGTCGCGCAGCATCCATCCGCAAATTGATATGATAGCACGAAGGTGACACGCCCGTGGCGCGCTTGAACAAGCGATGAAAGTGAAACTTGCTAAGCCCCGCTTGGGCTGCCAAGTGAGCAAGGTCGAAGTCCTCGGCGACGTTTTCGGCCATCCAGTCCGTTATTTGCTGAACCTTATAGCCGGGGAGTGACGAACTCCCGCTACGCGGCCTTTTGTCCGTCACGGCATAGTTTCGAGCAAAATGGATGGCGATCGCCTGGCCGACGCTTTGCACGAAAAGGGGGCCTGCCTTCGGGCGCATCAGCTCGCCGTACAATTGCTTTATCAACGAATCCAAAGTTACATCGGAGAAACCCGAAACGCATCGCCTCCGAACACTTCTTCCAGGGCGCGCTCAAGGAGAGGCAACCCGACCAGTACGTGCATAAACTTCAAATGGCTCCGACGCGAGCGTTTTCCAGCGGCAATCATAGGGCGAGCCTCCCGTGGCCAGCAAGAAAGATCCCTTCTTCACGCGGGTCGTCACCCAAGGGCCGTTGGTTTCTCTCTCCTGAACCTCTACCTCGCCCGAAGTTACCCAGATGAGGACTGGCTCACTTACAGAAGGAATGTTCCACGCCTCGCCGGTTGACGGCATAGCATAAGTCGAGGCCATAATTGCCCGCCATGGTTCGCCAGAACCGGCGACCAAGCATTTTCCGCCAGAATAGCGTTCGAGAAGGGTTTCCGCAGAAGTTGTCTCAGGAACTGCCACGAAGAAGATCAGCCGTGCACGCGCAGTGGCGAGATCGCTTAGACAATCCCAAGAGTCACGGGACGCCCAAGAGCCTCACTGAGTGTTTCGTCTCCTTTGATATTGACAACACCTTGAGCCTGCGCATGCGTGGTTAAGCCGACGAGCACCCCAACGCGATGCCACGAACGGGAAGCGTTTTCCAAGATGAAGAATGAATTTTCATAGGTGAGATAAACTTCTGTTTTCGAGCTACATGTCGTAGCAGTTTTACTTCGCATCGGCGTCGCTGTCGCACGGGATCTTGCTCGACCTGTCGCGATCTTGCTCAAAACTGCTGATCAAAGCGCAGGCCGAACCCGTCGTCGTGAGGCAGTGCACCCACCCCGCCATCGCGCGCTGTCCAGCCACCTACTAGGGCTCGAATCCGACGAGCGCCCAAGCCACGCCGGGAAGTGTTGCGCATTCCCTCAAAGCGGCACTTGGCGCGTGAGGGACATCGCAAGCAGCACGAGAGACTCAATCACCGTATCGAATCTTCTGGGCGACCGGGGAGCGGGTCGTTCGATCGGGCGCTTGATGAGCGCCATCTTGGCAAGCTTGGCCCGCAACCCTATAACAAAGAGCGCGCCGTCGCGGGCAGCGTCCCGTGCGAGCCGTTCGGCAGTTTACAGCAAGAATACGACAGGTCCCGCTGGATCGCGTGAGAAACGATGAGGTTCATTACTTATGGTCCTATCGAGTCTGAAAGGCTCAAGGAAACAAAGAAGCAAAATGAACAAAACATCCTCTATTTCGGACGTCATCCGCTGCGATTGCAAAGGCCGCGCTAATCAGAGGCGGCAAGACTTTGTGAGATCAACCTTGTACTCAGGCCTCTGGAGAACGGCCCTTCCAGGAAGCCAGCAAGTGTTGGCCTTGCCTGTCAGCGATTACATGATCGTGGAGCAATTGGAAGGTCACGGACTGGTCAGCGTCGGCGTTCCTATGCAGACGTCAAGATATGGTGAACAGTGAACGCGTCAGGAGATTAAGCGCGGAGCTGATACCGCTGAGAAGGAAACGTCGCCTTCTGTCAATCTCCGCTATACTAAAGCCTCCGCCTAAGCTGGTGCAAGGCATCGGTGTCGACGAATGGCTCTTCTGGTGCGTAAAATCGGTCGCAGCATGATGACCCCAGTCTGACGTGGTTGCGCTCAGAACTTAGCATTCGTCCCTTCATCGAGCATGTGACAGGCAGCGGGTCACACACATACGTTACATCAGAGGCTAGTCGCCCATGGTGATTACCGCGCGGAAACGCACTTTTCCTTGTTCGACGCGTTCGTAGGCTGTGACGATTTCGGCCAAAGGATACGTTTCTGTAATCACTTTAACTTTGCCGGTGGCGGCGATCTGGAGCGCTTCGTAGAGAAATTCGCGGCTGTTTTGCTGGCTGCCGAGAACCCGAATACGGCGCGCGATGAGATCGCCGGGATGGACCGGCAGCGGTTTGTTCTCGAGACCCATGAGCACAAGACGGCCATCAGGGCGCAGTCCGGCGATGCTATCAGCCATCGCATCGACCGAATTGCTTGTGCCGAGGATCACATCAGCGCCGCCTGCTGCAGCAAGACCCTTGCCATCACGGACAATTTCGTCGGCACCCAGTTCGCGAATCATTTTATCCTTATCTGTCGAGCGCGAGATGGCGATCGTAATGAACCCGGCAGCTTTGGCGTATTGGATCGCGAGATGCCCGAGGCCGCCAATGCCGATCACAGCAAGACGCTCTCCGGGCTGGGGCTGCGCCCAGCGCAAGCCCGACCAAACCGTGTAACCGGCGCAGAAAATCGGCGCGGCCTGTTCGTAGCTGAGTGTTTCGGGCAGAAGCATGGTGGCCTCGGCGTAAGCGAGCATGTATTCTGCGTGGCCGCCGGCGATCTGTATGCTGGTACCGACGGCTTGCTCGCAGAAGATTGGCTTGCTGCGGGCGCACCACTCGCAGCGGCCGCACGTATGCTGAACCCAGGGAACGCCGACGCGGTCGCCGACCCCGCGCATTGTCACACTAGGGCCGACTGCGACGATCTCGCCGACTGGTTCATGGCCAAGTATACGCGGAAAATCGCCAGGTAGCTCTCCACGAGTCTGGTGTACATCAGTGTAGCACAGGCCGCTAGCATGGATCTTGATGAGAACCTGGCCTGGTCCCGGCTCAGGGGTCTCTGTCTGTTTAACTTCCCACCGGCTGTTGGCGGCGGGGACGATAGCTGCTTTCATAGGAAGTATTATGCCTTCGGCAAGAATGGCATTCTCAAAGTCCCTGTGCTAGACTTTATCGCTGCAGCCCTGACAGGTCGGAGACCGCGTGTAGCGTCCCTCCGGCGATGTGCCAATTGCCGCTCTTTACCTTGTTGCAGGCCTCTTTTTTGGCCGTCACCTGCGATCGTTGGGTGGGGATTTAAACCAGTGGGGAAAAGGAAGGAGAGGGGAAGCTCGGTTATTTGCGCCTGGGCCATCCAGAGGCAAAATTGATTGATACGCTCACTTTCGCTACCGTTCGCGAGGATCTGGACTTCCATAGTCTGCAGGTTCTCGAAGCCGGCTTTACCCAGGC
>JAXIPG010000227.1:0-7779 GCA_045403045.1 Terrimicrobiaceae bacterium
CAGTGTGTAAGACTGCCGCTCTACCACTGAGCTACCTGCCCTTGTTCCCCGGGGAAATTATGCCGAGTCCACACGATTTCAACACCCTCCCCCCAATCAATGAGATGCGGACCAAACACCTTCGAAGCGTTCGGCTCGCCAGGAGTTTTCGTCCTGGATTTTGCGCAGATCCATGCCCGTCGCTGTGCGCACGAAGAGATAGGTTCCCTCCCCGGTTTGCAATTGATGCGGGTCGTTTGACGAAGTATCCGCAAAGACGATCCTGTTGCCCTCCAGGCGATAGCGTCCACGGAATTCGAGCGCTGAGTAATCTCCAGCGATGCGAACGAGATAATTTCCATCCGGCAGTACGCGAAGTTCAATCGAGCCTTCTCGCTTCGAGCCGCTGCGGCGCCAGGCGCCCACAATGGGCGACCAGTCTGAAAACAGAATTCTCGAGATGCGCCAATAGCCATCCTCCACGCGCCAGTCGACTGTCACACGTTCCTTCAGGTTGAAGCGTCCCGTAGCGCTAGCCACAACGTCGCTGCGTGTTGCCGCACGTCTCGGCAGCGAATAAACGACCTCCGTCCTGTTGAACGCGAGATGATACGGTTCGGCGGCCAGTGCTTGCAGGTATTTTTCGGCGCCTGCTGCGCGCGGCGTCAGCGGCGACTGAATCATCGCATCCTTGGTGAAGTAGGCGCGCAGTTCCTCGATTCGCGCGCTATTATGCAATGATTGGAACTGAATCAGGCGCTGATCGAAGGGAACCCGATCGTCAACCGGCGGCTTCTCGCGATGAGCGCATGCGAAAAGCAGCAGGCCGCAAGCAACAAGGATAGGATATCGCACGGAGGCAGTCATCGAAAGCGTCCTCGCAACGCGAGATTCGTCGGCAAAAAGCAACAAGAGGAGAAAGATGCTACGGAGTTTCAGGCCGCCCTCCGGGGGATGCAGCGGCGGGCCGGAAGACAGGGGCTCCCGTTATCGGGGGCTGAATAAGGCTTTGAGCGATAAACTCTGGATTGATTGGAGCAATCAAACTATAGCCTCCTTTTCCATCGGGCAGCATTGGCGTTCCCCACCGGTTCCGGCAAACAACTTCCTTGGCCAGAACCCGCTCTCCGCGAAGCGTATGATTATAAAGCTCGGGTTCGGGTTGTGTGATTGCCCCGAGAAAGGCGCCGCCAGCAAGAAGTAAGGGGAGCATGCTGCATTTAACTGCCTTTTTTCTTCACAAAGCAAGCCGAAATCTTCCCCGAACTCACCCTCCTAGAGCATGATCTCAGGCTCTTTCGACCTGCCAGTACTCAAGGTCAACAGGCGTTTCGCGACCAAAAATGGTCACCGAAACACGAAGTTTGCCGCGCTCGGGGTCGATCTCTTCAACGACGCCGTTTTGGTTCTGGAATGGGCCATCCGCCACCTTGACCTTGTCGCCGACCTCGAAGCTGATCTTCGGCTTGACGGAATCCTCCCGCTCTCTCACCTGTGCAAGAAGGTTGTCCACCTCCTTCTTCCGCATGGGAATTGGCCGATCTTTCGTCCCGGCAAACCCAATCACGCCGTCGGTATCCTTGATGAAATACCAAGTCTTCTCCACAAGTTGGTTATTCTCATCGAGAAGGTTCATGTTCACGATGAGATAGCCCGGAAAAAACTTGCGGGTCGTCTCGGTCTTCTTACCGCGCTTGATTTCCTGAACCCGCTCCGTGGGGATGAGGACCTCAAAAACGTAGTCTGACATCTCCTCCAGTTTAATACGGCGCATCAGATTATCCTGCACCTTCTGCTCCAGACCAGAGAGAACGTGCACGACATACCATTGGTCTCGTGGCGCGATTGCCATTGTTTACGATTTCGTCAAAAAGCTGACGACGTTGATGAGGATGAAGTCAAAAAACGCTATGTATCCGCCGAGGATCAGCATCGCGATAAGCACCACCATCGTGGAATCCGCAAGCTCCTTGTAGCGTTTGAACCCCTTCTCATTAGGATCCCAAGGCCACTGAGCCTTATTGAGTTCGGCGCGCACTTCGCCGACGAACTTGCGGACTTTTCCGATCATGATACTTCGATAGATATTTGTACTCCGCAGGACAGGAGGGACTCGAACCCCCAACCGGCGGTTTTGGAGACCGCTGCTCTACCAATTGAGCTACTGTCCTTTCGGAAAAAGACGCTAATTTAGTCCAGAATTTCTGCCACGCGTCCAGCGCCCACCGTGCGACCGCCTTCGCGAATGGCAAAACGGATTGTTTTCTCCATCGCGATGGGAGTGATCAAATCGACTTCGATGGAAACATTATCGCCGGGCATCACCATTTCTACACCGTCGGGCAGTTTGATCGTACCCGTGACGTCCGTAGTACGAAAATAAAACTGCGGACGATAGTTCGAGAAAAATGGAGTGTGGCGGCCGCCTTCGTCCTTGCTCAGCACATAGACCTCCGCCTTGAATTTCTTGTGCGGCTTGATGGTGCCAGGCTTGGCAATCACCTGGCCGCGTTCGATGTCCTCTTTCTTCACCCCGCGCAGAAGCACACCGACATTGTCGCCGGCCTCGGCGGTGTCCAGGAGCTTGCGAAACATCTCAATGTCCGTGGCCGTGGTCTTCGTTGTGGGCCGAATGCCAACGATCTCGACTTCCTCCATCTTCTTAAGGACACCGCGCTCCACGCGGCCTGTGGCGACCGTGCCGCGACCTTCAATGTTGAAGACGTCCTCAATGGGCATAAGGAACGGTTGATCCTTTGGCCGCTCAGGAGTCGGGATATATTCATCGACCGCCGCCATGAGATCCGTGATCGCCTTCTCGTGCTCGACACTGCCTTGGAGTGCCTTAAGCGCACTGCCTTTTACGATCGGAATTGTCTCGCCGGGGAATTCGTATTTGCTGAGAAGCTCGCGAACTTCCATTTCAACAAGGTCGAGAAGATCCTTGTCGTCAACCATGTCCACCTTGTTCATGAAGACGACGATCGAGGGCACACCAACCTGCCGAGCCAAAAGAATGTGCTCGCGGGTCTGAGGCATTGGACCATCAGCAGAGCTCACCACGAGGATCGCCCCGTCCATCTGCGCTGCACCGGTAATCATGTTCTTCACATAGTCGGCGTGGCCGGGACAATCAACGTGCGCATAGTGACGCTTGTCTGTTTCGTATTCGACGTGTGCGGTGTTGATCGTAATCCCGCGCTCCTTCTCTTCAGGAGCGGCGTCAATTTCCTCGTATTTCGTAGCCTTCGCCTTGCCGGACTTGGCAAGTACGAACGTGATCGCGGCCGTGAGCGTGGTCTTGCCGTGATCAACGTGGCCAATCGTGCCAATGTTGACGTGCGGTTTGGTTCTCTGGAACTGTTCTTTAGCCATCTTTTATGGGTTGCGTTGGATTTTGGCAGGCGCCTGTTCTGCGGGTGGAGCCCATGACCGGGATTGAACCGGTGACCTCGTCCTTACCAAGGACGTGCTCTACCAACTGAGCTACATGGGCGTTGGTGGCGAAGCCGAATGAAAGAACATGGCGCATATGCGTTTATTCCCGCCTGTAAAAGGGTGTAAGACCCCGACCGTCTCACCGACTGGCGGAAAACGGTTGGCGTCTCTCTCCCTGAAATAGTAGGGAGGCCCAACCTAACAAAGCGCCTGAGGGTGTCAAAATGAAAATTGGGAGCATCAGGGAACTTGTAGGCAACTTGCGCGCGGAGCAGGAAAGCTGGGAAGCCGCGGACTCAAGGAGCCGGACGGTTGCTCCCCCCTAAGATTCTAGCCTGCACCAGGACGCCGATGACGAAAAGAATGGCAATGACGATCAATTGCGCGGTTTGATCGATTGGAAGCGCCTCGCTGACGAGGTTGGCACCGCTGAGCGCCGAAATTACGATGAGAGCCCAATCGAAAACGGCTAAGACGAGAATCGCGGCGAGCACCGCACCGACAATAAAGAAGATCCAGCGGGCTGGTTCGCTCGTTGGTCCCAACATGGCGACGATCCGCATCGCAAGCATCCCGCCGGCCAAACCTCCCGCCAGCGCGACCGCCACACGCTGCAGCACGACGGCCAATAAGGCTGCGAGAAGTCCCATTCCGAGGGCAATCAGCAGAATCACTGCCTCTGGCTGTCCCTTGACGATTTCCGCGCCGAAGCGCATTCCAGCGATAAAGCCGATGACGCCGACGAACACCCAAAAAAGCCTCCGCCCGAAAAGCAACAGCGCTGCGCCTGCCAGAATTTGCGCGAGAGGAGTGAGGTGAAATTGATCGACATCTACACTCATGGCACCGTGCCTTCGGCTTATTTTCCCTTCTGGCGAATGGCCAGCGCCGTGAGCGTCGCGCCATAGCAAATGGCGATCCAGGTTCCAAGGACGACACACGAGGAGGCGACAGGCACAAGATTCAGAAAGACACGCCCCTTGGTATAGCGAACGTCGTCGCGCGACTCGGTCGTTTCGTTGTAAATGCGTTTCCTGGATCCAGCGCTCGTCTGCACCTCCGTATATTCATGCCGGTGGCGTCCTGCCGCAAAAGGAAAGACAGCGAGATTTTGCCAGGAAGTGTTCGCCGGAGAAAGCTCGTCGTAAGATTCGGTATACTCCCGCCCTGACACGCTCCAGTGAATTGTCTCCTTTTCTCCCGGCGTAAGAAAAAGCGGGAGTTTGGTTCGATTGCTCAACAGCGGCAGCGCCTGTCCATAGACATTCGAAACATCCATTAGTCGCTCGCACGAGAAACTGGGGATCACCATGCAAGCAGCCCTGGCTCCGCGTGACAGTTCGGGCAGACTGAGCACCACGCCCCCGAAGAGAATCTGCGGAATAAGCAACAGCGGAACCCACATCACCGCCTGCGCACTGTTTTGCACCAGGCCTGAAACCGTCAGGCCGATGGTCACTCCGACAAGTGCCGTAGCCGCGAGCGCGAGCAACTTCAAAAAGACGGTAACTCCAAGCACCCCCGGCAAGGACTTGGACGCCGCTTCCACGGCGTCGCGGAGATTCCAGCGCAGTTCAAAAAACCATCCGATCCAAGCTGCCGACCACAAATCGAGCCGCGGACCCGAGATTTGTGCTTTTGAAGTGACGGCTGGCACAGCAGCTGCGCTCGGCTTGGCGCCATCCTCGTGCAGGTCGACAGCTTCGAAATTCGCTTCCTCACCGGACGACAGTGGAACGACGCTTTTTGACGCGGTGGCGGACTGAAACTCTGCATAGAGCTCTCCCGGGGTCAGCTTCGCCGGCCGAACGAGGTGCGAGGTGGTTTGCACGATGATCAGCAAGAGTAGCGCCTGGAAAGCGGTGATGACACCCAGGAAGAGATATTTGCTGAATAGGTAAGCGTTCAGTCCAAGGCCGCAAATTCGCTCGCGACGAAAGATCGGCAGCTCCTTGATGATCTGTTGCGCGCCGTTGCTGCATCCGAACCACAGAGTGGCAACGACGCACAGAAACATTCGCAGCACATAGTCCTCCGCCACCCACCCGACGAGCATGGCAATAAGCACCGGCTGGGCAAGCAGGAAGAGCACATTCAATTTGTCCGCCGCCAAAATGCTCCACTGCCGCGCGATCAAGATCATCAGCGAATGGAAGAATCCCGGACGAGACCGGCGCGCCCGAGGAATTTCTTCAAGCCGGGAAAGGTCCGGCTCACGGAGGGCTGCATCGACAGACGGCCGTTCTGCTCCCGATGACTTGAAATCCTGGGCCCATTCGTCACCCGTGCGTTCTTCCTCGGCAAGCCGCACGTAGACCTGATCGAGGCTCTCGACCTGAAAATGCTCATAGGCCTTGTCCGGCGCGCCATCAAAAATCACACGGCCGCCGTGTATGAAAATGATCTTGTCGAACAAGTAGGCCCGTCCAAGCACATGCGTCGTACAAATCACAGTGCAATCGTGCGCCGCAAGGCCACGCAAGATCTTCATCAGAGCGAACTCCGTGGCAGGATCCAATCCGGAGGACGGTTCGTCCAGGAAGAGCACGGCGGGCTTGTCGAGCAGCTCAGTCGCGATGCTCACGCGTTTGCGCTGCCCTCCGGAAAGCTGAAAGATCCGCTTGTGACGGTGTTCGCCGAGACCGAGACGCTGGATCGTTTCATCGACCAAAAGGCGCGTTGGGTGGAAAGGGACGCGAGGATCCAGACGCAGCCGTGCGCTGAAAAGCACCGCATCCTCCACGCGCAGTTCGGGATGGACGATGTCGTCTTGCGGCACGAAACCAATGCCCGCCACGCCCGTCCCAGCCGCATCAACTATCGATCGTCCCTCGATGAGCACAGTACCGGTTGTCGAGGGGTTTATCCCGCACAGCGCATTGAGCAATGTGGACTTCCCCTGGCCGCTTCCGCCAAGTATTCCTGAAAAGGAGCACTGCTCGATGTGCAGGGTGACCTCGCTAAGAATCGTCCGCCCGGCGGCGCGAAAGCCGACGCCAATAGCCTCGACTTTGCCGCCAATCCTCGGCCGTGTGCGACGCAGGGATATTCCGGTGAACTCAAAGCTGTATCCGCCCAGTTGGAAACGATCCCCAACCACAAGCCGGTGACTCTCAAAACGCTGTCCGTTGAGAAACGTCCCCGTCGGACTCTCGTCGCGCACCAAAAAATCCGCGTCCTGGCGCCAGAGCAACAAATGGCGCCGCGAGATCCGGCGGTCCTCTGAATCGAGGAGCACAAGCTCCTCGCCCTCCGCTGCGGCGTCCGCCACGCGACCGAAGCACAAACGCGACACATTGCGCAAAGGGATCTCTGTGCATGGCTTTTCGCGAAAAACCGGCGCCGCGGGAAACCGTCGAAACAACAGGATTGCGGATCCAACATTCAGGCTGTCGCCGTCGTTGAGAAGCAGATGCTTTGGCACAGCGCTGCCCTTGAGGAACGTGACCGATGCGGCAATTCCACCGGCCTGCGACATCAGCCAGGTGCTCTGCGCCTCGTTCCACTCCAAAACCGCCAGAGGATTGGAAACACAGCCTGCATGCTGGACGATGAGTCGGTTGTCCCGATCCAGCGCGAGATGCAAGACGTCCTTGGGCAGCTCCTCTACGCGGCTTTCGCCGTTTTCAAAGACGATCAAAAGGCCGTGCATTAACAAAGAACCTGCCCGGGCCCCAGCATCTCAAGCGCCACCAAGCGTCAGTAGCTGTAGGTTGTGGGCTTGGTGACCGCGTCAAATGAGTCCGGGTTATCCACGCGCGGCCTGGGCTTCGGAGTCGCTCGCGAGACCGGCTTGGGCTTAGGCGTAGGTTCCACGTACACGGTTCGGTCAATATAATAGGTTTTGGTGCAGGAAGAAAAAAAACACATCCCCGCGGCAACCACTGTTAAGAGAATCAATCGGGATTTCATGGCTGAAGATTGGCAAATATCTTAGGAGACTGTTGAAAAACCCACGCACGTCACGCGTGAGATCTTTGGGGCAGATATCGGTGGAGAGACGAAGGAGCATCCCCTGAAGGGGCCGTGACTAAGGAGCGACGCCCGTGAGGGGAAGGGGCCCCTCACCCTTCCATGATGCCCCAAAGAGCTCACGCCTAGAAAGGGGTGGGACCCTTTCTTCCCACCAAGGTTGCGCCAATTTTCGGCCCTCGCCGTGTCGCCGAGCTTGTCCGTAGCACTGGGGCTTGCGGGGAGATGGGGACCCCGCAACCCCATCAAGCCTGCGCTCGGCTCCTTGCGACCTTCCGAAAATTGACAGCAACGTGACATACGTGGGTTTCTCAACAGTCTCCTAGGGCCCGACAACATTGGGATCGGCCGGACTTCCTTCGGGCTGGACTCCCGTCGAATCGGCGCGGC
>JAXIPG010000252.1:0-3660 GCA_045403045.1 Terrimicrobiaceae bacterium
CGCTCTTGGTTTGATGTATGTACCGGATCCAAACCTTGCCGTTGCAGAGATGCATCGAACTCTCAAGCGGGGCGGCACAGCAGCAGCCGCAGTGTGGGGACGACGCGAGAATTGTGGATGGGCGGCGATTTTTTCCATCGTGGATGTCCGAGTGAAAACGGAGGTTTGCCCGCTCTTTTTTCAGCTAGGAACCGGGGAGTCGCTCAAAAGGACCTTTGAACGCGCGGGTCTCGAACCCATTGCAATGGAGCGGATCAATACGATCCTTCGTTACGGTTCCGCCGAAGAGGCTCTTGTCGCAGCGTTCGCCGGCGGCCCGGTGGCATTGGCCTGCTCACGCTTCGACGCCACAACGCGCGAGGAAGCGCACGCGGAATACCTCGAATCCATATCCGGCTTCCGTAGCGGCGATGGCCAATACGACATACCCGGCGAGTTTGTCGCCGTTTCGGGAAAAAAGGAATAGGCTAAGTACCCTTTTCTGCGACGAGAAGAGCGAGAAGCCCCTCCGGATCCGCGCAGCTCAATAGGAGGAACTTTCCATCGTCCATCAAGATGCAAAGCACCCGGCGCAGGTCAGAGAGGAAGACAATGGCTCGGCGGCCATTCCGAAGCAAGAACTCGCCCGACTGATAGCCGGGCATGCTCGTCCCGATAATCTTCCGTCGCGGCTTGAATTCGGGCCACTGCGTTAAGTCCAGTACGACAGACGGACCAAGATTCATGGAAGAAACAGGAAATCGCCAACAAAAGATATCACCCCGAACGAACAAACGGCCGTCCGCAATCTCAAAACGCACATGCTTCGAACGGTCAAGGACGAAAAACGCAAACACAAGGAGAGCGGAAACGACAATGACAATCCAAAAGGCTTGCTCGGGTTGTCGGGCAAGGACGCCGACAATCAACCCAATCACTCCGCCGGCCCCCGCGGCAAAACTCGCACAGACATACCATTTCCGCGGCGTCGCGGCGCGGGCAATAGAAACGGATGCCACCATGTTCATATTCTACTCCGACTCCGCAATTACTTCACGTCACCTTCCGCAGACCCGAAGCTGTATTGAACTGTCCAAATTTAACGCCGTTTGGGACGGCAGGAAAGTCTCGCCTCAACCGAGCACAGAACGTAAAATCCTCCTCAAGAAAATAGAATTCATGTTCGATAAAGGTCAAAAGCTTGCTTGCATTAACGACGATTTCTCCGCCACCGTCCGGCGCCTCTACAGGCAACTTCCTCGAAAAGACGGAATTTACACGGTCCGCGACGTGCGCATCGGTCGCTTGAATGTGACGAGCGCCGCGGGGGGCGGAAACGCCGTTTCTTTCCTCGTCCTCCTGGAGGAACTTTATAATCCAGACGATCCATATATGCGCGATGGCGCCGGAGAAGAAATGGGCTTCCGCAGCGACCGCTTTGCACCCCTTGAAGAAATCGAGGACACCCAGTACGCCGAAAAGGAAGAGGCTCTCATCCGGGTCCGCTAGCAGCTTGTCGGACTTGGAATGAGGCGGGGATTTGAAGCAGATTGCTCCGCAGCGCGGAGCAGGGTTGCCGGGCAGAAAACCCGTCTTGAATCGCAGCGCGCCCTGTTCACCTGATCCGATATCGTCGTTGCGGCTTCCCGCGTTCTGCGCGAGAAGTCTTACATGCAAGCGATGGTCCTCGAAGCGCCGGGCCGACCGCTGATCCCACGTGAGTTGCCTGTTCCAAAGCCAGGTCGTGGGGAGGTGCTTGTGCGTATCGCCGCATGCGCCGTTTGCCGAACCGATCTGCATGTCGTCGATGGCGAATTGTCCAATCCGAAACTTCCGCTCGTTCCGGGGCACGAAATCGTCGGCCGCATCGAGGATATCGGCGAAGGTGTAGCGCGTTACCGGCCGGGCGAACGCGTGGGAATTCCCTGGCTGGGCTGGACCTGCGGCCAATGCGCTTTTTGCCTTTCGAATCGTGAAAACCTCTGCAGTCGAGCACGCTTCACCGGCTACACAATCGATGGCGGATACGCAGACTACACCGTCGCCAATGCCTCCTTCTGTTTTCCGCTGCCAGACGCGTTCAATGACGCCGCCGCCGCCCCGCTCCTCTGCGCTGGACTGATTGGATATCGTTCACTTCGCAAGACAGGCGACGCGCAACGCCTCGGGCTCTACGGATTTGGTGCCGCCGCACACATCGTCGCGCAGGTTGCGCGATTTCAGGGACGCCAGGTCTTCGCCTTTACGCGTCCTGGCGACGTGGCGGCGCAGGAATTTGCCCGCCGGTTGGGCGCGGTTTGGGTTGGAGGATCCGATGAATCGCCTCCGGAGAAGCTCGATGCGGCAATCATTTTTGCGCCCGCCGGACCCCTTGTTCCGTGCGCTCTCCGCGCCGTGGAAAAGGGCGGTATTGTGGTCTGTGGCGGCATCCATATGAGCGATATCCCGTCGTTTCCTTACCGTGAGCTATGGGAGGAGCGGACACTTTGCTCGGTTGCGAATCTTACCCGGCGCGACGCCGAGGAGTTCTTTGCCATCGCTCCGCGCGTCCCCGTGCATACCGAAATCGAGCCATTCCCGCTGGAGCAGGCGAACGTGGCTCTCGAGCGTCTGCGCTCGGGACGGCTCACAGGCGCCGCTGTCTTGGTGACACAATCGGGAGCAAAAGGAGACATCGCCTGACTCAAATGCCTCGTCCTCGATTCCCAAGCGTTTGGGACGGGGCTAGCGCGCAGAGATCAACCTTCCGTCTTCTTCGCGTGCGCGCCTGCTCACGCTGGTCCGCTGAACCTGCGCAAGCCTTTCAGGGAACGAGCTTGCCCAGTATGAGGAGCCGCGAGCGGATCGCCCCTTCCGTGCGCTGCTGCATTTGCGCCAGTTCCGCAATCGCCGTTCCACTTCAAAATCGGCAACTTAGGAATTCTCTCTTTCGAGATGCTCGATCGTGCGAGCGATAGTCTCACGGGAACGTAGGATTCGTCTGTGACCGACGCCTGGCGCCGGGAGAAGGAGTGCTTTGGGCCACGCGCCCGCTATTGCTACTGAATGGCCGTAAGGCATCTCCGAATCGTCTGGATCGTGCATCAGCATCGCCGCGGTTCCTCCCAAGCGCGCTGCGACAGCCTCCGCCGAGATCTCTTCCAAGCCGAACTCTGCAGCGGAGATTTGAAACAACTCATTCCTGGTCTCGTCCGGCAAGCCCAAATGCTCGACAAAGTTTACCAACAGCGGCTCAACCCAACAGCACGCTCCGAGAAAGACGACTTTTCTTACTTCGACACCGCGGCCTTGCGCGCACGTTGAAGCAAGCGCTCCGAGAGAATGCGCGACGATCGCATGAAAAGGACCTTCGCGTGCCTCGACAGCTCGAATGCCCTCTGCGATGGCAGGCGCGCTGGAAAGAGTTCCTGAAGACTGACCGTGCGCGGGAGCATCGAAGGCAACAACACGAAAACCCGCCGCTACCATGGGACTGACGAAAGCCGCGAAATTCGTTGCCCTCCCTCCCCAGCCATGAACTAGCAAAACCGAAGGTCCGTCACCCCAAACGTAAACCGCGATCTCATCCCCTCCGCCTCTGGCGAAACCAGATTCCCCGAGCCGCATGCGTGTGGAGATCGAAGTGGCACGAAGCTCGGCCTCACGCGCGAACTCGGGCCACTTTGGCGGAGTGAGGAAAGC
>JAXIPG010000052.1:0-5387 GCA_045403045.1 Terrimicrobiaceae bacterium
CGCGAACAAGACCGCCTGGTCATGGCCGCTTTCCAACGCAGTTTGCGCGGCGTTGCCGGTGGCTGTCCAGCCGGTAGGAGACAAAGGAATGCCGCATTGCGTTATCCGGCCATTCCGTGATGCCAGCACGCTTGCGCGCCGACTCATGGCGCTTGCGTGTTCCTCGCTCGACAACCGGCCCAGATGGCTTGGCTATCGGTTGTAACCATGCTTGGAGATTGTCGAGAATCGGGACCAACCGACGGGAGCGGGTCTTTGAAATTTTGGCGCCGACATGGATGAACCCGCCAGCAAGGTCAATGTCGCGCCAGTCAAGCGCCTTGATCTCGCTTGCCCTTAATCCGGCAAAGCATCCGATTGCGTGATAAGCCAAAAGGTCGTTGTCCCGCGATTCGGCCAATAGCGCGGCGATCTGTTCGGGCCGCAGGATGCCAGGGGGCTTGTCGATTGCGGTGGCGCGCTCGGTGTTGCGGGCCGATGCCGCCGTCGCCCATCCTCGCTTCTCGGCAAAATGCCAAAGCGTGCGGATATCGCGCCGATAGGTGTTACGTGTTCCAGGTCCGAGTTGTAGGCCGGCGAGGAAACTCTCAAGGTCCGCGGTGCTGATCTCCGCGATCTTCTTTTCCTCGAACGCCCTGGCGAGCCGTCCAAGGTGTATCCCAACGTCGCGACAGTAACGCTTGGTCCGGCCCGCGGCTCGCTTGGCTTCAAGTAATTGGTCAACCGCGCTCTCAATCGACACGCTGGCGCTTTGTCGGCGCAAATGGGCGAGCGTAAACTTGATCGCGTCCTTGACGTTCCATCCAAAGGAAGCGAGGTCGCGGTCCTCGAACGATTCTCCGCCCTGATTCTTTCGTCGCACACGTTGCACTTGCGCCCATCCTTCGGCCTCATGCTTGGTTGCAAAGAACCGGCGCTCTCCCTTTCCGGCGATTCGCGCGTCGACCATGACGAGCGGCTTACCATTCTTGAATACCGCTTTGATTCGGGGCCAGGATTTTGGGTTCATGGCCCGAAATCTGGCACTAAATTGGCACCAAAGCAAGATTTACTCTAGGAAGCACCTCCTCTCAGGGGCGCTGCTCCTTCATCGCCTTAAGCAACGCCTCCAACTCGACCGTTGCGAAACTCGTCGCCACATCGCTCATGGCGTATGGAATCACCACCAACTCATTGTGGATCATTCCCCCACACGAATACACTACGTTTGGAACATAACCCGAACTCTCCTCCGCCGTCGGAACTAAAAGAGGCTCTTCCGTCTGACCGATAATTTTGGAAGGATCGTCCAGATCCAGCAGCATGGCCCCAATGCAATACTGCCGCATCGGCCCCACCCCATGTGTTAGCAGCAACCAGCCTTCCTTTGTCTCCATCGGCGAACCACAGTTGCCTATCTGCACCAGTTCCCAGTAAAACTTCGGCACCTGCAGCAATTTCGCATCTTCCCAGCGATGAACGTCATCCGACCGCATCAAGAACAGGTTCTCGCCGTCGAGCCTGGAAACCATCGTGTATTTTCCGTCGATTTTGCGTGGAAAGAGTGCCATGCCTTTGTTTCGAGCTCCGCTTCCCATCAATGTGCGAATCTTCAAGACCCGTCCCCCATCGTGCTCTGAAAGTTGTGGAAATATCCGGAACCCGTTGTAAGCGGTATAGGTTGCATAATAACGCGCCGAACCATCGTCATCCACGAACCGCACCAAGCGCGCATCCTCGATTCCCCGCGACTCGTTTTGCGAAGTTGGAAAAATAACCACCTCGGACCAGTTGCCGTCCTCTGGAACTTCCAAGTCATAGTTTCCGTGCGCCACCGCGAGGAGGTTTTCTTTCGTCTCCTCGTACTCACCGGGGGTCTCAAAGCCGGCTCGCGCTTTTTCAAGTGCTTCGCCCAATTCCTCGACGGTGAAACCGTCGGGTAAGCCGGAAAGAATTTTTGACGCGGATTTACTCAAGGCGCCCGCGGCAATCAGCGTCTGGCGCCAAACCTCATGCCGCCGCGGCTGTATCGTGACCTTTAGGGGACGTAGAAACGGACTCCGCTCGTCGACAAAGATGTTGCAGTCCTTGTCTATGAGTCCTCGGAGGAACACGATTGAGGACACATGCCCTTCCCCGGTCGCACGCACACTCATCGCAAAGCGCGTGCTCCCTTCCGGCAACCCGCTCTGGTTTCGTGCCGGAACCATCGATGGATTAAAGAGTGCCGCCGATTCCACCGAATATTCCATCGTGAAATAGGCGCCGATCAGCAGCTGTCGTGCTTCGCTCATCTCAGTCGTTGCAGGAACGAATTCAAGCACCGCTTGGTAATGCAAGAGAAAAATCTCGCGGATATTCCGATGCTTCTTCCCGAACTCGTCCTCGACTCGCCTCAGTAACGCCGAGGCTTCGGATTCAGGCAACCGATTCACCCGCCCAATGATCGCTTTGGCACGCGGGTCCCCACCCGGGTTGAAAAAGCGAGCAATTGTCCGACGGCGATCCGGCTCGATCCGGTGCGGAAGTCTGTTAACGGGAACGTTCATCCGACTAGTTTCGGAGCGGTCCGACCCGAGCAACTTGATAAGCTTGCTATAGACTCCAAAGCGAAGAGCTCAATGCTCCTTCGCTATGTCTGCTGACCAGCCTTGACGATTTCCGCAAAGCTGCGGACTTCGAGGCTTGCCCCGCCGACCAAGGCGCCGTCGATGTCCGGCTGGGTGAGGAGCTCTTTAGCGTTGGATGGCTTCACACTCCCGCCGTATTGAATTCGTACTTTGCTGGCAGTGGTCTTGTCCGAGAGTTCTTCAAGCACGGAGCGCACGTGGGCGTGAGCGTCCTGCGCTTGGGCGGAGGTCGCCGTCTTTCCTGTTCCGATGGCCCATACTGGCTCATAGGCGATCACGGTTTCCAGGAGCTGCTCGGCGCTAACTCCAGCGAGGCCGCCGCGCAATTGTTTCTCCAGTACCTGCTTTTCAGTGCCAGCGTCCCGTTCTTCGAGCGTTTCTCCGACGCACAGAATCGGCTTCAGCTCGTTGGCGTGGGCCGCAAGCACCTTTTTGTTTGTGAGGGAATCGGTTTCCCCGAAAATTTGCCGCCGTTCGCTGTGGCCAACGATGACATATCTGACAAAGAGTTCTCGAAGCATGGTCGCACTGATTTCACCCGTGTAGGCCCCTGATTTCTCGAAGTAGAAATTCTGCGCTCCGAGGCGGATCTTTTGCGAACCTCCAAGCAGCTCTGAAAGCTTGGGGAGGGCAGTGAAGGGTGGTGCGATGACAATCTCCACCGCGGTGATCTCCTCGACCTCCGGGCGAAAGGCTTCGAGAAAGTCCTCCGTCTCTGTGACGGTCATGTTCATCTTCCAGTTCGCGGCGATGATTTTCTTGCGCATGTTGTCTTGGGGGTGACGAAGTTCTGACTTCGAGGATCAATCAACGAGGAAATCTCAATGACGATCCGGCATTTCTTCGGTTCGCTGTCGTTTGTTGGTTTTCTCGGGGGTTTCGGAATTATTTCTCGCTCAAGTTTGCCACTCCCGGCAAGGTCTTGCCTTCGAGCAGCTCGAGGGAGGCGCCGCCGCCTGTAGAGGCGTGGCTCACCTTGTCCACCACCTTGAATTTCTTCGCGGCTGTGGCGGTGTCTCCGCCGCCAACGACCGATATTGCGCCGGCGGCAGTCGTTGAAGCAATGATTTCCGCCATGTTCATGGTGCCTTCGGCGAAGCGATCGAATTCAAACACCCCGGGGGGTCCGTTCCATATGATGGTTTTTGCGCGCGCAATCACTTCGGCGAAAAGCTTGCGGCTCTTGGGACCGACATCAAGGCCCATCCAGCCCGCGGGAATGCCTGCCTTGTCGTCAACGATTTGGGTCTTCGCTTCGGCGTCGAATTTATCCCCGCAGACGAAGTCGATAGGCAGATGGATTTTCACGCCCTTGGCTTTCGCTTTTTCCATCAATTCTCCGACGATTTTTGCGCCTTCGGGATCGAACATGCTCTCACCAATGTCCATACCATCGAGCACCTTCGTGAAAGTGAAGGTCATCCCGCCCCCGATTATGATTTCGTCAGCTTTGTCGAGAAGGTTTCGAATGAGCGGAATCTTGTCGGCGACTTTCGCGCCGCCCAGGATCGCGAGCACGGGGCGTTTTGGATTCTCCAGAACGGCCGCAAAGGCATCGAGTTCCTTTTGCATCAGAAATCCCGCGACCTTCTCCGGCAAGTTCACGCCGACGACCGACGAATGCGCCCGGTGCGCTGTGCCGAATGCATCATTAACGTAAACATCGCCAAGTCTCGTAAGCGATGCGCGAAAGGCCTCCACCTTCTCAGGATCGGCTTTCGTCTTGGTGCCGTCCTTGTTCTTTACCGTCCCCTCCTCCTCGATGTGGAAGCGAAGATTTTCAAGCAAGGCGACTTCTCCCGGCTTTAGGGAGGAACACGCCTCTTCGACTTCCGGGCCCACACAATCGGATAGGAACTTCACGGGTTTTCCCAGAAGCTCCTCCAGTTTTTCCGCAACCGGTTTGAGCGAGAATTTTTCGACCCTCTTTCCATCCGGCCGGCCGAGGTGGCTCATCAACACGAGAGAAGCCCCCTGGTCGAGGATATATTTGATCGTCGGCAGGGCCGCTGTGATTCGCGCCGGATTGGTGATCGCTCCCGTTGCCTTGTCCTGTGGCACGTTGAAGTCCACTCGCATGATGGCGCGGCGGCCCTTCAACGGAATATCGGTAATGGACTTTTTCATAAGAAATTCGCGCGGCGAATTTCTAGGCGATTTGCTTGAGCAGATCCACGCAACGGTAGCTGTAGCCCCACTCGTTGTCGTACCAGCTGATGAGCTTGAAGAAGGTGCTATTCAACTCGATGCCGCTGCCAGCGTCGAAGATGCTGGAACGTGTATCGTGAACGAAATCGGTCGAAACGACTTCGTCTTCCGTGTAGCCCAGAATTCCTTTGAGATAGGTCTCGCTGGCATTCTTCATTGCCGCGCAGATGTCTTTGTAGCTCGTCGCTTTGGTCGTCTTCACCGTGAGGTCAACTACGGAGACGGTCGGTGACGGAACCCGGAAGGCCATGCCGGTGAGCTTGCCCTTGACTTCGGGGCAAACGAGGCCGACCGCCTTGGCGGCGCCCGTGGTGCTTGGAATGATGTTGGTGGCTGCGGTGCGTCCACCCTTCCAATCCTTGCGCGACGGCCCGTCGACCGTCTTCTGTGTGGCCGTGTAGCTATGGATGGTGGTCATGAGCCCCTCCTCGATGCCAAAGCCTTCCTTAAGCAGCACGTGGACGATCGGCGCCAGGCAGTTCGTCGTACAGCTCGCGTTGGAAATGATATGGTGCTTGGCGGGGTCGTACTTGTCGTCGTTGACGCCAATGACAATCATTATGTCATCGC
>JAXIPG010000036.1:0-3869 GCA_045403045.1 Terrimicrobiaceae bacterium
CCGAATCCCCTTCCGCAAGCGCGCCGCATCGACCCCCGCAATGCGCCGGGTATTTTTCCATGCGATGCTTGTAAAAACCCGATTGCATTATGGTTGTAATATAACAGACCGGCGATAAAGCAAGACGTAGCGCATAATTCAATCTAAATTTTCATTGCATTATTGTCATCATATAATAGAGTGCCGGTAAAGCAAGCCAAAGAAATCCGATGAGCTTGTTCAACGAAAAGGTCGAGTTAGTCACCGGCGCAGCACTGCAGGTCGAATGGAGGAGTCGCGGCATAATTGCGCGACTTTTTTGCCATGAAAAATGATGATCGTCATACAACAAAAATCGAGAGTAATGGCCATGCATCGGCTCGCGTTGCTCCGGCTCTGACAGGCAAAACAATCGACCGGTCAAAGAATGTGTCCGCCCCTTTTGGCGGTTCGAAACTATCATTCCTTGCAAGGAACTCGTGGAGAATTTCGCACGGCTGGGTCCGAGCGCTCACGCTCCTCGCCTTTGTGGTTTCTGCGTCTGCCGAGGAGATGAAAGTCCCGGGTGGATTGATCGAGATTGAATTTGTAAGATCCTCTTCAGATGCGTGGGAGGGTGTGGCTCGGAAATGGGTTGAGACCTCTGCCCGCGCCGTCTCAGCGTACTACGGGAAGTTCCCTGTCCCGCGGTCGAAGCTTCGTATCACTTCTTCCGCAGGCACTCGGGCAAGAGGCGGAATGGCCTTCGGCTGGCGCGGTCCCCTCATCACGATCTCACTCGGTCGCGACGCCACAATCGCCAGTCTTGCGGATGACTGGCTACTTACGCACGAAATGGTCCACCTGGCGCTTCCCTCCCTTGCCGAGCGACACCATTGGCTTGAAGAGGGGCTGGCAACCTATGTGGAACCTATTGCCCGGGCTCGAGCGGGGATCTTGACACCAGAGCGGGTATGGCACGACGTCATCGACGGTCTTCCTCAAGGCCAACCGGAAGCGGGTGATCGCGGCTTGGATGGTACACCCACTTGGGGCCGAACTTACTGGGGCGGCGCCCTTTTTTGCCTGCGCGCCGACGTCACTATCCGGCAGCGAACCGGCAACCGCTTTGGGCTCGAGCATTCTTTGCGCGCAATTCTCGCCGCGGGCGGTTCCATTGATCGCGATTGGACTATCGACCGGGTGATCGAAGTCGGTGACCGGGCCGTTGGTGTCTCCGTTTTGCGCGAACTCTATGAAGAAATGGGATCCCAACCCGCGATGGTCGATCTCGAAGCGCTATGGCAACAATTGGGGATTAGGCGTCATGGAAACACGGTAATTTTCGACGACAGCGCGCCGCTCGCCAACGTCCGCAGTGCCATTACGCCAGAAATGGGGTCCGCTCAAAACGAAAAAATCGCACGTTTAGCTCCAGATTCTGAACTGAACCTCTTGTTTCCTTGATCTGCTCTGCAAAGTGCCGAGCTCGGCATTTCTTCTGTTCGTGAGGGTCTCCACTACTACTGACCGTGCTCCATCGCCTTGACGGCTTCATCCGTTGTCAAGACCGTGTGCGAGAAACGTGTAGTTAATGCGCCGCCTCATAGCCGTAGCCCCATTCGGGATGCTTTGGCGCAGCCGTCGCATCTTTCGCGATGGCTCATCAGATGGCAATGTACAGAGTATTGAACTTATCGGGCACTTCCGAGGGCCCGGTGCTGGGCGAGGTTGAGGGCGGCAGCCTGTCCGGCTTTCAGGAGTTGGTCGGAGAGTTCAGGGTCGGTGACCGTTCGAGCCAATTGCAACGTGCCGACCATGGTCGCGAAAATCGCTTGGGCGGTCTCGGCGTTCGGATTGGGAAGCAACGACTCGATATGAGAGACAATCCGACGAAGCTTTCGGGTGAAGGCACTCCGAGTCGCCTTCGAATGTCTCGCGATTTCCGGCCCAAGCGCAGCTGCCGGACAACCTCTTTCGGGGTGTTCGCGATGGCTCGGACGAAGATAAAAACGGATGAAAGCCTCGATGCCACCGTCCTTCGAGGCCTCGATAATGCGCGCAAAGCTTTCGTCCATGCCCGCTTCGATGACTTCCTCGATGAGCGCCTCCTTCGAGACGAAGTGGCTGTAGAAGCCGCCGTGGGTCAGTCCGGCGTCCCCCATCAACGTCGCCACACCAACGCCGTCCAAACCCTCTTTGCGGAAGCGTGCCGCAGCGACCTCCACAACACGGCGATGGGTATTTTCTTTATGGCTTTTTCTGTAGCGCATGATTCGGCAAAAATCTCTATTGCATTACGAGCATAATACAATAAAGTGCCGATAGAGCAACCCAAAAGATCCGATGAACCTATTTAAAATGGAGCTCGTGTTTCGGCATGCCGAACTGATCTATCTCTGTCGGGTGAAGCGTTACACGGTTGGTTGGCTGCGGCATGTCTTCGCCCACGAGCCACATGCCTGCCATGTATTCATACGATTCTTGGTGAATGTCCGTGGATTACAGAGGGGGGAGGAGGTTAAGTTTTCCGCAGAAAAAGAGGATTCGGATGCGGTAGTTGAGGAAGTTACGGAAGCCTCTGGCATCGGCCTTGAGGGATTGGATTTTGGAGTTAAAGCCCTCGGCGACAGCATTAGTGATTGGAAAGAAGACGAAGTTGAGCAGACCGTCGAGATGGCTTTTAAGCATGCGGGCCACCTTCTTGATTTCGTGGAGTCGGCATCGGATCGCCCAGGCGTACCACTTTTTGAAAACGCCTTGGGCTTCTTTGAGCAGTTCGGCAGCGTCCCCATCGCGATCCATCATCACTTCGAGCACTCTCGAGTTCTGGGGATCGACCTCATAAAGCAGCGAGGCGTAGCTTTGCCCGGCAAGAAAACTCTTCTCGTCCATGCCCACAATCCTCAGACCTTCCAAAACTCGTGCATCCAGCCCGCGTTCCACCGCCCGCTCCATGATTTGGTGCGCTGCCTGCCAGCTCAGGCCCAGCAGCTCGCAAGCCGCCTTCACGCTGCGGCTGGCCAGCAGCACCTTGATGGCGAAAGCCTCAAAGGCCAGCGTAAAGCGCCCGTGCGTTCCCGCCCACGGCACCTTCATCTGCAACACTCCATGCTCCGCGCAGTTCGCCCGCGGCACCCGCGATCGAATCACCGTCTCAAATCCCATCGCATCCAGGTGCCGCCACCGCCTCTCTTCGGCCACATCATACCGCGAACAATTTTGCCCACATTGCGGGCACAGCGCTCCGCTTCCCGCCCATTTCACCTCCAACTCCAAGCGCTTCTCACTCAGCGAGAGATCTACCCCGGTCACCTTCCAGTTCCCGGTCAATCCAAGCATCTTCACGTAATGCGCGCACAGCACCTTATCGTTCTCTTCCATTCCCAACTTACTTACCCATATTCACGTTCGTTCGGCAACGTTGTGGGCGGTTACAAAGAGGGAATCGACGGGTTGAAGCAGTCGTTTCGACCGCAAGGTACACCGTGCTGACGGTGTCTCGATGAAGGAGAGGTGGCAAATTCACCGGAAAGATTAGCAAAGGCTTTTTCCTTTTGAAAAAGCCATAACAGCCAGTTGTTCAATGCGTAGAGGAGGTCAAGGAAGAAACGGAATAAGTGCCGAAGGCCGAGCGCAGCGAGTTATGCCGGATTCTTCCTTGTACCGCAGCGCAGCATTGAGCCTCCGTGCTTAGCCGACGAGCTACCCACAGGATCCCAGGAAGTTCTCATATCCATCACAACTCATCCACTGAAATCATTGAAGAACCGCCCGGCGAGTAGGGGCCACTGTGGTCATCGGATCCGTGGATTGCGCTCGTTTGGACGCCAAAAGCGGCTTTAAGCACCCAGTTTTTTATGCTCTCGTAGAGTCTATGCAGCACGAAAACCACACTCAGCGATTTCGGG
>JAXIPG010000306.1:0-3654 GCA_045403045.1 Terrimicrobiaceae bacterium
CCCTTTCGCTTGCTTCATGCACCAGACCGATTCTTCATCAGCTGATCAATCTCTACCGCAACCAGACAAACATCATCCGCGAAGTCTTTGGTAACTGCGAATTGTTGAATCTCGGCGAGAAGCTGATTGCAGAGCTCGTCGGCGCGAAGGCTGGCTCGCTGGCTCACTGATTCCAAGAGCCGGAGCTGATCGTGTTGTCTTGCTCGTCTTTCATTTGATGTAGGGTGGCGTCATTAAGCTCGCTTGACCTTTAACGGAGAAGCTCTTTCGCACCCTCGATGACCGAGTCGACCGAAATATCTTCCATCGGCCCGCCCTTCTGCTGCGGGGTAAAGGGCGGCCGGGTTCGTGCGCGCAAAATCACCGATCCGGCATGACGCGGGCGCCAATGATACGGGTTGGTCGGCCCAAAGAGAACCAACGAAGGTGTGTTCATCGCGTCAGCCAAGTGAATCGCGGCCGTATCGACGCCGCAGAGCAATTTTGCGCCCTTAATGACGGCTGCGAGGCCGGGCAAATCGGTCTTTCCTGAGACGTCAATGTACTTGCAGCGAAGAATCGATTTGATTCTTGAGAGGTGTTCCCGCTCATTGGGGTCCCGCGAGCCTGTCAAAACACTCATGAGACCAAACTCGGCGTGCAAAAAGCCAATGACATCCGCCCAGCATTCCGGTAGCCAATACTTCTCCGGGCGCGCCGCGCCGGCATGGACAACAACGTAGGTGTCAGCGACGTGAGCATTCGCAAGAAGGGCGCGGGCTCTGGCGAAATCCTCTGCCCGAAGCCGCAAATCCAACGAAACGTTCTCGCGCTGGATGCCCAAAGGCCCAAGCAGATCGGTATAGTGATCGGCCGTATGGCGCTCACTGACGGAAGACGTCACAAAATCAGTATATAGATATTTTCGCAGAGGCTTTTTCCTGAACCTTTGGAACGTCACCCTCCGCTTGGAGAATGAAAACGTTGAAAGATAAGCGGAGCGGTCGGTCCCCGTGAAATCCAATGCCCAATCGGCACCGAACGCGAGGAGGCCGTGCCTGAGCCAGGCGTTCGGCCCCCAGCCAGCCAGTCCCTTGAGCCCGCCGCCTTTTTGATAGATCCAGCGTTCGTCCACCGCAATGGAGTCAAGCAAGCCGGCGCAAGAGGAGTCGGCAACCAACGCAAGGCGCGCCTGTGGAAACTCCTCTCTCAGACACCGAATTGCCGGCGTCGTCAAAATCAAATCGCCGATTCGCTTGAGTTGAAGCAGGAGAATTTTCACCGGCTGGCATGCCGGCGCAGCACCAAATCATAGGCCTGGGCCAGCCGTTCCCGAAAATGGTCCCAGGTCAACTCGGTTTCCGCCCGATGGCGCGCCGCCCGGCCGAACTGCAGGATACGCTTCGGCGAATTGTACAGGCGCCGGATGGCGTTGGTCAAAGCGACGACATCATTACAGGGCACGATCAATCCATTGAGTCCGTCTTGAACGACATCGCCGGATTCGAACGTCGTAATCTGAGCCAGGCCGGCGGCGCAGGCCTCATAGACACTCTTGGCGCTTCCCTCGCACTCGGAAGGAAATATATGCACGTCGGATTGCCGGAACACCTCGTGGACGCAGCTCGTGAAGCCCACGGCATTCAACGAAGGCCCGCCAAACTGCGAAAGATAGGGCTGAATTTCGTCATGGACGGTGCCCGCCAGGGTGAGTTGCGCATGAGGGAGAGCCAGCTTGTGCCACGCCTCTAGCAAAACATGTACGCCCTTGCGCCGGATGAGTGCTCCGCAAAAGACAGCGCGCATTGGACGCTCAGCGGAAAATCTAACCGGCAAGTCCGACGAGTCATCATTGCGAAAAAGCCCGGTGTCCACCCCCGCGCCCAGCATGAAAAGCTTTTCCTGCGGAATCCCTGCCGCCGTGAACGTCTTTGCGGAGCATTGGGAAGGGACAAGCAACAAGTCCGCGAGATCATATTCCTCCAAGCTCTGCTGGCGGGTCACTAGGAGGCGTTTGAACAACGTCTCCGGGAAGCGGGCGTTCTTTTCATGCTTGGAGGTTTCGACCTTTTCACGGGGCTTGACTTTGCCTTTGTCGCGATGCCAGGTGGGAATCTCGAGCACCGAAGGGATGCTGCGCTTCTTGGCGACGCGCAGCGAACGCGCGGAATTTCCGGCCCATCCGTGAAAGAGATCATACCTTCGGGACTTCAGTTGCCGCGAAGCCACCCAATCCACATACTTCTTCTTTGCGTCATAATAATAAGGAGGACTAAGAAAAGAAAGCAGCCGGACCGGGTGCCAGCGCAAGGACATGATATAGCGGGCCAAGATGTCCTGCTGGCGATTATCGTAACCAATGGCCCTGCCGAGGAAGCTGCGATCATCAGCCAGGAGGAGGCTCTCGTGAGCATTCAAGTCCAACCCGTGTCCGCCAATCCGGGCGTTGATCGAATAGAGCAAGGATTTAGGTTCCCGCAGGCCGCCGGGAGCAGCGCCCTGCGCTGCCCGCCTGCTTGATTCTTCCTCTGCCATGCGCTGTTCTCTGATACGGAATCCTCCAAGTTCAACAAAGCAAATTCCTCTCGCAATGATCGAACCCGCCAGCCCTGCCGACATCGGTCTCGTCCGCCGGGGATATTCCACAAGCGGTGGGGCTGAAGCCTACCTGCTCCGTCTCGCATCCGGCTTGCGTGCGCGGGGCTACCGAACGACCCTTTATGCGACCAACGACTGGCCGGAAGATCGCTGGCCGTTTGGCGAGCTCGTCCGCTTGGATGCCAACCAGCCGCTGGAATTTGCCCGAGCCTTTCAGCAGGCGCGCAAACCGGGGCAGACGGTGCTCAGCCTCGATCGTGTTCCGGGTTGCGACGTTTTTCGTGCAGGAGACGGTGTTCACGCTGCATGGTTGCAGAGAAGATCGCGCTTTGAATCCGGTTGGAGGCGCTGGTTGCGGTTCTTCAATGTGAAACACGCGGCACTTCTCGCGCTGGAACGCCAGGTTTTCAAGACCGTAAGAAGGGTGATCGCAAACTCGCGCATGGTTGCCGAGGAAATCGTCCATTGGCACGACTTTCCAGCGGAAAGAATCCGCGTCGTGCCCAATGGAATTGGAGCCAGTATTCCACGAATCTCCCGCCCGGAAGCCCGGCGGCGCCTGGAAATTCCGGAACGGGCCTTTTGCGTTCTGTTTGTGGGCACCGGCTGGGAACGGAAGGGACTGCGATTTGCCGTTGAGGCCGTTGAGTCTCTTGGCCGCGATGCGCTACTGCTGGTCGCCGGTCGCGGAAACGCGAACCGTTATCGATCGGCTTGCGCGAGGTTCCTAGGCGCCGTGGAGGATCTGCCCGTCCTCTTTTCCGCCGCAGATGTTTTCACATTGCCTACGATCTACGACCCCTTCTCCAATGCCTGCCTGGAGGCGATCGCCGCAGGTCTGCCCGTCGTCACGACCACAGCGAACGGCTTCTCGGAAATTCTTACGCGCGGAGTGCATGGAGACGTTGTCCAGCCGGGCGATGTGACAGCCCTTGCCCGAGCCCTTGAGGCATGGAAGAGCCGGGACACCGCCAAGACCTCCGACGCCTGCCGGATCCTGGCGGAAGACTATACGATTGAGCGAAATGTCCAGGCGACGCTGGATGTTCTCAACGAAGCAGCCTGTCGGAGTTGAAA
>JAXIPG010000075.1:0-19548 GCA_045403045.1 Terrimicrobiaceae bacterium
AATCCCTGGCTCGGCATCTGGCCAAGTGGCGCTCCCAATGCCCGGAGGAGCTCCATCCCTTCCTAAAGAGGCTCGCGGCAGTCTTCGCGGTGAAGCTCTAGCAGCCCGTCGGACTTAGCATCCGAGCGGAGATTTCGTGCGAAGGGATTATGGAAGAATGTCATGACCGCTTCAACGGGCTGCTAAAACTGCGCTTCGCGCAGGAAAGTGCAGATTGGATCGTGATCAGGATGCGTGTCGGCGCACAACACCCGCACGGCCGCATTTCGTAGATTATCCGCTCTATTGCCCGGCTTGAAAAGACCTTCATCCTGTGAAGGCGCTTGCGAGCAGGGCATTTGCTGGCAGAGTGTCTGAGTGGAGTTTGATGCGTTTGGCCGCTATAGTGTGCTGAAGGACGAGACGGGAGCGCCGGCTATTCTTGGGCACGGCGTCTGGGGAACAGTGCATAAAGCTTTCAACTATGATCTTCGTTGTTATGCCGCTCTGAGGATAATTGCTCGAAGTGCTTTCCAAAGCGACGAAGTGCGAGAACAGTTCATAATTGAAGTTCGGTCGGCGGCACACATCGGTCATCCCAGCCTTGCCTCGGTATTTCCCCTGGAATTGATCGAGGACAGATATCTGTATGCGACGGAGTTTTGCGATGGCGAAACACTGACCGAACGTATAACCCGCGATGGCTGCTTGGGGATGCTCCCTGCGCTAAATATCATAAGCCAGATCGCGGCGGGTCTTGATGTGGCATCTTCGGCGGGCTTGCTCCATCGAAATATTACTGCAGAGAACATCATGCTGGTGCAGGAGGATGAGGAAATTTCAGCCAAAGTGTTGGATCTCGCGCTTCCGGCGAGAAGAGTTGCGGAGAACAATTCGATTTTGCGTCACGATTGCGATTTCTCATCCCCAGAGGAAACTGCTGGCAAAGGGATCGACGCGAGATCGGGCGTCTATTCGCTCGGAGCGCTGCTCTATTACATTCAGGCGGGAGCTGAAAAATATGCATTGTTTCGGGCGAAATCACTGGCAAACGAGGAAGTGTCGTTTGATGACGCGGTCGACTTTTCTCCCCGAGTCGCCGTGATTTTGAAGAATGCTCTCTGTCACAATCCCGGAGAGCGAATCGCGACATTTGCGGAATTGCGCGACGCGATTCACGACGTCCTAAATGCGCCGAAGCGATTCGAATCTGAGCTGGTTGCTCGATCGGTACAAGCTGAACCAGTTGACAGTGCAGCGGCAACGCAGGCATTGCCTTCCGTCGAAGCGCCTCAGGAGCCAGAGCTAAAAGAGAAGGTGTCGCCGTTTGTGAGAGTCGAGAGCGCTGCGACACCCAAAGCCCGAGGATTGATGATCCCGCCTAAACTGCTTGGCTCTGCGCAGCCGGGCACGGTTCTACGATTGAGGCGCGATGGCGAAATGGGTGAGCAACTGGTAGCCTGCGTGCGGAATCGATTCCGCATAGGCAGGTCCGCTGCTGCCGGGGCCGATCTGCCTACACGGTTTTTGCCGCGGGACAAGGCCAATGACACGAAAACCAAGCGGTTGAGCAGAATTCATGTGACCGCCAAATGCGAGAAGGGTCAAATATTCCTCTTCGACGGCGATAGTGTCACTCCGAGCGCCAATGGGTCTACGTTCGACGCGCAGGTTCTCTCGACAGAGACGCCACTCGCCCTTCTCAAACCAGGCGATTTGCGGCTTGCTGACGTTTACTCCATCAGAGTTATTCCTCGCACTTTCGAGCACAACGATGCGCCACCGATTGCGAATCTTGGTCGCTGGACAGGGCCGACTCGCGAGAGTAACCCGCCTGTGGCTGGCGCAATCGTATTTGTACCCAACGATCTGAACGAAATTCGTATCGCCGTCTGGCTTTTTTCGGTGGCACCGTTTGGAAGCAGCAAAGCGTCACCCCTGGATTTCGCCCTGTCGGCGGGCGTCCGAGAAATTGGCGCCTTGCGTTACTATCGGGGATGCTTTTGGATCGAGCAGAGATCTACCGATTCTGTATCCATCGATGGTCTCGTTTTGGCGCCCGCTGAGATTGCGCCGCTTGTCACGGGACAAACCCTTGAGGTCAGCGGCAGCAAATACTCTGTCAAGATAGACGATGTGAGCGATGTTCGGACGGAGGAACGGGACAATTAGTCTAAGTTCCAGCTTGGTAGCTGAGATCTGCGAGGTGTCGCTGCAGTGCTGCGTGTACAATGGACTTGATCTCGGCGTTGTATTTCCAGTCAACGAACAAGATGCTCCGCGTTCGCAAAGAAAGCTTCTCCAACGCCTCGATCACGGGTTCAAAAACCGAATGGAGCGCGAGCGGCGGCGCGTCGCCGAGGTCGGCGCAAAAGGCGCCAGGGATAAGCCCTGGAAAACATTGAATCAGCAATGCGATCGAATCCCACCAGAGCTCGGCAGGCAGGTATGCTAGTGATTCTTCGGCGGTGAGCGATTGAGGATTTAAGAGCCTGTGAGGTCCCAGGGAAGTCGACCATCGAGGATCCGAGGCGCAAATTTCGCGAAGACGCCTGGAAAAATCAACGCCTTCCTGAAGGTCAGCGGCGGCTGCCTGTGCGAGGCTGGAGAGTTCATCGAGAGCGATGGGTAGCGTGTGTTCGTCGTTGACGAGTAAAGTGCGAACGCCGATGGTCGCTAACGAATAAAGATCGCACGGCGAGCTCCTCATTGGCAAAGTCTCGAATGGAACATTCGGGAAGCGAACTCCCTCAGCAGAACGGATAGCCAGGCCGATATGCTCCGGAAGCCTTTGCGGGAGAGTGCGAAAGCGCCGCTCGCCGTGGGCGAGTCCTTCGGCAAGATTCGCGTAGAAATCGACTCGGCCGAGCGACAATGTCAAGCGAAGCCAAAGCAGATCAGTCTGCGAAATGGCGATTCTTTCCTGCGTTGAAATAGTTCCTTCCAGCACAACGGTATCATCGTTTTGCGAAAGGACTTTGCGAATTCGCACCGCGCCGGTGGCATTGACTGGAGCGCTTGAAGTAACCGGACTATAGATGGATGTTGTGTTGACGCCAGGCGCGACGAAGTATCGTGCATCGCTCGTCTCGATCGGCAGGGCGAAAGCAGAGCCAAACGCCGATAACGTCACTTTTGCCGTCCACAAAAAGGGCAAATTTTGGCTCGTTTCGGCAAGACTTACGTGGAAGCTGTCCGCGCAAAGATTCAGGAATGGGAGTTGCTCGTCGCGAACGAATTCCCGCACCAGCCGGAATGCTTGCAGCAGAAGATCGAGCTTTAGGTGGAAGGTCTCGATCAGACGGCCTGCGCGCCCGCGTTTGCCCAGAAAGAGATGCCCGCCGCCCTGCTGGATCACATCGGCATTCTGTAGAGTGCGGTAAACCCCGGCAAGCTTGAAGACTTTACTTCCCTCTTCCAGCCCCTTCCATGGCTGACCCGCGATTAAGTCCACATAGCTCTCAAAGCCCAGCGGGGCAAGCTTTCGCGCCATCATCAGGCCGCCATCGGGATTAAGCGGGACAAGTGGCCCAAGCGCTTGTCTTGTCTCCTGTGTCGCATCATTTTCGGGAGATCCCGCTGTTACAGGCAAGAATGGAGGCTTGGATGTGTGGCGCAGGTAAAGATATCTTGCGAGAGACGTGCTATATCGCGGGAGTCCATGCTCTTCGAGGAGCCGGTCGTCGACGCAAAGCTCCCAGGGCGCCGATGAAGTGGCGTCCTTCGGGTTCACTGCTCCTGAGAGAGCGAGGTCGAAGTAAATTGGCAGAGGATGAATAGCTTCAAAGTTGATCTCGATCTTGTTGAACCTGTCGAGTCGGGCAAGAAATGCGGCGCGTTTTTTCCAGCGCTCGTCCAATGAATGATTCGTGAAGGTTTCTCGATACGTATCGAGAGTCGTCTGAAGATTGTTGATGTTCTGAACCCACAGTTCGATCCAGTGATGGACATAGCCACCGGTATCGAGCAGGCAACCGAGATAAACCGACGCCTCCAGGGTGTCCCTTAGCAAAACAAATACGCCCGCGACCGGATCCGGCGCCTCGCGAGCGACGGCGCATAGCCGAAGCGCGCTGTTCCTGTCAGTTTCTGAAATTGGGACGGCGTGATAACCTTTTTGAAGCTGGCTGGGAGGTTCTTTCTTTGGAGGAGATGCCACAACGTTTCAGTATTGAATTTCCATTGGAAATAAAGTCTTTTTGACCCGCTCGCCCGGTCGGCAAGCCTGGGAAATGTCGATTGCAGCCCTTTGGAGTTCGGCTATACCCTTCGTGTATGAGAGTTGCCTCGCCTGAAACGAACCGCTGGGCTGCGGAACTCGCTGCACGGTTGCGATTGCTCCAATCCAGCTTTGCGGATGATTCGCCTGAAACGCGTGAGCGGATCCTCAACGAAGAGCTCGAGCAGGCTCTTAAAGCGGTGTCGCTTGGCAAGCGCAAGGAATCCATCGAGGCTCTCGCAGAGGAATTTCCTGTGCCGGAGTCCCTCGATCTCCCGCACCGCGCCGAGAAGGCCACTGATTTGCCGGCAGCGCCGGACGACCCAGCGGTCCTCGCTGAGCGTCTCCTGAATTTGGTTCGAACGAGTGCGCCGGAAGAATCCGCGGCGATTTTGAAGCAAATTCAAGATTCTGGATTGCTGCCAGGAACGCCTGGGGGAAGCCTTGAGCTGCCGGAAGAACTGCGAAAGCGAATGGAGAAGCTTGCGCCGGACAAACCCTTGGACCTTGGACGAGCACTCCGCTTGCTCGACATCCTGATCGAAGTGACCGGCAACCTTGATCAACTGGTATGGCAAGTCTGGAAAAATATCGCTGTGAAGTCGGTGATTCAGCACGAAACAGGCGCTTACAGCGACTTTCGCAAGACCCTCGCGCCATACCTCTCGGGCGATTCCGAGGTTTCGACCGACCAAATGAAGCAAATCGTCAACAAGACACGGAAGCTTGCGTCCGGTCTGATGGCCGCGATGGGCACTGTCGGCGAAATAAGCGCACATAAGTATTTGGACCGCTTGTCGCCGGACGCAATCAGAAAGATTGCCGAAGCAGATTCCGGCGTCTTTGAAAGCCTTGAAAAAAAATGCTGGCGGAAATACATTGGGATTTTTGAGTCGCTGAACAGAGCGGCAATTGAAAGAGAAGTCCTCGATGCAATTAGGAAGTATACGGAAAAGCTCGTTTTGGGCGCTGATGTCGCCAACACCCTAGAGGACTAGCATGTCGGCACAGATCCATTGGCACGAAGGCCTGTTTCTTCAGGCTCATCACCTTCAGCGAAGCCAAAAAGCATTCGTGGACGCGATATCCGCCGAACGCCGCCTCTCGTGGGCCTTCCCATATGGCGTGATTGAAGCGCGATTAAGCCCCGATGATCTCGAAAATATGCGCATTCGCTTCGACCGGTTGCGTGCGATCATGCCAAGTGGAATCGAAGTAAATTACCCCGCCGAAGCCGAGTTGCCGTCCATCGATATTAAGCAATCCTTCGCGACGAGTGGAGGAGTGCTTAACATCTTCCTGGCAGTCCCGCTCTGGTTTGATGCCCGCGCCAATACGGTGGAAACGGGGAGTGCGACGGACGCGCGGGCCAAAGTTCTGTACCGCCTGAATGAAGTTGAGTGTGCGGATGAAAACAGCGGCGAAAATCCCAAGCCACTCCTGATGCGCAGGATCAACGCGCGATTGCTCCTGGAAAGCGAAGATCCGTCCGATCTCGAAGTGATTCCGTTGTTGCGGGTGGTTCGGGCAACGGGACAGGATGTCGGCTTGCCGCGGCAGGACTCCGAATATTCCGGACCATGCATCGTTTTAAACGGCTCACCGGTGCTCATGGAGTTGGTAAGAGATTTGGCAAGCCAGGTTGAAGCCAGCAGAAAGGAACTTGTTATCCAACTGACACGCGGTGGATTCAGCCTCGAGAATCTGCGGGGCGTCCAATTCGAACAGATCATGAGATTGCGGACTCTGAACCGGTTTAGCGCGCGGCTGCCGTCTTTGGCCGAAGCGCCGAACGTCTCCCCATTCTTTATGTATCTCGAACTTCGGGAATTACTGGGAGAACTGACAGCGCTGCATCCAGACCGCGATGTGTTCGACGTGCCCGCCTACGACCACGACAATCCCTACCTCGTTTTTGGCGAGTTGAGTGCGAAAATTCGCTCCCTCTTGCGAGGCACAGTTGCTCCGACGTACATGAAAGTTCCCTTCACGAATGTGGCGGAAATCCAGACCGCTGTATTTGAGGACAAGCATTTTGCGCTGCCCAATGATTACTTTCTGGGCATTGAGACTAAAGAAGATCCGCGAGGTCTCGTGAACCTGGTCGAAAATCCCGACGAGTTCAAGCTGATGCCCAAGAGCATGACATCACGTGCGATTCGCGGCGTTTTGCTGAAGGAAGAACGCTTTGTGCCTCTTGAACTTCCCGCGAAAGCCGGTCTGCATTATTTCCGATTGCTTCGAAGCATTTCGACGCGGGCATGGGATCAAATTCAGGCGGAAAAGGCCGCCGTGATTCGCTGGCCGGATGAAGGCGTATCGGATTTTCAGATCAGCATGTATATGACACTGCCCGCTGGTTCCGATCAGCGGTAATCGACTCCATCCCGTGACTCTGTTCGACCTCTACGAACCGCTTTTCCAATATATATGCATGCTCAATCGGATTGCGCGGAAGGGCAGTAGTGAAGCGATCGAATACGACTCGCTCCGGGCAGAAATTGTTTCCCTCCTCGATTCCATCAATAAGCGGGCGCAATCCGAACCATTGCTGGCGTTGCAAGCAAGAGAACTGGAGATGCCGATCACGTTCTTCGTCGATTCGATCATCGCCGAAAGCAACCTTCGGTGTGCTGCTCAATGGCACAAGAATCGAATCGCTTATGCGCACAACGAACTTGCAGGGGACGAGAAATTCTTTGACTTGCTCGATGAAACTCTGAATGACCCTAGTCCGGAAGCGACCGAGCTGCTCATCATTTATTACATCTGCATGGGGTTGGGCTTCACGGGGTGGTACGCCAGTCAGCCGGAGTACCTTCGCAGAAAAATGGAGACCATCGCGAAGCGTATCGGCCTGGAAGGTCTCGAACGCGTCGCGCACATCTGTCCCGAGGCCTACCAATATCTCGATTCTCGGAACCTCATAGAACCGCCTTCGTCGAAAATCGGTGCCATAGCGCTCGCGTTCCTTGCGCTTAGTCTCGTCGCGCTTGCGGTCAATTTTTACCTCTTTAGGATTGGGTTGGTTGGCCTTACCGAGTCTCTTCAAGAGATCCTGCGCCACGATTTGATGAAGTAAGTGTGGAACGCAGCACTCATTTATGAACGAGCTATTCTATTTACTCAGTTCGTTCGTTAATCTTCCTCCGTGGCTCAGGAATACCATATACATTCTGGGGGCTCTGAGTCTGGTCGGAATCGGCGTCGGGTTCAGCCCGACCGTGGCCCTGATGGTTGGCATTGGCGTACTGTTTGTCGTTGTGGTGCTCGGCATCTACTCGTACGTCCTCAAGCGTCGACGGGAAGCACGGACTGCCGCGCTTGGTGGAGAACTGCAGCAAAATACTCAAGTAACGCCGTCTGCGATCAGCGATCCGGCGCGCAAAGCCCGGCTCGAAGACTTACGAAAGCGCTTTCAGCAAGGACTCGATAAGTTCAAATCCGTCGGAAAGGACCTTTACAAGCTGCCATGGTATGTAGTCATTGGTGAGCCGGCCGCGGGAAAATCGGAGGCGATCAGGCGTTGCGATGTCGGTTTTCCACCGGGCATGCAGGATGACTTCCAGGGCGTTGGCGGCACCATAAACATGAATTGGTGGTTCACGAATTATGCAGTTATCCTCGATACGGCTGGGCGTCTTCTGTTCGAAGAGGTTGCGCCGGGAACTACCAGTGAGTGGAAGGAGTTCCTCGGATTGTTGCGTAAACACAGGCCCAACTGTCCGATTAACGGACTGCTGCTTGTTATTCCGGCCGACAGTTTGGTTAAGGACTCGGAGAAGAGGATTGACGAGCGAGCCGGAGTGATTGCGCGACAGCTTGAAAACATCCAGCGTGAGCTCGACATCAGGTTTCCGGTTTATGTGATCATCGCGAAATGTGACCTGCTGAATGGTTTTCGCGAATTCTTTGAAGACATTGATGATCCAGGCGCGCAGCGGCAGATTCTGGGTTGGTCAAATCCGGACGCGATAGATACCCCGTTCGAGCTGGAGTTGATGGATCAGCATCTGCGGACTGTCGTCGAAAGATTGCGGCGCCGGAGGCTCAAGCTCTTGGAGGATCCTGTTGCCAAGGACTCCACTCATCGTCGAACGGATGAAGTGGATCGGCTCTATGCTCTTCCGAATAGCATTTCGCTGATAACGCCGAATCTCCGCAGCTACCTGTCCACGATTTTCGTTAAAAGTGAATGGTCGACGAGACCGCTCTTCTTGCGCGGCATTTATTTCACGTCTTCTTTGCGTGAAGGCTCGGAGCTCGATCAGGAGCTTGCGCAGGCGATCGGCGTCTCTGTGGATGATCTGCCGTCTGGGCGCGTCTGGGAGCGCGAAACTTCATTCTTCCTGCGCGATCTTTTCATCGAGAAGATCTTCCGCGAGTGGGGATTGGTTACGCGCGCAACCAATACTCTACGCATGCTCCGCCGGCGGAAACTGGCTGTCTTTGGTTTCGGCGCCCTGGCCCTCGCGGTGTTTCTGTTTTTATCCTTGCTTGGTTACAGGGCCATGAAGGACAGCATCGGCCACCAAAGTGGATACTGGCTCCGCGCAAGCGAGGGCTGGAGCGCTGAAAACGAATGGATGCCGATCGTGACGCAAACCGAAGGAGGCTATACCTACAACGGTGATGAACCCGTCGGCAGAGGAACACGGAGCAAGACAAGGGATCTCTTTGACGGAGCAGGAAAAAGCCTTGTGGAATTTCATGCGGCCTTACGGGATTTTACAGGGGCGCAATTGCGCATCTCCCCGATATTCCGCCCATTTTATCGGCTCACGGGGAACCTCACTGCCGAAAAGATGCGCGCCCAGCGAATCGTTCTCGAAGGAAGCGTGGTCAAACCTCTCGTTGAAGCTGCACGGAATAAGATTTCCGCCACTACGACGGCACCCAGTCCTGATCCGAATCTTGAGGCGAATGCTTTGTTGAGCCTTATCAGAATTGAGTCAGGGATTGCGAAACGCCACCAGAACCTGGGTGATAAGATTGCACTCCCTGACGCGGTGCTTGCGCCGCTTCAGAGTTATGCTGCCGGACGAGACTATGATCCGCGACTGGCTGAACTAAGCAACTGGACCTACTCAAAAGGGGACGGCGCCGAAAAATGGCCTGGCGACTGGCTCACTGCTGGTAACACTCTGGCCAGGGATAAGCCGGGCTATAACCGGCCAATAGACTTGGGTATTGAACGCTTCCGGAGAAGCGCGCTGCAGTCACTCGCGGCATCAGAGGCTCGTTGGAAGCTTATCATCGAGTTGGTGAATCTTTTAAAGAATGAGTTTGCACCGAGGGAGAAGAGCTTGTTTCAGGCGGCAACCAATCAGGGAGGCGTTCAACAGCGCGATCCCCTGTTGGAAGCGCCATACAAAGAGTTGAGTAAGATAAACCTGGCCTTGGACCAGAAACTTCAGAACGCCAAAGCGGCCGGGCTGTTTAAGGATGGGCCGGTCTCGCTTAGTGCTGCGTATGAGCTGATTATCAAAGAGCGAACGAACCAGAAAAGCACGCTTAAATCAATGCTGGACGAACTTCTCACCGAAACCGTGTCCGTCGAGACACAGGCGGGCCATCCGACACCGCTGCTAAAGGAGATTCAAGATAGGCTAAATGCCGTTCTGAAAGAAATTCAGGTCGAGCTTCAAGGGCTTAATGTGGCAGAATTAAAGGCGCTCGACGAAGCCTACTTCGCAGATTATGCGGAACACGGCCCTGTCTGTGCTTACCGCTTTGGTCTTTACTCGTTGAGCTTTGGCACAACGCAGCTAAAGGCGCAGTTCGACCGCTTAATCGGTAGCGATTGGGCGCCTCTTAAGAAGCTCATTGAAGATGTGTCAAAAGCGCGGAACGAAGTCGTTGCCTACGAAGGAAAATTCAAGAAGGAATGCGAATCGGTCTGCGCCTACTGGCTCGACTATGCGGAACGGCATCAAATTGACGAATTCTGCAGGGCTTATTTGAAGCAGGCGAAGGAAGCCATTGCGCCGTTGCTGCGTTTCCCACTCATCTGGCCTCCTGAAGAGCAGGCGCTGACTGCCGACGACGTCAGGGCGGCAGCCAGGCTCGTGGCGACAATTCATCGGGATCTTCAGTCCGAAACTTTCAAGAAGATCCCGTCCGAGTCAAGAGTTCCGCTCGAGACGTTCGACAAACAATTATCGCTCCTCGATCCGGTCCTGCGCGGGTTGGTTGCACCAAACGGAAGCATTGCGGTATTCTCGATTTCAATGCCTGGTCCGTCGCGCGCGCAACCGGCCGCGGCCGCAACGGGCGCGCGAGGCACGGCAGCGCCGCAGGAAACGCGTGACGTAAGATACGAGCTTCGAGCCGGCACGCCCATTTCAGGCGATCATCTCAATCTCGGCAAGCAAGGCAGAGTTCCTCTCGGTCAGGCGAAGGTGCTCATCGAGGGCCTGTCGGTGGATGAGATCTTTCACTTTCATCGCTGGGACCCCCAGAGGCACGAGGTGCCTTTGGCGGGTAGCTGGCCGGCTTTGCGAGCGCTAAGAAAGACCAAGGAGACGTCGCCGTTTGCACAGGATGGCATCAATTGGGAAATCAGGATCGACGACGCTCATCCTGACGTCATTGTTAATTTCGTATTTGAACAGCCTCTCCCCAAGCTGCAGAATTGGCCGACCAGGCAAAACGTTCTCCCAAGCAACTAAAAATGACCCGGTTCTGGAAAAAGTTTCTTCGCGAGGGGCAGGGACTGTTCGCGCGGGGGGCTAAGCCGCAGATTTGGCTGGGCGCATTCGGCAAGCATCCGGGATGGGACGACCACATTGATGACATTGGATTGGAGACCGACAGTCTGTTACTAGCAAAGCAGATTCTCTATGTGGACGGCATTGGTGGCCAGATCAACTCCGGGGAGTGGGAAAAGCTCGATGATGTTCAGCGGTTGAGGGAGTTCAAACACATCTTCTTGTGGAAGCGCGGTGAGGCATTCCTTATAGGTAGAATCTGGTCATCTCGCGACGGAAAAAACCGGACAAAATACCCGCTGGTCGTGTGCGCTCATTGCCTGAGTCTTCCGTTCAACTGGGCATTGACCAATGTTTCGCAATGTCTTGGCGAGATCGAGTGGCAATGCAAGAGCGCACGATTTGCCGACGAAGTGCGGGGGGTTCTTGGACAGGCGCTCGACAAATTGAGGCGTTCAGTTGCAGACGTCGATGGTCAATTATCGCGCGGAGATCCCGATGCTCGAACGTTCGTCGAGCGCCTCGGCTTGGGCGATGACCACGAAGGACTCCATCGAATCGTCTATTGTATTCACACGCAGTTGGCCTGCTATCTGAACGGTGCGAAAGGCAAGAGTGCAGGCGTTTTGGGTGCGGGCCAGATCCGCCTTCCGGCGGCGGATGGCTTGGCCGCAGAAACTTTGAGCTTCTGGAGTCGATTCCTGGAGTCTCAATTTGGAAGGAACGTTCCCGTGCTGCTGACGCTGCCGTTACAAGAATCCTGGGTTGATGCGACATGCGGAGAGCCGGCGTCGAGGGAGTTTTACTCCTTGCGTGCGAAGTCTGAGGTTCTGGCTGTCGCCAGCGAAGTGGCCTACAAGATTCCAGATGAATTCCGTAAAGCGCATAACGATCTCGTGCAGGCGATGATCGTGAGTAGTGCGGGTTCAGAGTCCGGTCAACAGGCTCGGTCGAAAAAATGGTTTGCCTAATTCAATAGCCTGTCTTCGTCGTGAAGATCGTAAAGAGAAAGGCAAGTTTTTCTGGTGGAATCCGCAGATGAGACAGATTGACGCAGATGGAGAAAGGTGTGGGGAGATTCAGGCAGTAGCCCCAACGGAGGGTCCGTTTTGGCCTGATCGAGGGGGCGATCTGTCTTCGCTGTGCGAGGCTTTGCGGCGCGCCGGTTTTACCGAGAGGGCTGTAAACGACGTTCTTGAGGGCAGAAACGATCGCATAATCGACTTGCAATGTGCCCTCCGGCGCACGGCTGAAGCATCGCCGTTTCATTCACTGCTTCGCCTTTTTATCCTAGGTGTGGCGGTGGACGAAGAAGCCGCGCGTCTCGCGTTATTCCCCGCGGACGTCGAGTGCCTGATCGACGGGGGCCTGATCGAGCGGGCCGATGATGGCGTCCGCGCGACGGGGCGGCTAGCGCCGTGGCGGAATTTTTTCCTATTGAGCGATTTCCTTCCGCCGCAGGGCGAGTCGCTGCAGCCGGATTTCGTAATGAGCGGGGCGAGCCCCTCGTCTATTTCGCTGACCCGGATAACCTTTCGGAAGCGAGTGACGACGGCGCTCGACGTGGGTACGGGCGCAGGCATTCACGCGCTGCTCGCAGCGTCCCACGCGAAACGCGTCGTGGCGACCGATACCAACCCTAGAGCCCTCAATTTTGCGCGGATGAACGCGCGACTCAACGGGATAGAAAATGTGTCGTTCAGGCAGGGGAGTTTTTTTGAGCCGGTGCACGATGAGACGTTCGATCTGATCGTATCCAATCCGCCCTTCATCATTTCGCCGGAATCGACCTTGATGTTTCAGAATCCAGGTATGGGCGGCGACGCGGTTTCGGAGTTGATCGTCCGGGAATCTCCGGCGCATCTCAACGAAAGCGGTTGCGCTGTCACTCTCATTAGTTGGCATCACGAGAACGAAGACGACTGGTCGGGGCGTCCCTGCGGCTGGGCAGCGGGCTCTGGCTGTGATTTCTGGCTTTTGCGAGCGGCTAGCCAGAGCCCGCTTGGTTATGCGGCCAACGCGCTGCGCCAGACGGAATCTATTCATAGTGCGACCTATCCGGAGCAACTCGACAAGTGGCTCGATTACTACCGGGGCCAGGGAATTGCGCGTCTGGCGTTGGGTGCGGCAATTCTGCGGCAACGGCGGGCGCCGCGGAACTGGGTTCATTGTGAGGACCTGGCTGGAGCCGCAGTGGCAACCGATGCTGGCGAGCAAATTCAGCGAGTATTTGCGGCGGAGGATTTCCTGGCAGGTCTGACCAGCGACGACGTGCTGCTCGATTGTCGGGTGGCGCTGCATCCCGACCATGTACTCGAGCAAAAGCTGGTTGCGGGTGAAGGCGGATGGGTTAACCAGTCGCTGATCCTCGTGCCGGCAAACGGAATCGAGCACCGCGCCGCGATTGATACTCGGGTGCTGCTGCTGTTGCCACGATGCAACGGAAGCCGGACGGTTCGGGAACTGATCGCCATCGTCGGGGAGAGCGACGGAACGGACTTCGCGACGGCCGCAGCTTCTGGCCTGCCACTCATCCGGCGACTGCTTCGCGCCGGATTGCTTGTTGTGAATTAGAGCAAATGCCGAAAGAACTTTCCGAAATCCGGGGTCACCGATCCCGGCTACAGCTTGTAGCCGGCATCGTTGATGCCGGTTCCTGCCATTTCTTTCGGGGGTTTATTTGTGCAAATGCCTTAGCCGACGAGAAGCGCAGAGCGAGCGAGGCGTTCGAGGCCGAGCGGAAGTTCGCTCGCAATAATCGCGCGGACTTGCGCAGGTTCCGTCACGGGCTCGCCGTCGCGGCGCACTTGCGCTTTGCCCGCATGAACCAGAGCCGCGAGCGAATCAACGAGTGTCCCGAAATCGCGCGTTCCATCGAGAAGTCCGAGAAGGTCTCGGCTATTCTCGTCGCTCAATTCAATCCCGGTGTGACGCAATGTGGTCACTCGTTGTCCGCGTCGGCTCTCAAGGCGCGCAATGGGGCTGGCGACCGGACGGTCGCTGACCTTCGTGACAAGTCGCGGCGTCCAGAGGTGAAGTTCAACGACCCCGGCTGCGTAAGCGCGCAGGAGCAGATCGCAGAGGGCCGCGGCATCTTCTTTTTCTTCGGAATCCTGTGTTTCCTCGGATAGTACCAAGAGGCGCGCCGCCGCCAGCAATTCTGCGAAACGCACCGAGTGAGGCCAGCATTGGCTCAGATGCAAGAGCGCGGCTTTGTCCAGTGGACGGTTGGTCTGGATCGATGCTCCCTTCTGAGCCCGAAACTCTTCAATGACGGGCGATTGAATATCGGGATCCGGGGAAACAGGCTGAACATCGGCCGCCGCGAAGAAACCAGCGATCACGTCGGATCGGATTTTGTGATCCAGCGGGACTTCGCGATGGCAAAGAAGCGTCCGCCGAAACCGGCGGCACATAAGAAAGTCAAGGTATTGCTCGCGTGCGATTACATCGTCATCCAACTCCTCCAGCGCAGCAAGCACGTCGGGCGTATAGTCCTCTGGTTGCATTTCGTTGAACATCGCGTCTCCAAGGAATTGCAAGCCGTGCTGCGCCGCGTGAGCAAGAAACTGGTGAAGGTAGACCGGGTGAGCAACCGGACTAAGGTCGTCGTGATAGAAGGCGGCGTCAATGCGTTCCATGGCCTGCTCGAGTTCCTTCTCAAGCATCATTCGGTACAGATCGGGTTCCTTCTTCGAGCCGGCGAGAAACTTCAGCAGAGCTCGCCCCTGTGTGATCTTTTCTCCGGCATCGCGAAATCCGCGCACATGGAAGAGCATCATCTCGCGCGCCATGTCGCGGAGGTGGCAGCCTGGATAGGCATTGTAACTGACGTAGGCGACCCCATTTGCCGCAAGATTCTCATGGCAGATGGCGAGAAGCCGGTCGCGCGCCGCAGCAGGCACCCAGGAATAAACACCATGCGCGATGATGTAGTCGAGCGATCGCGGGTCAGCGCTGAAATCCGTAATATCGCGTTGCTGAAGCTGGACATTTTGAAGTCCGAGCTGCGTGATCGCCTGATTCCCTTCGATGATCGGACGAGTCGCGGAATCTATACCCAGAAACGTACTCTCCGGCAGCGCGTAGGCCATCGAGATGATATTGGTTCCGTCACCGCAGCCAAGCTCCAGCACACGACAGTGCTCAATCGGCGCCGGCCGCATGCCAAAAAGTGTCGCAATGGTCGCCAACCGATCGGGATGCGTTTGGACGTGGGCCAGACTCGGATAAGCGACTTCGTCGTAAGCGTTGGGCGTTTGGTGATTCATTGATGCGCGGTCAAAGGATAAGGTTCAGAAAAAGTGAGCTTGCCAAGGCTGTGATGGCTTTTACGATCTGATCTCTCAGTGTGGGGGTCTTTATGATAGAGGTCGAAGAATTGCTCAATCCGATTTCCGCCGAGAGTCCCTGCGGGGAAGACGTTTCCTACGATCCGAAGTTTCTTGCCCTGGATGCGCTCGTTGCCGGAAAGCAAGAGACGCAGTTCTCAGCAGCGGAAGAGCCGGATTGGAAGGCAGTTCGCGATGCGTGTCTGGAATTGTTCGGGCGCTCGAAAAACTTGCGCGTCGCTCTCACTTTATGTCTGGCGCTCGTGAACCTTGAAGGAGCTTCCGGTTTGCGCGGGGGTTTGATATTATTAAAGGGACTACTGGAACGTTATTGGCCAAGTTTTTATCCGAAGTTGGACCCGGAGGACAATAACGATCCGCTTGAGCGTATTAACATAATTTCCTCTCTTTCGACGCCGTTGGGCACCTTCGGCGATCCAATGCGGTTTCTGCAGCGGTTGCGCCGGATCCCGGTGGCAAACTCGCCACAGATGGGACGTCTCACCTTCGCGCATATAGCTGGTGACAAGATTCTCTTACCCGGAGGTGAAGAGAAGTCTCCCGTATCGGCAGCGCAGATCAAGGCGGCTTTTCGCGATACCAGCACCGAGGAACTTACGGAGACCGGCCAGGCAATTTCCGATTCAATCGCGCTCGCGAAAAGCATCGACAGCTATCTTACGGAGACGGTGGGGGCCGGTCGCGCTCCGGATATGGGCGCGTTTGTGGCTGTGTTGTTGGAAATCGAGAAATGTCTCGCCCCCTATCTGCCAAAGACTTTCGGGCAGGAATCGATCGAATCCCAGGCAGAAGCTTCGCGTGATTCGACGGGCGAGGAACCTTCAGAGAGTGCCGCGATTCGATCGAGACAGGACGTCGTTCGCGCGCTCGAACGAATTTGCGACTACTACGCACGCAACGAGCCTTCGAGTCCGTTGCCTTTCTTGTTGCGGCGGGCGCAGCGGCTTGTGGAAATGGATTTCCTGCAAATCATAGACGAACTTACTCCCGAGGCACGCGCCCATCTCGATACGATTGTCGGTGCCAAAACCGGCGGCGATGGTGCCGCAAGTGAAGAATCATGACCGCTTGCAGAATGATAAAATGGTTGCCTTTTCAACTGCAAAAGTCGATAGTGAGCGTTGTGAGAGTGGCCCGAATTTCTTGGTCGAACCCCCTATTTGCTTGGTTAACCTTTGGAGAATAAGTATATGGCCCGAGCCAGCAGTCAAAAATTCATCGCACGAAACCGCGCGCCGCGAGTTCAGATCGAGTACGATGTTGAGCTTTATGGCGCTGAGAAAAAAGTAGAGTTGCCCTTCGTGATGGGAGTGATGGCGGACCTGTCCGGCAAACCGGCGGCACCTTTACCCTCCGTGGAGGAAAGAAAGTTCCTGGAGATAGACGTCGACAATTTCGATGACCGCATGAAAGCGATCAAGCCGCGCGTCGCTTTCCAGGTGCCTAATACCCTGACCGGCGAGGGAAACGTGAACGTGGAAATGACCTTCGAGAGTATGGATGACTTCTCGCCGGCCGCGGTGGCTCGCAAGGTCGACGCGCTTAACCAGCTTCTGACCGCGCGAAGCCAGCTTGCAAACCTGGTGACCTATATGGATGGGAAGAGTGGAGCGGAGGATTTGGTTTCCAGGCTTCTGAACGATCCCGCGTTATTGCAAACTCTGGCCTCTGCACCGAAACCTGCGGCCGACGAAACGACTATTAGCAAGGAATAATCAATTATGGCTGAGAGCCCAGCGACCCAAGGCGAAGCAGCACCCGTTACGGCAGCGGAGGAGATTAGCGAGTTCGAGTCCCTTCTCAATAGACAGTTCAAGCCGAAGACCGATAGTGCCCGAGAGGCGGTTCAGACAGCGGTCAAGACGCTGGCGGAGCAGGCACTGGCTAGAACGAGTTTAATCAGCAAGGATGCGTTAAGTTCCATCGAGGCAATTATCGCCGAGCTCGATCGGAAACTCTCCGAGCAGATCAGTCTTATCATTCACCACGAAGATTTTAAGGCTCTCGAAGGATCGTGGCGCGGCCTTAACTACCTCGTCAGCAACACGGAAACCGACGAGAAGCTCAAGATTCGGGTGATGAACGTCTCAAAAAAGGACGCTGGACGTGTCCTGAGGAAGTTCAAGGGCACGGCCTGGGACCAGAGTCCGCTTTTCAAGAAAATTTACGAAGAGGAGTATGGCACTCCAGGCGGCGCACCCTACGGTTGCATAGTTGGGGACTATCAGTTCGATCACTCACCGCCCGACGTGGAGATGCTCGGTAGCCTCGCACAAATCTGCGCTGCGTCGCACACGCCGTTCCTTGCAGCGGCGGCGCCGACGTTGATGAATATGGACACCTGGCAGGAGCTGATGGATCCGCGCGATCTCACGAAGATTTTCCAAACGCCGGAGTACGCCGCGTGGCGTTCGCTGCGTGCCTCGGAGGACTCGCGATATATCGGTCTTACCATGCCGAGAACGCTTTCCCGATTGCCATATGGTTCCAAGACCAACCCGGTCGATGAATTTGACTTCGAAGAGGACACCGAAGGAGCGGATCATTCGAAATACATATGGTCAAATGCTGCCTATGCGATGGGTGCCAACATCAACCGATCGTTCAAGCTCTATGGTTGGTGCGCACGAATTCGGGGCGCAGAAAGCGGTGGCATGGTCGAACAATTGCCTGTGCATACATTTCCGACCGACGATGGCGGAGTGGACATGAAATGCCCTACTGAAATTGCGATCACCGACCGCCGCGAAGCCGAATTGGCGAAGACTGGACTGATGCCGCTTTCTCATTGGAAGAATACGGACTTCGCTGTGTTCGTCGGTGCGCAGTCGCTTCAGAAGCCGCAGGAATACGATGATCCCGATGCGACGGCCAACGCAAACCTTTCAGCCCGACTTCCTTATCTCTTCGCGACGTGCCGGTTTGCCCATTTCCTCAAGTGTATTGTGCGCGACAAAATAGGCTCTTTCAAAGAGCGCGAGGATATGGAGCGCTGGTTGAATCAATGGATCATGAACTATGTCACCGCCGATGCGAAGGCCGGCGAGGAAATTAAGGCACAGTATCCGCTGGCCGATGCCAGCGTGACTGTTGAGGAGGTTCCTGGAAACCCGGGTTACTACACGTCCAAGTTTTACCTGCGACCCCACTTCCAACTCGAGGGCCTGACGGTCTCCTTGCGCTTGGTAACGAAGTTGCCGTCGGTGAAAAGTGGAGGAACGTAAAGATTCACAGTCTTTCACAGTTGAACAAAGAGCTTTGCAAGGAACCATCTAGTGTTGCGTAATAGAGTATGGTACAGAAAACACGCGTAAAACGGTGTTAAGGCGAGTGAGTGACAGCACACCAGTATTGGCTTATTCCCCCTGGTTCTTCGCGATCGCGGTGCTATCGCAAAGTGGTAACACAATCGAACGGCCAGCACCGACGTTCGGAAAACAAACATAACATAATATGTCAGATGTTGATTACTTCCTGAAAATCGACGGAATTAAAGGCGAAAGCCAGGATACGAAACACGCCGGCGAAATCGAAATCCAGTCCTTCTCCTGGGGTGCCACGCAAAGTGGCAGTTTTGCCCAGGGCGGTGGTGGCGGCGCCGGCAAAGTGAACATGCAAGACTTCCATTTCACAGTGTTTCACGGTGTAGCCAGTCCAAAGTTGATGCTCGCCTGCGCCACGGGCCAGCACATTCCCTCGGCGGTGTTGACGGCCCGCAAAGCGGGGAAAGATCAGCAAGAGTATATGAAGGTCTCGTTCTACGATCTTCTGATTTCGTCTTTCCAAACCGGGGGGAGCAGCGGCAGCGTTAACCCTACCGATCAGGTTTCGTTTAACTTCGGGAAAATCGAGCACGAGTACAAGGAGCAGACAAAAGGAGGAACTCTTGGCGGTACCGTCAAGGCCATGTTCGACCTGAAGAAGATGGCGGGAAGCTGAGGAGATCCCCGCCGTTGCAGCAACGGCTTCGCTCGTGTGCTGGAGGCTGCGAGCGGCAGAGGCCAACGCCCAAAAGAACTTGGCCTTACTGCCGATGACAGCCTAGGCGGTCATTGTGCCCGGGCCGCCTCTCAAGCCATTCTTTTAGAATTGCTTGAGAGGGGGCTGATATGCAGACGAGGCCCCGTCCCCTTTAGCCCGCTTATCTCAGTGCGCCGTGAAAAGCCACGGGTCTCCAGTGGGAGAGACAAAGCAAACCCACCCGGGAACTAATTCGCTCCGCCCGGAACCACCTGGAGGGGTGATGGAGGTAACGAAATCGCTCAAGCACTTCAGGAAAAGGCCCCTC
>JAXIPG010000134.1:0-72762 GCA_045403045.1 Terrimicrobiaceae bacterium
CTAGCAGCCTGTCGGACTTCGAATGAAGCCGAAGTTTGAAGCATGAGAAATCGTCGAAAAAATGAACCCGCCCTTTCAGACAGGCTGCTGGAACTCCGCTTCGCGGAGAAAAAAAACGGATTTTGATTCTTTTTTCGGCACGAAGTGCCGATTTTAGCAGAATGTCGGCCCTCTTTGCACGGTGTTTTCGAGGAGAAATTCCACTCGGACTTCCAAGTCCGACAGCCTGCCAGCTGTCTATCCTCGCGCCTTTTGGTTGAGTTTTGACTCCCGTCATATTCGAATTTCTGCGACGGTACCCGAGTGATGGAAGAAATCCCCCTGCCCCCTTTTCCTTTTCAACCCAATGCGTACGCGGGTCCCTCCGCCAACGAGGTCCTTGCGCTTCGGAAGGAATTTCTCAATCCCGGAATTTTTCTCTACTACAAGAAGCCCTTGATGCTTGTCGAGGGGCGGATGCAGTATGTGTGGGACGAGACGGGCAAGCGCTATCTTGATGGACTTGGCGGCATCGTCACGATCAGCGTCGGACATTGCCATCCGCATGTCATAGAAGCCGCGCGGCGGCAAAATGAAACCCTCCAGCACTCGACCACCATCTACTTGCATCCCAACGTTAGCGAATACGCGCGAAACCTGGCCTCGAAGATGCCAGGCGATCTGAAGGTCTGTTATTTTGTCAATTCAGGCTCGGAGGCCAACGATCTCGCGCTGCTGATGGCGCGGGCTTACACAGGCAACTACGACATCATCGCACTGCGCAACGCCTATCACGGAGGAAACGCCGCCGGATTGTCCGTGACGGCTCACAGTACGTGGAAGTTCAATGTGCCGCACAGTTTTGGCGTTCATCACGCCCTCGCGGCGGATCCGTATCGCGGCCCGTACGGGCGCGACGACGCCGAAGCGGGCAGGAAATTCGCCTCGGACGTCAAGCAGCTCATCGACTTTGCCACGCCCGGCCGGATCGCCGGCTTCATCGCCGAATCCATTCAAGGCGTTGGTGGATGTGTTGTCTTTCCGGACGGCTATCTCGAGGGGGTTTATGGGCACATCCGCGCGGCCGGGGGCGTCTGCATAGCCGACGAAGTCCAAGCCGGTTTTGGCCGCACCGGCAGCCACTTTTGGGGCTTCGAAACGCAGGGTGTTATTCCTGATATCGTGACGATGGCAAAGGGGATCGGCAACGGGTTTCCGCTGGCGGCGGTGGTAACTACACCAGAGATCGGAAGCGTGCTGGCCCAGCGGATTCACTTTAATACCTTCGGCGGGAATCCCGTTGCGACCGCCATCGGCAAAGCTGTGCTGGAGGTAATCGAGAACGAGAAGCTTCAGGAAAACGCTTTGCGGCTCGGCGGCTATCTACTTTCCGGACTCGAGAAACTCAAGCAGAAGCATCCCTTGATCGGTGACGTGCGCGGAAAAGGTCTCTTGCTCGGCATCGAGTTGGTCAAGGATCGCGCGACGAAAGAGCCCGCGAAGGCCGAATGCGCGCAGGTGCTCGAAAACGCCCGCGAAAGGGGTCTCCTGCTCGGCAAGGGTGGCCTGTGGGGACAGACCATTCGCTTCGCGCCGCCAATGTGCATCACGCAGGCCGATGCGGACTTTCTGCTCGATGTGCTGGATCAGGCATTGGACATCGCGTGAGGAGAAAGTTTACGACGTAACGAACGGATCGACGATCCGCAAACCGGCGATCGAACGTCCGTGGTGCAAATCCTCGCTGTACAGTATGGGAACTCCGCTTTGAATCTCTGCGACAAGCCGGATTCTTGACAATCTCGTCGATTGCGCCAAACCTTAGAGGTCAAATCCTGTTTCGCTTATGAATGGTAACGCCTATAGCAATCCTTACGTCACTGCGGCGGAAGCCGGTCCGATCGAGCGCGGTCAGTTCATTCGGCGGACATACATGCATTTGGCCGGTGCCATACTGGCATTTGCGGCTTTGGAAGCGGTATTTCTCAATTCCGCGATTGCTCCCGCGATGATGAATCTCATGGTTGGCGGGAAATTCTCCTGGTTGATCGTTCTCGGGTTGTTCATGGGAGTTTCCTGGCTGGCCGAAAGCTGGGCGCGATCAGGCGCCAGCATGGCAATGCAGTATGCAGGACTGGCTCTCTATGTCGTGGCTCAAGCCGTCATCTTCATCCCGTTGCTCTATGTGGCGGCGTTTTACAGCTCGCCGGAGATTATTCCGATGGCTGCCATGATCACGGGCGGCCTCTTTCTCGGATTGACGGGTGTCGTCGTTACGACGCGGATCGACTTTTCCTTTCTGCGCGGTGTGCTTGTCATTGGAGGCTTTGTCGCATTGGGTGTGATCGTTGCGAGCATCCTCTTTGGCTTCAATCTCGGCACCTTCTTCGCTGGCGCGATGGTTGTGTTCGCGGCGGCTGCCATTCTTTACAACACTTCGGGGATCTTTCGCGACTATCGGACAGATCAATACGTGGCGGCCTCGCTTTCCCTATTCGCCTCGGTCGCGCTTTTGTTCTGGTATATCCTGCGCATCCTTCTCTCGTTCCGGCGTTAGCCCGCACCACTCTGGCGGCCCATCTTTCTAATCATTTGGCCGCCAGCGGATTCGTCCTCCCGTACCCTGGATATGCCTTGGTCGTCCTCACCCCGTGGCGACCAAAGCATTACGCAATCTGAACCACCCGAGTGTGGGGTAAACGGGGTAGCGATTTGTCCGGGGCGTTCTCAAGGCCGAAAGGCTGCAAGCAGCTGCGTTTGATGGCCGATCGAAGATCTTGCCGCAGCGGATCGTAACCTCGGAATTTCTTTAGGCACTTGCACTACGCCCGCGGGTGAAATTTTTTGTGCACCGACTTCAGGTGGGAAGAATCGACGTGCGTGTAAATTTGCGTGGTCGAAATATCCGCGTGGCCAAGCATTTCCTGAATAATACGAAGGTCGGCTCCTCCAGCGAGCAGGTGGGTGGCGAAGCTATGCCGGAGAAGGTGGGGATACACATTGGCTTCGAGACCTGCGCGCGCGGCGTAGCGTTTGACGAGTTGCCAGACCCGTTGTGGCGTCAGCTTTCTGCCGCGCACGGAGAGAAAGATTTCGGCTCCGCTGCGCCTTGACACAAGTTTGGGCCGCTCGAATTCGAGGTAGCGTCCGATGGCTCCCCGGGCCTCGGATCCCACGGGCACGAAACGAGTCTTGTTGCCTTTGCCGGTGACACGGATCATGCCTTCCTCCAGGTCGAGGCCTTCGAGCCGGACATTGCAGAGCTCCGAGATCCGGAGGCCGCTGGCGTAAAGGAGCTCTAGCATTGCGCGGTCACGAAGGCCCAGGATGTCCGCTCCGCTCACGCTTTCAAGCAGGCGCTTTATCGTCGAGGCATTGAGCGTTTCGGGCAGGTATTTTTCGACGCGCGGGATGGAAAGATTTTCGGCGGGGTTGCTCGTGAGAATTTTTCGCGCGAGCAGGAACCGGAAGAAGATTCGCAGCGCGACGGCTTCGAGTTTGATCGAGGCTGCCGCGAGGCCGGAGCGCTTTCGCCAGGCGAGATAGTCGGCGAAGTGTCCGGGCTCAACGTGGGCGGGACTCGAGATCCGAGCCTGGCGCGCGAGCCATTCTGCGAAGGTTTCCAGCGAGCGCCTGGTGGAGAGCTGGTAGTTGGTGGAGAGGCCGCGCTCCGTGGCAAGATACAGCAGGAATTGGTCGATCAATCTTTCCACACGCTTTTAGCTTCGTGCGAGCTTCAGGCCGGTGAGCCGATCGTACGCCTCGAGATATTTCTCCGAGGTGCGTGCGACGATCTCGGCAGGCAGCGCCGGCGCGGGCGGTTGTTTGTTCCACTTCACGGCTTCCAGATAATCGCGCACAAATTGCTTGTCGAAGCTCGGAGGGCTGCGTTCCGGGGCGTAATCGCTCTCGGGCCAGAAACGGGAGGAATCCGGTGTGAGACATTCGTCGATCAGCATCACTTCATCGTCAAGGACTCCGAATTCGAACTTGGTATCGGCGACGATGATCCCGCGTTGGGTGGCATAGGCACGGCCGTGTTCGTACAGATCGATGGTCCACTTGCGTAGCTGCAGGGCAATCTCGTCGCCGAGGAGGGCGCGGCACTCGCGCCAGGTAATGTTTTCGTCATGGCCCGAATCGGCTTTCGTCGCGGGTGTGAAAATTGTCTCGGGAAGACGATCGCTCTGTTTGAGCCCCGTCGGAAGCCGCTGTCCACCGACGGTTCCCTTTTCCTGATATTCCTTCCAGCCGGAGCCGGCAAGATATCCGCGCGCGACGCACTCGACCGGAAGCGGGGCGGCTTTCTTGACGATCATGGAACGACCCGCGAGTTGCTCCTTGAAGGGCTTAAGGTTTTCGGGGAAGAGGTGAAAGTACGCGGTGACGAGATGATTTGGAACGAAGTCGAGCTTCTCGAACCAGAATGCGGAAATCTGGGTGAGGACTTCGCCTTTGTGGGGAATCGCATTGGGCAGGATGAAGTCGAAGGCGGAGATCCGGTCCGTTGCCACGATCAGGAGGTTTTCGCCAAGGTCAAAGACCTCGCGCACTTTGCCGCTGCGGAATTTCGGAATTCCTGGAAGATCGCAAGCGAGCAGATCCATGATGCGGCTGACTCTATGAGGGAACGACCCTTCCTAAAAGTCAATTCTCTTGCGGCATCTCCCGGCTTCCTCGATAAACTGCTAGATTGACCATTCCAGCACCGTCGATTTCTCCTTGGCTTCTAGAAAGCTCCAAGGCTCCGACGTCAGTCAGGAGGTTTTCGGGGGTGAATTTTGCCGCGGAGTTTTTTCGTTTCGCTGCGGCGGCGTTTGCGTTCGACGAGCTTCGCTTTGGTTGCTCGGGAGCGGCGGGTGCGTTGACGACGGGCCTTCGAAGAGGCGGCGAGGCGAGCTCGGAGGCTTTCTTTTTTCTGCTTTTCGAACAAATCGAGCAGTCGGGTCAGTGCAAGATGGCGGTTAGCAGATTGCGAACGGCTATCGGAAGCGGTGACGGCAAGGCCGGTGGGCAGGTGACGGATTGTGGCTGCCGAGCTGACTTTGTTGACGTTCTGGCCGCCGGGGCCTGCCGATCGTGAAAAGCTTTCTTCCAGATCCTCCACGCGAAGGCCGAGGGCCTTCATTCGCTCAAGGAGCCGATCGTCGTGGCGCACGCGCGAATATGGAGGGAGAATTTGAATTGCTGCAAGAAATCTGCTCTCATCGTAGGCATGGCTTCCTCCCAGATCCTCCAGAAGAATGGTGTGACAATGGACATTCTCGAAACATCCAACTTTCGCATTATGGTGAACCGCACCGGCGCGGAATTGATTTCCCTTGCGAGACGCGATTCCACAGGAAACTGGCGGGGTTTTCTTTACCGTGATGGTGAGACAAGCGCGCCAGCCTCAGGCTGGGCAAACCATGCCACCGTGATGGGCTACTTCTTGCATCGTCTTTGGAAGGAACAGTCATTCTATCGTGGTTCGGTGATCCGCGGCGGCAATCATGGATTTTTGAGGCATTTTGTTTTCGATCCGCCCGAGGTGACGGAGCGGGCTTTGGTATATCGAGTGCCCGTGAGCCGCATTCCACCGGACGCCTATCCGCTCAAGGTTTCATTGGCGTTGAGCTACGCGTTGTCAGAGGACGGCCTGCGCGTGGAATTTCTCTTTGCGAACGAAGAGCCCGAGCTCGACGCACACGTGAGTTTCGGGCTACACCCGGGCTTTGCCGTGTCGTCGGTTGGCGATTGCAAGGTGCTCTTTCCTGAGGGGACTTATTTGCGGTATCGCGCACCGGGAAACTTTCTCGACGGGGGCGAGGAGCACATCCCTTTCGCCGGCGGGGAGATGCCATTCGACAAGGCGAAGCTTGCCGATTCGTACCTGCTTGGTCTGCAGGCGGTTCCCCGTCGAGTATTTGTGCTTGAGGACGCGAATCTCGGCCATCGGATCGTGTTCGACTTTTCAGAAGTTCCGTTTCTTACTCTCTGGACCGACATGGAGACCTATATTTGTGTCGAGCCCTGTTGGGGATTGCCGGACAGCAATCCCCCCAGGCCTTTTGAACAAAAGATCGGCATTCAAACCATTCCCTCAGGTGCATCATTGCGGCGTGGTTTTGGGATTAATCCCGGCTCTTTGCCATGAGAACGTTGCTTTCCTTCGTTTTGCGGCTGGTTTTGCTTGCGGTCTTCACATTTGGATTTGTTGTTCTCTTCGAGCACGGTTCGGCGAAGTTCTTTGACGGAGCGAAGACCGAGTGGAACGCACTCCTTTTCTTTGTTGGATCCGTGCTTTCCAGGCAGGAAAACGCGCCGCCTGCGGCCACACAGCCTGGTGCGACGCCTGCGCCAACTCCGGTCTCCGGAACTTCTCCTTCGAAGGGAATTCCGGCCGGTGAGGGCACGAACCGCCCGGCAAGAGGAACGCCTGTTGCGAACCATTAGACTAAGCGGCTACAAAGCCAGGAAAGGGCGTTGAAGCAATCCTCGAATAGCTCATCTTATGCTATGGGTGTAAAATCGGAAAAAGATCTGCCAGAGAGCCAAAGAGCTACCTGGCTCAAGGCCATGAGCGCCATGGAGCTTCGAAATTATGGATATGCCATCCAGCTCCTTCAGACCGTCCTCAAGAACCATCCCGACTTCCTGCTCGCCCGCCAGCTCGCGCGCAAAGCGGCGGTGGCGAAATTTGGGGGGAGGAGGGGCGTTCTCGGCAGTCTTTCCGGCGCGTCCTTTTCTTCAATAAAGGTGCAGAGCCAAGTGAAGAAGGACCCGGTGGCAGCCTTCGACGCCATCGAGAAACTGCTTGAAGCGGACCCGCACAGCTCCCAAGCCAATCAGCTTTTGAAAGAGGCTGCTCTCGGGGCCAAGATGCCCGAGGTCGCACTTTTCGCGCTGGAAACGATTATCGCAGGGAATCCGAAGGATACGAAAACCATGCATGAGCTTGCCAAGCTCTATATGGAAAACGAACGGCCCGCAAAAGCCGGGGACCTGTATGGGAAGATCCTCGAAATCAACCCGAACGATCTCTCGGCCGTGAAAGGTGGCAAGGATGCCGCGGCCGCTGCCTCGATGCAGAAAGGCGGGTGGGACCGAGAGGAAGCCACCTATCGCGATCTAATCAAGGACAAGGATCAGGCCGTGGCGCTGGAACAACAAGGGAGGGTCTACCGCAGCGAGGGAGCAATCGACCACCTGCTGGGAGAGCTCTCTGAAAAATACACTCAGGATCCGGAAAATGTGGATACCGCTCGCCGCATCGCCGAGCTATATGAAGAAAAGAACGATCTTGAGAATGCGGTGACGTGGTTTAACTATGCCGCCCAGCTCTCGCAGAATACGGACTTCGCTCTCATTCGCAAGGCTTCGGACATTCGCATCAGGCAGTTCGACAGCTCCATTGCGAGTTTTGAGGAATTTATCGCCACGAATCCGGACTCGGCGGACGCCGCGCGATACAGCGCACAGCTTGAAGAGATAAGGAAACAACGTGCCCAACTGCTCCTCGATGAGGCGAGAAAACGTGTCGAGCGCAACCCGACCGATCTCCAGCTTCGTTTCGAACTCGGCGAAATTCTCGTCAATCTTGGCGATTATAAGGATGCCATTTCCGAGCTTCAGAGGGCTCGCCAGAATCCGAACGTTCGCCTTCGCGCGATGAATTTGCTCGGGAAGTGCTACACAGAACGAGGGATGCTCGATCTTGCGGCCAACATTCTTTCAACGGCCGCCGGTGAGTTGCTCCAGATGGATAACGTCAAAAAGGAAATCGTCTATAACCTTGGCCTGGTTTATGAGAAGATGACCCAGGAGGAAAAGTCCATCGAGTGCATGAAGCAGATTTACGAGGTGGACTACGGCTACCGCGATGTCGCCGAACGCGTAGAGGGTTCCTACGGCGAGGCGGCTTGATCGGCTTGCCTTCGTCACCGTTCTTCAATTGCCTTGGCCAGTTTCTTGGCGAATTCGACCGGTCTGCGCGCGACGGCGCGACGTTTCAGACCCGCTTTGCATTGACAGCAAGCTTTGCTATGCCGTGTTTCGCGGAACAAGTTTCCAATGACTACACTCTCCTCTCTTTACGCTGACTACGTGATGCCAACATACGGGCGATTCGATCTCGATATCGAGCGAGGCTCAGGCTGCCGTGTGTGGGATTTCGAAGGCAGGGAATATCTCGACTTCGGCGCAGGGATTGCCGTTTGCTCACTCGGTCACGCGCATCCCGAAGTGACTAAGACCGTGACGGAACAGGCTTCAACGCTTGTCCATACTTCAAATCTTTATCGCACCGCGCCGCAAGCCGAACTTGCCCGCCGTCTCGTTGAACTCACGGGGAGCGGCAAGGTTTTCTTTTGCAATAGTGGCGCGGAGGCCAACGAAGGGCTGATCAAGCTCACGCGCAGATTCGGCAACCCATCCGGGCGCTACGAGATCCTCACCTTTCAAAATTCCTTTCACGGACGCACCATGGCCGGAATTTCCGCCACGGCGCAGGAGAAGATCAAGAAGGGATTTGCGCCGCTCCTGGAGGGGTTTGCCCATCTGCCCTATCGGGATTTGAATTCCGTGTCGACCGCCATTGGCCCCAAGACCGTGGCGATTCTGGTTGAGCCTGTGCAGGGGGAGGGGGGAATTCATATTGCCACGGGGGAATTCCTTCGTGGGCTACGCCGCATCTGCGACGAGCACGATCTCCTCCTGCTCTTCGACGAAATTCAGTGTGGTCTCGGACGAACAGGCGACTGGTGCGGCTGGAAAAGCCTCGATTCGAACCTCATGCCGGATGGTGTGAGTTGGGCCAAGGGGATCGCAAACGGATTCCCGCTCGGTGCCTTCTGGGCGGCTTCATCGCGTGGTCTTTGCGATCTGCTCGGACCCGGTACTCACGGCACGACCTACGGAGGAAATCCCGTTTGCTGTGCTGCCGCGCTCAAGGTCCTGGAGATCATCGAGCGCGAGGGACTCCGCCAGAACGCCACCGTGCAGGGCGCCAAGCTTCGCGACGGACTCCGGGCGCTCAATAGCCCCCGTGTGTGCGAAGTGCGGGCCATCGGCTTGATGATCGGTATCGAGCTGGCAGACGCGGGCGATAGGAATGCTGCGATTCCCTTCGTGAAAAAGCTGATGGCCGCCGGACTGCTTGCGATTCCTGCGGGCGAGCGTGTCATCCGTCTCCTGCCTCCATTGAACGTTACGGGGACGGAAATCGATGAGGCCCTCGAAAAAATCGGACGCTCGCTGCAGGAGGGTTAGGCCGCGTCGGGGCTTCTGTGCTAGACTGGTCGTTTTTCAAGATCATCCCATGAAACACCTCCTCTCAATCGAATCGTTGAGTCGCGAGGATATCGAACGCATCGTCTCCTTGACCGGAAAAATGAAGTCCGAGCGAGGGCGCCATGCGGAGCATCCCCTTCGCCACAAATGCTGGGCTTTGATGTTTTCGAAGTCCTCAACGCGCACGCGGATTTCGTTCGAAGTGGGCATCCGAGAATTAGGTGGCGACGTGATGTTCCTTGCGGCCGGAGATATCCAGCTTGGCCGCGGCGAACCGATTAAGGACACGGCGCGGGTCATGCGTCGCATGCTTCATGGTGCGGTGATCCGCACCTTCGCCCAGCGTGATGTCGAGGAGTTCGCCCAGTTCAGCGACATTCCGACCATCAACGCATTGACGGACGAAGAGCATCCGTGTCAGATCCTTTCCGATTTGTTTACCATCCGGGAGAGCGGCCGTTCGCTTGAGGGATTGCGGATAGCCTTCATCGGCGATGGAGATTGCAACGTGGCACGTTCGTGGATGTGGGCTGCGGTTCGGTGCGGTTTCGAATTGCGAGTAGCGACACCTGAGAAGTTTCGTCCGTCCCAAATCGAATTTGACGCAACCTCTGGAAACGTGAAGGTAGTGGCTGATCCGCTTGAAGCAGCACGCGGCGCCGATGTGCTTTACACAGACGTTTGGGTAAGCATGGGCAAGGAGGACGAAGCAGCTTTCCGCCTGGCGCAGTTTCGAAACTATCAAATCAACCACTCTGTGCTGTCGGCGGCGCCCGGCGCGCTGGTGCTGCACTGCCTCCCCGCTTACCGGGGCAAGGAAATCACGGAGGAGGTTTTCGAGGAGCACGCAGCCACAATCTTCCGTCAGGCGGAGAATCGGCTACACACGCAAAAAGCGATACTCTCCCTTGTCGCCGGCTAAGTTTTTTGAGGTAAGCGTTTTTTTTCGCTGAAGGAACCGCGGCGACCCATGGGCCATTCATCTTCAGAATGTACCGTTTATCGCGCGGCATCAACGTATTGCACCTCTCTGTTGCATCGACGGCCACCGGAAGGCTAGAGCAAATGCCGAAAGAAATTTCCAAATGGCCGAGGCGAAATGGCCGGTCTGCCAGGAAGAGGCAAAGGCCAATGTCCATAGACCTTGGCCTTCTGCCGATGACACCGGCCATTACGCCCGGGCCGCCTCCCAAGCCATTCTTTCAGAATTGCTTGGGAAAGGGCTGGCGCGCGGATGGGGAGAAGGGGCCCCATCCCCTTCAAGGGTCTCTGGCTGTGTTCCGTCGGCAGGCCAAGCCTTGGTGGGAAGAAAGGGTCCCACCCCTTTCTTGGGATTGGCCTACCTCCGCGCCTTGCCAGAGACCCCTCGGCGCTGCCACCATTTCGGAAATTTATTTCGGCATTTGCTCTAGGAAGCTCGGCATAGTGACGGAAATGCAAAACATCGTTGCTTCGGGGCGATGTTTCACTAATATCTGCGGCCCTTTCAATACCCGAGCCCTGTGTTATCCGGATTTCTTCTTTCCAAAGGCATACCATTCGCCCTGTCATGTGCCCTCATTGGCCTCGGGGCGGCTGCGTTCCTTATCAGAAAGGTTCTCCGCTCTCCGGCGGGCAACGACCGGATGCGGGAGATTGCAGGCGCAATTCAAGAAGGTGCCAAGGCCTACCTGAAGCGCCAAATTTTAACGATTGGAGCAATTGCGATTGTCATTTTCATCCTGCTGGCAGTGCTCCGCGATCTTTCGACGGGGATAGGATTTTTGCTGGGAGCAATCTGCTCGCTTTCGGCGGGTTACATCGGAATGCGAGTTGCGGTAGTGGCTAATGTTCGCACGGCACAAGGGGCGACTCTGAATCGAAAGAAAGCTCTTAAAGCTGCCTTCAATGGCGGCGCCGTGACGGGCTTGCTGGTCGTCGGCTTGGCGCTTCTGTCCGTGGGTATCTTTTGGCTCGTGATGTCCAAGGTGAGCCCGGACAGGGCGATTGCGAGCCTCGTTGGCGTGGCTTTAGGCGCGTCGCTCATTTCGGTCTTCGCGCGTTTGGGTGGCGGCATTTATACGAAGGCTGCGGATGTCGGAGCGGATTTGGTTGGAAAGGTGGAGTCGAATCTCGACGAGGACGATCCGCGCAACCCGGCAACCATTGCCGATAACGTGGGCGATAATGTCGGTGATTGCGCCGGCATGGCAGCGGACGTTTTCGAAACCTACGCGGTTTCTCTCATCGGCACGGTTCTCGTCGGCGCCCTTACCGCAGGGCTCGGCGCGCCGGTCGTTTACCCTTTCTTGCTTGGAGGCGTGGCCATTATCGCCTCGGTCGTCGGCATCGTGTATGTCAATATTTCGAATGCGAAACCGGCGAATGCACTGATGGGCGGAGTCGTGGTGAGTTCGCTCATCTCGGCAGTGGTTTTCTGGCCTCTGACCAAGTTGCTCTTCATGGATGGCTTGGTGGCATGGGATGTTCTAAGTGGCACGGAGAAGATATATTCTGCTGGCGGCATCTATTTGGCGTCGTTGATTGGGCTTCTGATGACCGGTGCGGCGGTCTTTATCACGCACTACTACACTTCCACTGCCCATTCGCCCGTCCGCAAAATCGCAGCTGCAAGCGTGACCGGTCATGCGACGAATATCATTGCCGGCCTGGCTGTTGGCCTGCACGCCACGGCTCTGCCAGTGATTTGCATTGCAGCGTCGATCTGGCTGAGCCACAGTGCTGCCGGGCTTTATGGCATTGCTGTGGCTGTAATGGCCATGCTGGCCATGTCCGGGATCATCATCTCTCTCGACGCCTTTGGCCCGATCACGGACAATGCGGGAGGTATTGCGGTCATGAGTGGGCTTCCCAAATCAGTGCGGGCGATCACCGATGACTTGGACGCGGTTGGCAACACCATGAAGGCTGTGACCAAAGGCTATGCCATTGCCAGCGCGGGCCTTGCCGCCGTGGTCCTCTTCGGCTCCTACTTTGTTGATCTCAAGTACCATCTCGAGAGCCCCGAGAGCAAGTTGCACCTTGATCCTGCGCAGATCGAACAGGCGTTGTCGTTCTCGCTCAAGGATCCGAAAATCATCATCGGCCTTTTTCTTGGAGGACTCTTGCCGTACCTCTTTTCGGCATTCAGCATGAACGCTGTCGGCCGCGCTGCCGGTGCGGTAGTCACCGAAGTTCGCCGCCAGCTCAAGCGGCATCCGGGAATCCTCAAGGGCACGGACACGCCGGAATATGGCACTTGCGTGGACATCGTCACCAAGGCCGCGCTGAAGGAAATGATCGTACCCGCGCTGCTCCCGGTGGCTGCTGTTGTCGCGGTCGCGGCAATCCCTGATGGCATGAAGATTCTCGGCGGCGTCCTGGTCGGAAGCATTGTCACCGGCTTGTTCATGGGTATTTCCATGACTTCCAGCGGAGGCGCATGGGACAACGCCAAGAAATACGTCGAAGAGGGACATCATGGCGGCAAGGGATCCGAGGCTCACAAAGCCGCGGTGACCGGCGACACCGTGGGCGACCCCTACAAGGATACCAGCGGTCCGGCGATCAATCCCATGATCAAGGTCGTGAACATCGTTGCGATCCTCATCATCCCGATCTTCTTTTGAGGGAGCTAGCCCGCACTCTGGCGGCCCATCTTGCTAATCATTTGGCCGCCAGCGGTGCCTTGGTCGTCCTCACCCCCTGGCGACCAAAGCATTACGCAATCTGAACCACCCGAGTGTGAGATAAGCGGGCTATTTCGTCGATTCTTCGGTTTCGTGCTCGTCTTCTTCTTCTTCCTCGATTTCGCGGCGAAGGGCCTTCGAAATGAAAGGTCTCACGAAACCATAAAGTAGGAATGTCACAAAGAGCAACGCGGGCACCCACTCGTAGAACATCGCGCCGAAAACGAGAGTGACGATGATCAGCAGGAATCGCGGAATGGATCGCTGAGTCCGCCAGCCGAGACCTTTGAAGCTGGGATAATGGACCCGGCTGAACATCATGAAGGAAAGGAACAGCATCAAGGCGGCCAGCGCGTATTTCCAGACTCCGATCTCCTTGGCGCCCTCTTCCAGCCAAAGCATGAAAAGGGTAAGAGATGCGATGAGCCCGGCCGCGGCCGGTATGGGGAACCCGATGAAGTCATCTGTGGGCTTGCCGTTCTTCGCACTGGCGTAGCAGTTGAATCGCGCCAGCCGAAGCGTGCCGCACAAGAGATAAACAAAGGCGATGAGCCAGCCCGTGCGGTGGAAGTCGCGCAGCACGATCTGATAGACCAGCAGGGCTGGCGCCATTCCAAAGGATACCACATCCGCGAGCGAGTCGAATTCTCGTCCGAAGGGACTTTCGTTTCCGCCGAGCCGGGCCAATCGGCCATCGAGCAGGTCAAACACACAGGCTCCAAGAATGAAGGTGAGCGCCTGGTGATAGAGAGTAACCGCCGATCCTCCTTGCTGAATGACAAGGGCCGCTTCAATGATGCGCAGAACGGCGGCGAAGCCACAAAAGAGATTTCCCGCCGTCATTAAGTTCGGCAGAAGATAGATCTTGGGCTCTTCGTGAGAGTTCATGCCTGTTTCGCGCTGAGCCGGGCGATGGGTGTTTCCCCTCCGCGGACTCTTTCTCCGGGTTTGACGAGGATTTCGGTTTCAAGCGGAAGGTCCACCTCGGTGCGGGAGCCGAACCGGATCATCCCGAATCGTTCGCCTCTCTTCACCACATCGCCGACCTGTTTCCAGGCGCAGATTCTGCGTGCGATGGCACCGGTGATCTGGCGGACGACGATCGTGACGCCTTTTCCCTCAATGGCCCACGTACGGCGCGCGTTGGCCTCCGAAGAGGCCGGATTCCGCGCATCGAGGAACCGGCCGGTCATCGGCTCCGAATGCGTAATCTCGCCTGCGATTGGCGCCCGGTTCACGTGAACGTCGAAGACAGACAGGAAGATTGTTACGCGTTTCACACGCTGGTTGATAAACTGGCTTTCCCCGGTCTCCTTCACCTCGACGACCAGCCCGTCCGCAGGGGAGACAGCGAGCGTTTCATCGCGCGGCGGCTGACGCTCGGGATCCCGAAAAAAGTATAGCGAGAACAGGAGCAATGCGGCGAAGATAAGCGAGACCGCGGGAAACAAAGCCACCGAGGCCAACCAGCAAACCGCGAGGATTCCGAGAATCCAACGAGCTTCGCCTAGAGCGCGGAATTTCATGTGATCATAATAATTCTCGAAGCGGCGGCGGCGAGCCCATAGTTGAAATCGGTCGCGCATGCAGGTACTCTGACGGAGATGACATCCAGAGCGGACATTACCATGGCTGAACTGCTTGAAGCCTATCCGGGCGCTCAGCGCGCCCTTTTTCGAAATTACCACATCGGCGGGTGCGCCAGTTGCGGATTCCGGCCTGACGAGACTCTCGCCGGCGTTTGCAGCCGGAATGGCGGTCTTGATCCCGAAGACGTGCTGGAGAACGTACGCTCCGCTTGGGAGCAGGATGAGCGCATGATGCTTGCGCCGCGGGAGGTCAAGGATTTGCTCGAATCCGATGGGGTTGAGATTCTCGATATCCGTACGCGAGAGGAATACGACGCTGTGCATCTTGAGGGCACGCAGCTTCTTGATCAAGCGCTGATGCAGGAGATGCTCGCGGCGCGACCGAAGGATGACTTGCTTGTCATCATAGACCATAAGGGCTCGCGATCGCTCGACGCGGCAGCATACTTCGCAGGCCATGGCTTCACCAATATCAGATGCCTTCGCGGCGGAATCGATGCGTGGAGCGCTGAGATCGATCCCACTCTACCGCGATACACTTTGGAATGAGCGACGATCTTGAGGCAAGAATTCAGGCTGCGGTGCAAGATCCGCAGAATCTCGGCGAGATGTCCGGCGCGGACGCGGTGGGTACCGTCGGCAGCGAAAATTGCGGCGATATGTTGCGCATGTGGGTGAAGTTCAAGGACGACGATGGCCGAAAGATCATCGACAAGGCCACATTCCAGGCCTTCGGCTGCCAGACAGCCATCGCGGTCGCGAGCGTGGCGACCGAGCTCATCCGCGGCAAGACACCCGCCGAGGCTTTGGCTCTATCGGGAGAAGAGTTGGCGTCTCCACTCGGTCCGCTTCCCCCAATGAAAATCCATTGCGCGCAGCTCGTCGAAGGCGCCTTAAAAAACGCTCTTACTGGAGAAGAGGTTCCTCAGACTGCGTTGGCCCCAACATTGCTCGATCAGCTTTCTTCACCAAGGACTGTCAAAATCAAGCTTCAGCCATGAGCCACCATCGAGAAATCTCCCTGACTCGCGATTGCGACGCGATTCAGATTCCCAGCGGACATCCTATTGTCCTGCCGGCGGGAATGAATGTGATCATCACTCAATCGCTGGGTGGAACATACACCGTGGCGACGCCCGGCGGACTTGCACGCATCGAACTCGAGGACGGCGACGCGCTGGGTCTGGATGCGCTGTCGTCAAGCGAAGAGACCAAGAAGCACGAAGGACCGGCAGAGGAGGCCGTTTGGTCGCAACTCAAGACGGTGTTCGATCCCGAGATTCCCGTTAATGTGGTTGATCTGGGCCTCATTTATGACTGTCGGGTGGATAGAAAGCAATCCGGCGGCAATTCGGTGCTGGTGCGTATGACACTGACAGCGCCGGGCTGTGGGATGGGTCCTGCGATTGCCGCAGACGCCAGGCAGAAGATCCTCGCTATTGAAGGAGTGGACGACGCGGAGGTCGAGTTGGTTTGGGATCCGCCCTGGAATCAGTCCATGATCAGCGAAGAGGGACGGATGAAACTGGGTCTCGTGTAGTTTCCCTTGTGACAACGATCGCGGCGGGACTGCGCGCGTTTGATTTCGGTTGCTTTTCCAGGGATTTCGTCCAGATTTTCCGCCCCTATGAGTCAACATCCCAGCCTGAAGGGCAAAGGCGCCATCAAAGCCAAGCGCAGCGTTTTAAAGCGCTTCGAGCGGGTCGAGTTGATGAAAAAGCGCGGCCAATTCAAGGATGGCCAGCGCGTGATTGGCCTGCCCAAGACAAAGCCCGAAGATTAAGCACGGCCGTGACAAGTCGAGCTTCGCCGGCGCTCGGCTGGGTTTGTTTCTTGTCGCTGAACGCTCCCGCTCCGAAATGCGGTTGAATCGTTTTCTTGCCGCCGCAGGCTTTGGATCGCGGCGCGCCTGTGAAGCGCTGATCAGGGACGGCAAGATTTCGATCAACGGTCATTTCATCCGCAATCTCGCAACGATCGTGCAACCGGGCGACGACGTGCGCGTCGCCGGAAAACCGCAGCCCCGCCCCTCGCCACCTGTTTACATCCTCCTGCACAAGCCAAAGGGCATTCTGTGCACACGCTCCGATGAACGGAAACGCTCGACCGTCTTCGACCTCGTGCCGTCGCATTTTGGACGGCTCTTTCATGTTGGCAGGCTCGATAAGGACAGCGAGGGATTGATTCTTCTCACCAATGACGGTGCGTTGTCTCAACGTCTGACACATCCAGGGCACGAGGTCGAAAAAGAATACGAAGTGCTCCTGGACAGACCGTTTGATGCGCAGCATGCGGCACGGCTGGTGCGGGGATTCATGATCGAAGGTGGCCGGGCGAAGGCAGAGCGAGTTCAGATCGTTCGACCCACGCTGGTAAAGGTCATTCTTCGCCAGGGTATTAAGCGGCAGATTCGTTTGATGTTCTTCAAGCTCGGTTACGAGGTGAGGCGACTCCTGCGCACGCGGATCGGCGGGCTCGAATTGGGGGCTCTCGAGCCCGGGCAATGGCGCGTTCTCGACGTGCGCGAGGTTGCGCTTTTAAGCGGCGGAGATAAAGGGAGACCGTGAAGAATCCAGTCGCCTCGTTTCCCGGTTCTCCGCCCGCTCTTGGCCCCTATTCGCTCGGCGTGATGGCGGAGGGGAAGTTTCTCTTTGTTTCCGGGATGACACCCTTTGACCCCGTGACAGGAAAGATTGATCGTGGCAGCATCTCAAGGCAGACCGGATTGGTCCTCGAAAACATTAAGAATGTTCTTGTCGCTGGCGGTGCGTCACTGGCCGACGTGGTGAGTTGCCGAGTGTATCTTTCAAATCTAACCCCCGAGAATTTCCGGGAAATGAACGAGGTTTACGCGCGGTATTTTGGCGAATCGAAGCCTGCCCGTGCAACCATTGGAGCGCAACTTTTGGGTTTTGATGTCGAAATCGAGTGCATAGCGGTGCTGGCCTGAGGCGTTTGGGGTCGCCCGCCGCCAACGAGTGAAGAGGGCTGCAAGGCCGTGAGGATTAGATTTGGGCAAGAGCCGCCTGCGCTGGACCGGGTCCAGAAAATATCGAGCGCCCGCGATTTCGGGCCTCCGTTTGTAAGCCCGCGACCAGCAGCTAGCCGGTCTCGAGCGAGCGGAAGCCGCGATTTCCGGGCCCAGAACGTCTCTTCCAGGCGCTCATCGAGCGCTCGAGTGCGAATTTTCAGTAGTTGTCGAACTCGTTGACGACTTCAGGCGCCGCCTGTACGCTAGCCCTCTAGTGTCCTCATAGCTCAAGCGGATAGAGCAGGGCTCTCCTAAAGCTCAGATGGTGGTTCGACTCCACCTGGGGACGGAACACAGAGGCTTCAATTTTACGATCTACAGGACCTGTTGAATGGGATTTTTCTTCGCGAACCCATTGGGTTTCCTCGTCTTGTCCGGCATCGGCGGTATTATCCTGATTCACCTTCTGCGACGAAAGTCACGCCGGATGGTGGTGAGCACCCTGTTTCTTGTTCAGCGCGCCCATCCATCCAGCGAAGGCGGAAAGCGCTTTCGGAGACTGCGGAATTCTCTGCCGCTTTGGGTGCAAATTCTCGTGGTCGTCGCTCTGGCCTGGCTTGCTGCCCAACCGCGCTGGATCGACTCGACGAGCGTCCAGACGGTCGTGGCGGTTTTTGATTCGTCCGCTTCGATGAGCGCATTTCGAGAGAAGACCTTGCAGGTCGCCGCCAGCGAGTTGAGACGAATGAAATCCGCCGCTGCTCGTACCCAATGGATTTTCTTGCGTTCGGACGGCTCGCGAATGGCTCTCGGTTCTGAGCTTTCTGATGTTCTGGCAGAGGCTGAGCGCGCTTGGCGTCCGACGCTGGGCACTCATGATGTCAATGAGGCGCTTCGCCTGGCTCGGACGCTTGCAGGAGAAAAGGGATCGATAGTCTATTTCACCGACCATCAGCCCGAGACTGAAAAGGCCTTCGATGTTTCCTGGGTGGCCGTCGGCGAGCCGATTGACAATGCCGGCTTTCTTGGCGCCGGCATTCAGGATGGACGCTGGAGCGCCCTCTTGAAAAACTTCGGCGCAAAAACTCGCGACGTGCGCTGGCGGATTGCCGGCGAGGCGGAGTGGCGCACCCACCACCTCGATCCCGGCGCAACCACAGATATTTCGGGAGAATTGCCTGCGGGAATGGACAAGCTGAACCTCGAACTTGGAGACGACCGGTTTGTTTTAGACAACCGGCTGCCGCTGGTTCGGCCTCAGTCCAAGACTCTTGCGATTCGGGTTGCTGAAAACGAGGGATTCCGCGCTCTTTTCGAGCAAATGCTTCGGATCGCTGAGCCTTTGAGTATCGCAACAGATGGGGGGCAGGATGTTTCATTCGAAGCGTTCAACCCTTTGACTCCGCGAGCCTTCGCTGGGGCGGCCATCGTTTTTGCCGAGGATTCGGGAATGCCGGGGAAATTGCTCTCGGGCACGATTTTTGCAGAGAATCATTCGCTGATGGAAAGCCTGAACTGGCAAGGGCTAGTCGCTCGAGACACATTCGGTATCAGCTTTCACGACGGCGATATGCCGCTTCTCTGGCAGGGCGAGCGAGCGCTCATTTTCCTGCGAATAGGGGACAAATCTCCACAATTGATGTTCAATTTCGACATCCGGCAATCGAATGCCGTGCACCTGCCCGCGTTTGGCTTGCTCATATATCGCTTCCTTGCCACGCGCCGCGCAGAAAAGGTGGCTCCGGAGGCTGCGAATGTCGAAACGCGCCAAAAAATTTCCGTGGCTGGGGTCGGGACTATACTCGCTCCAGACGTTCCCGGCTTTTTTTCAGTCAAAGGACCGGACGGCAGTGTTCTTTTCGATGGAGCGGCTCAATTCTCTGACTCCCGCGAATCCGATTTCCGTCAGGCAGCCAGCGGGCGCATCGAGAATCATTCGGTTGAATCCATCCGCCAGAGCCATGCGACCGGGGAATTCCTCGATCCCGCCTGGCTTCTGCTTGCGGCGGCCCTGATGTTGTGGAATTGGTTTTTGACCGGGGCGCCCGTGCGCCCTCCGAGAGCAGCATGATTTTTCTCCTGTCACCGTTTGCAAGGAGACCGTATTTTTCGTGGGGAGATGGCAAGTTTTTTTGGTGAAGTTTTCCGCATCGCGACATGGGGTGAATCTCATGGAGGCGGAGTGGGGGTGGTAATTGATGGATGTCCTCCGCGGCTTACACTTTCGGAAGAGGATATTCAGCCCGAACTCGATCGGAGACGTCCGGGTCAAAGCGACATTGTCACTCCCCGCAAGGAGGAAGATACCTGCCAGATTCTGTCAGGGGTTTTCCAGGGATCGACGCTGGGAACTCCCATTTCGATTTGGGTGCGAAATACCGACGCCCGGCCCGAGGCTTACAGGGAGATGGAAACGACATTCCGACCATCCCACGCCGACTTTACCTATCAGGCGAAGTATGGCATTCGCAACTGGCAGGGCGGTGGGCGCGCGTCGGCGCGAGAAACCATCGGAAGGGTCGCAGCCGGTGCGGTGGCAAAGAAGGTCTTGAAGGCCCTCTTTCCAGAGCTTGAAATTCTGGCCTACGTTTTCGCAATTGAGCACATCGAGTCGAAGGTGAATCCGGAAACGGTGACTCTCCAGGAGATCGAGGCCAATGCGGTGCGATGCCCGGATGCTGCGGCGGCTGCGGCGATGATCGAGCGGATCAAGCAGGTTCGAAGCGAAGGAGACTCTGTGGGCGGCCTGATCGAAGGGGTCGTTCGTGGCGCGCCTCCCGGACTCGGCGAGCCGGTCTTCGACAAGCTTGAGGCAGATCTTGCGAAAGCCATGCTCAGCCTGCCCGCGACCAAAGGTTTTGAAATCGGCTCGGGCTTTGCCGGAGCCCGGCTCAAAGGTTCGGAGCACAACGATGCTTTCCGGATGGAAGCGCTCCGCGTTCGCACTGTGACCAACCTCTCAGGCGGAATTCAGGGCGGGATTAGTAACGGCGAGCCCATTGTTTTTCGCATCGCTTTCAAGCCCACCGCTACTATCGCGAAGCCACAGCAAACCGTGACCGTGTCCGGGCAGAACACCGAGCTTGCCGCACGCGGCAGGCATGATCCCTGTGTGCTTCCGCGTGCCGTGCCGATGGTCGAGGCAATGGCAGCCCTCGTATTTTGCGATCATGCCCTGCGCCAGCACGCGCAGGATTGCCTGCCGCGATAATCTCCATGCAGCACGGCTCGCCACTCTGGCAGACGGCGCTTTTCTTCGCGGGCATCATTTTTCTGCTGTGGGAGATCTGGCGCGGTTGGCGGGTCGGCGTCGTCCGCAGCGGCGTGCACCTCGCGGCCATCTTGGTTTCTACGTCGCTGGGTTTGCTTGCCGCGAAACTCGTCGCGGCGCCATTCGGCGGCCTTGGCAATTTACCCGGGTTCCTCGCCGGCATTGTCGTAGGGGGTGGGCTTGGAATTTTCTTGTTTGTCGCGATTTGGATTCTGGGGGCGGTGCTCTTCAAACGGACCGAGCATCAGGGTTCCGGCGTGTTCCGGATTCTCTGGGGTGCTGGAGGAGCCTTTTTTGGCCTTTTGGTTGGACTGGCAGTTCTCTGGGGAGGCATTTCGATCGTTCGCAGTCTCGGCACATTCGCGGAATCACGGGTCGAGACCCAGCCGGACAAACCTCGGCCGACCCAGCCGAGGGTGGCAGACGGGCTCCTGACGCTTAAGGAATCGCTCGAACTCGGCTACGCCGGGCGTTTGCTCGAGTCGGTCGATGCGCTTCCACCAGACTTCTACGAACTCCTGCTTCAGATCGGAAAGGTGACAAGCGATCAGCAGACGATGCTGCGTTTTCTCGAATATCCCGGAATTCAGAAAATCCTGCAAAATCCACGGATTCTCGACCTCATGAACGATCCCAGTGTCATGCGGGCCTCAAAGGAGAAGAACATTTTTCTGCTTCTTGGTAACAAAACCGTCGCCGCTGCCGTCGAAGATCCGGCACTGGCCGAGCAACTCAAAAAGATCGACCTGCGAGCCGCACTCAAATTCGCACTGGAATCTCCCCCGCCTTCTCATTCACCCTCTCCGGCGCCGCCTCCGAAGAAACGAAAGTAACTCTCATGCCGAAATACATTGCCACTATTGGTCTCGAAGTTCACGTGCAGCTAAAAACGCAGACAAAAATGTTTTGTTCCTGTGCCGTGGAGCATGGCGCCGAGCCGAACACCAGGGTCTGTCCCGTGTGCCTCGGATTTCCTGGTGCGCTTCCTGTCATGAACGAAGAGGCGTTGCGCCTCACGGCGCTGGCGGGACTCATGCTCGGTTGCGAGATTCCGGCGGTCTGCAAATTTGACCGCAAGAATTACTTCTATCCGGACATGCCCAAAAACTATCAGATCAGTCAGTATGACCTGCCGTTCTGCCTTGGCGGGGCCGTCCCGCTTCACGATCTCGCGTATCCGAAGGATGCCCAAAAGTCCATAGCGACGAAGGATAAGAAGATTCGCCTCGTCCGTATTCATCTCGAGGAAGATGTCGCCAAGAGTTTTCACATGGAGAGCACTACGGGCATTGATTTCAACCGTGCAGGCACTCCTCTGCTCGAGATCGTCAGCGAGCCAGATATCGCCGCTCCGGAAGAGGCGTTCGCGTATCTTGCCGTCCTTCAGCAGGTGGTCATTTATGGCGGAATCAGCGACGCGGACATGGAAAAAGGGCAACTGCGTTGCGACGTCAACGTTTCCGTTCGGCTTGCGGAAACGGAAGAGTGGGGCACCAAGATCGAGCTCAAGAATCTGAATTCGATTTCCGGTGTTCGCCGTGCGCTGGATTTTGAAATTCGCCGCCAGATCGAGGTGCTGGAAGCCGGGGGCACGCTCGAGCAGGAGACTCGTCGCTGGGACGACGTGCGTGGTGAAACCCAGCTGATGCGCGTTAAGGAAAGCGCGCACGACTATCGCTATTTTCCCGATCCCGATTTGTTGCCGGTCAAGACCGCGTCGATCCTTGAAGCTGCGCGCCTGCAGGAGCCAGAGCTCCCTTGGGAGAAGCGTGCCCGCTATGTCGCGGATTTTGGCGTGACCGAGTACGATGCGGCGGTGCTCGCCAGCGATCTGTCCACTGCCGGCTATTTCGAAGCCGCCGCGGGGGGCGCCAAGAAGCCGAAGAGTGTCTCCAATTGGATTCTTAACGATCTCCAGAGCGCTCTCTCGGCGGCAAACAAGACGATCGCTGAATGTCCGATCACGCCCGCAGCGTTCGATGAATTGGTGAACCTGATTGAGGATGGGAAGATCAACTCCAAACAGGGGAAAGAGGTCTTTGCCGAGATGTTTGCCAGCGGCAGGCCGGCGACCGAAATCGTAAAGGAAAGGGGGCTTGAACAAGTCAGTGACACGGGCGCCATTGAGGCGCTTGCCGACGAGGTCATTCGTGCGAATCCCGGTCCCGCGGCGGACTTCAGAGGCGGCAAAATGGCCGCGCTGAACTTTCTGAAAGGCCAGTTGATGAAGCTCTCCAAGGGTAAGGCCAACCCGCAACTTGCCGGGGAGATTCTGCAGAAAAAGCTTGGCTCCTGATCGATGCAAGGGGCGCGCTTATCGAAGCGATTCGAATTCCTCCAGCGCCCGGCATGTTCGCGCGGTAGCGCCACGATGGGCATCGAGGCATTTGGCAGCATTGGCTGCAAGCTCGGCGCGTTTCTCAGGATGCAAGAGCAGTTCGCGGAACTTCTGTTCGAGTTCTGTGGCGTCGGCGACTTGCGAGGCGCCACCCTCTCGAACGAGCTGAGCAGCCAAAGACGAAAAATTCTCCATGTTCGGTCCGAAAACCACGGCCTTCCCCGCTGCGACGGCCTCCGCCGGATTTTGTCCCCCATGGGCAGTCAGGCTTTTGCCGACAAAGACCAGCGTTGCCTGGTCAAACCAATCGCGAAGCTCGCCTGTGGTATTCACCAGGAGAGTATCGGGGTTTTCGAGGACGCGTTGTTCGCCATTGCGGAGCGCCACCCGGAGCCCGAGCCGATCCAATTGTTCGCGCACTTCCCTCCAGCGCTCGGCGTGCCGCGGGACCACTAGGTAAAAAATGCTCGGGAAATCTTTTTTCAGCCCTATCACAATCTCGCCGATCAGACGTTCCTCCCCGGAATGGGTGCTTCCTGCCAGAATGACCGGAGCGGATTCGCCGACGCCGAGTTCCGCAAGGGCCTGGCGGAAATTCCGGCGGACGCGGCTGTCTTCCCCTTGGTCGTCGAATTTTATGCTGCCCGTGCAGAGGATTTTCCGCGCATCGACGCCCAAAGATTCCCAGCGCTTTGCATCGGCGGGTTCCTGAACGCACAGGAGATCAAGTTGGTTGAATATCGCCGATGCAAGCGGACGGATCATCAGATAGCGGGACTCCGAGCGGCTGGAGAGGCGCGCATTGACGAGCGCCAGAGTGGCGCCGCGGGCTTTCGCCTCAGCCGTGAGGTTGGGCCACACTTCTGCTTCGACGAGAATAAGGCGCCGCGGCCGAATCAGGCGAACGGCACGCCTCGCCGTCCAGAAGAAATCAATCGGGTTGTAGATTGTTTCGAAGTTTTCGCCTTGCTCCCGGCTAGCCAGTGCGAAGCCGGTCGAAGTGGTCGTGGAAAGCACGACGGGAAGCTGCGGATCGCGGTTCTTCATTTCACGAATGAGTTTCAAGGCGATCAATACTTCGCCGACACTCACTGCATGCACCCAAGTCCATCCTCCGCGTGAAAGCTTCTGACGAACGCGCGGCGAATAGATGGCAAATCGCTGCCCGAATTTGTGACGATATTTTCCGCGCTTGAGCATGCGGAAAAGGAATCCAGGCAGGAGCGCGAGCAAGACGAAGGGGAAAGCGAGATTGTAGAGGATGCGGACCGCGGTCATTTCGTCTCTTAGGCGCGAATGTAATACGCGATCTCACTCTCGCCATAGCGGCGGACTCGGACAAGCGAAAGGGCGCTTGTGTCTGGTTCTTTGCTTCCGGCGAGGCGCTCAAGAACGAACGTGCCGCTCGGGCGGAGCGCGCCAACCAAGGCGGGAAGTTGGAGCAGCTCTGCGGCGAAGTCGCGGTCGGCAGAAGATTTGGCGTACGGAGGGTCCGCGAAGATCAAGTCGAAGTTTCCCGCGGCATACAGATCGAGAAACTTCAGCGCGTCCATGACTTGCACGGAAGCCTCCAGTCGGCCGCGGCGAAGGTTCTCACGCACGCACGCTGCGCAGCGCGGGTTGGAATCCACGAAGACCGCTGAAGCCGCCCCGCGGCTGAGCGCCTCGATTCCCATCGCACCGGAGCCCGCAAAGAGGTCGAGCACCCGGGCTCCGGGCACGGCATCGCCGAGGCTAGAAAAGATTGCTCCCCGGACGCGATCCATTGTTGGGCGGACACGCGGAGAAGGTGTGCTGAGCGGCAGGCCGCGAGCTTCGCCGGCTATGACGCGCATGGGATCAATTTCCCGGGGGTTTCTCTTCCTTCTTGTCTTCGGACTTCTGCGGCACGCTGGGGCGCAGAATATTTATCAGGATTCCGCCAACGTCCTGGCCGACATTGGCGCCGATAAGCTTGTCGAGAAGGTCGGTTTTCGGGCTATCGATCCTACCCGTCACAGTGAAAGGGATCTGGCGGTATTCTGGATCTTCCGAATCGACCAAGTTCTTTCCAATCACCCCCCTGAGTTGGTGCTGAAGCTTGGGATTAACGAGCAATCTCGCATCGAGGTTCATTTTTCCATTGAAGCGGACGGGCCCCTTCCCACGCAGGATGAGATTATCCGATCTTAGGATGACATCGTCCACTTGGACTCGTTCATCGCGGATGGTCACGTCCAGCCTCGCGTCGCTCAATTTGAGCAGTTGAAGTTCGTCGATTTGGAGCAACTCGCCCAACTTAATAAGAAAATCCACCGGCTTGAGTTTCGCGGAAACCAGTTCGAAGTGGCCCGTCCCGGTAATCGAGTCGCTATTGCGCGGGTCGCCGCCGAGATTAAGCGAGCCATGGAGAACGCCTTCCGTCTTGCCCGGCTCGACTTGCGCATCCTCGGCGAGCTTTCGCAAAAGGACCCCGGTGAGTTGGAGCGCGAGGACGAAGGAGGGCTGCTCGCTGCTCTCGACCCGATACTTGCCGACGAGCTTCCCTCCCGCGAGTGAGCCCTGAATGTCGGGAAGATCGAGCACCTTGCTATCCCACGTGAAGGGGCCGCCGATCTTGCGCGGCTTGAGCGAGTTGAACAAATCCGCCTTTCCAATCTCGAAAATCCCCGCTGCAGAACGGTCGAGGGCGATTTGGCCGCTGATATCGGTCCTATCCAGGGTGACTATTGCGCGGTTCTTTGCGTTGAGGAAAACGACGTTTCCACCGCGAAGCCGGAAATGCTGAAGTTCCGCTTTGAAAGATGCTCCTTTTGCGGTGGAGAGCGAATGTTCGCTCGAGGCTTCCGGAACTTGTGTGCGTCCCGGGAGCATCGGAATGAGCCAGTCGCCGTTTTCGAGCTGGCGAACAATCAATTTCGGTTCGAAAAGTGTGCATTCCGTGACGACGAAACGTCTGTTCAGAAGCGGGGCGAGGGCAAATCGCACTCGCAGAGCCGTGGCTTCGGCGGCGTTAAGGTTTGCATTTGTTGGATCCGGCACGCTAATTCCGCGAAGGACAAATCCGCTCCAGGGCGTGTACACGGTGCTCCGGATCTTGAGCTCGGCGCCCAGAGATCGAGCCGCCGCGTCCCGGATACGCTGTTGAACGCCATCAGATTGCAGGTACAAATTGATGCAAAGAAGGACAATTGCCGCTGCCGCGAGAACGCCAGCCGCAATGAAAAGAAATCGCTTGGCAAATGTGGGCACGCGGGGAAGCTACGAAACTTTTCCGGAATGTGAAGCGTGAACAAGATTCCAAAAATTCTCGTGATTTTGAATCCCGCCGCTCGGGGTGAACGCGCTAAGGCGTTGCGCGACAAGATCGCATCGCTCTCGCACCAGGTGATCGTGCGAAGTACCGGTTCCCCTGGCGACGCAGGGGCCCTGGCCGTGCGCGCAGTGGCGCAAGGGTATGATACGATTGTGGCCGCGGGTGGTGACGGAACCATCAACGAAGTGGTCAATGGGATGGCGGGTGCGCATGTTAATTTTGGAATCCTGCCCGTCGGCACGATGAATGTCTTCGCAACCGAACTGGGAATTCCCCAAAACAATCTCGCGAAGGCCTGGCAGGTGATTGAAGACGGTTGTATCCGTCAGGTCGATCTTCCCAGAGCCAACCAGGAATACTTCGTGCAACTTGCTGGAGTGGGCCTCGATGCTGAGGTGGTGCGCCACACAACGCCGGACTCCAAGAAGGCCCTTGGGCCAATGAGCTACCTTCTCACGCTGGCCCAGGTGGCGGCACGGCAGCCGCCGAAGATTCGCATCGAGCCGGTGGATGGCGCTCCGCGCGAAGGCAGTTTCGTGTTGGTTGGAAATGGCCGTTTGTATGGCGGTCCCTTCGTGCTTTTCAAGAATGCGCGGCTTGACGATGGTCTTCTGGACGTCTTGGTGTTTCAAAATCAGAGTCATTGGGATTTAATCCGTTACTTTCAAGCGATCGTCTTTGGCAACCACCCGGCTCTTCCGGATGTGGAGTACTTTCAGAGCCGCGGTCTCCGGCTTACGAGCCGCGAGCAGGTGCCAGTGGAGATTGATGGGGAATTAACCGGCACCTTGCCATACGAATTCGGTTTTTCAATTGGCAAACTCAACGTTCTTGTTCCTCGCGCATTGGACACGGGAAACAAATCTGCATAGGTTTTGGCTGATGACGGGAAAGCGGAGGCGGGTAAGCGCGGTTGTCGTTCTCATTGCAATCAACGCCGGAATTTTCGTTTATCAAGGGTTAAGGCCCGACCTGCAGAACCGCTTGCAGGATCTCTACGCTTTGAGCGCGGCGGGCATGGAGGAAGGCCGATGGTGGCAGCTCATCACGCACGCATTTCTGCATGGGAACATCTGGCATCTTCTTTTCAACATGGTCGCACTTTGGTTCGCCGGCCGGATCGTAGAACGCGTGATGGGAAGAGGCCGGTTTCTCGCGCTTTATGCGGCCTCCGCCGTGGCAGGCGGACTCGCCCAGATCCTTTTGGAAGGAGGGAACATTCCCTTGCTTGGCGCGTCTGGGGCGGTATGCGGTGTCATCCTCGCCTTCGCCACCATGTTTCCGGAAACGCAGATCGTGGTGCTCCTGTTTTTCGTCATCCCCTTGAAGTTCCGCGCAAAATATCTGGGCTGGGGCTTGGCAGGATCGTCGCTTCTGTTTCTCCTTGTCGGATTCGAGCCATGGATTGGACATGCGGCGCATCTTGGTGGATGCGCGGCAGGATATGTTCTTGCGCGGCTTAACGGCTATGGGGTTCCGAGTGCTCCGGAGCGCCTGCTCAAGAAGTGGCTATCCTCGCGCGCGATTTGACCGGGTGATAACTTGTCTATTTTGAAATGACCGCGTCGCTCTTTCGCACGGCGGCCGATTCTGTCTTTCGAACGACCCAGTTCACGCACGCTGTGCAGATCCCGCAATCGGCATCGTAAAAGAGAGTAATAGGTTTCATTCGAAGGCAACGTGTTGTCCGGGACGCAGCCGCTTGAGAATCAGAGCGGCGCCCTTCGCGACCCAAAATGGCACATTTACAAAGAAAATCCAGAGCAGCACTTCGTGACTGGCAAATCTGAGCCCCATGAGAAGCTCGATGGAGCGATGAAGTCCAATCGCGGCGAGGCCCATGCCGGCCGACCATCGGCGCCCCAGCAATCCGAGAAAAAAGAAGAGCTCGATGAGCAGCCCCGGGGCAAAGAATATTCGCGCCAGATTGGGATGCTCCGCAATCAGGTCGGGCAGCCTTTCCGCCAGGGGCGGCTTAATCGGTTCAAGGGTATTGTAGTAGTCGTTGGCTTGGGTCTTGACGATTTGGACGGACAGATTGGGGAGATCCATGAGCCAGCGCCCGTTGCTGCGATCGATCTTGCTAATCGCCGTCGTCAGATAAGCCGCGGCCATCACTACCCGAGCAGCGTGGATCATCCTTCGTTTACCTTCTGTGTCGGTCCTCCAAAGCGCCATTGCCTTGTGAGGCTTTGCCAGCAGGTCAATCAGGCTCATACCCCACTGTGCCAGCATGACGAGCGCAAGAAGCTGCGTGCTATGGCCGATGGCGCCTTGCGAATTGCGCAGAGTGCCAAACGACACGATAAGCGCTATGAGATATGTCAAGGCGGGAAGACTGAAGCGACCCAGAGTGTAAGCGATCAGGCACGGAATGGAGAACCCTCTCAGCACGGCCCAGAGACCCGGATCTGCCAGGAAGGTGAAATCAATCAGTCGCGCCAGGCCGTTAGGGAATGGCATGGTGGAAAAGGTCACCCGCTGCGGAAGTGTGTCGTAGAAATGGAGGCTGCAAAACAGCCGCATGAGAAACATCTCCCATTGGCCGAAGGGGATAACGATTTCGCGGATTCGCCGGAGGCTCGCGAGAAGTTGCTTCATCGGCCCGGCAGCTCAGCAACAACGGAAGGTCTTCTGGTGAGCCGGTTCCCACTGCGCTTCACAAAGACGCAATGGAGCTGAAGCCCCTCTGCGACGAGCTTGGCCCTTTGGTGGTCCTTGCAGTGATCCATCAGATACTGAAGGGTCTGTTGTCCGGCCTCCTTGATTTCCGCAGGGCTGGCGTCGTCGATGTCCCTTCCACCCGTGATTTTCCTAAGGCGGCTGTTGAGCATTTTCTTCGTCCAGCTGGTGGAAAACCCAAAGAAGCGAACTTGAGGAAGCGGCTCTCCCTTGCTGGTGGTCAGGTAGTAATACTCGACCGAGGGAGGCAGGTCCGAATACATCGGATAGTGGGAGAACGGGTAGTATTCCTTCGTTGCCTGCATGATCAACGCCAGAATGATCACACCAAGAAAGGGAATCTTCGTGATCACCCGGCACCAGTTCCAAATTTGATCTGCCAACGCCGGGGGTGACATGACTTACCTGTACAGAGCGCTCGCCTCCGGGCAAGCAGCTAAAACACTCTCCCTCGCCGGTCATGAGCATGCGGCTCTCCGGCGAGAATCCAGGTTTTTTTCGTCCTCAAACTTACACGATGCGACGGATCTGAATCGAATCGAAGCGTTCGTTTCCGGCCATGATATCGGTGAGAACGACAAGCTGTGTGCCAATCTGAGCCATTCCCCGGTCGAGCAGAAGTTTCTCAGCCTCAGCAATGGTATGTTCGGGGTCGAGGTCGAAGCTCATCACAATGGGAATGGTCGCCCAATTCAGTGTGAGGCGGCGTGCGACTTCTTCGGTGGGTGTGAAGGCGTAGATGGGTGCCTTTTCAGGACGAAGCTGACTGAAATGGTCTGCCATAAAGCCGCGCCGGGTGAAAACAACAATCTTCGACTCCGGAAGAGAATTCGCGAGTTCGACCGCAGACCGGACCGCCTTGTGACGGATGCTTAGTGTCTCGGCCTCCTCGTGAAAACCTGCGCCGCCGATCTGTTCAAAGCGGCGTGCTACACGATCAAAGACTTGCACGCATTCGATCGGATACTTGCCGACGGTTGTCTCGCCGCTGAGCATGATTGCGTCCGCCTGTTCGAAGACGGCGTTTGCCACATCGGTGATCTCCGCTCGAGTCGGCATGGGGTTCTCGATCATCGATTCAAGCATGTGCGTTGCAACGATAACCTGCCGGCCCTTCTGAATGCATCTCATGACGGTGCGTCGCTGGATGATTGGAAGCTCTTCCATGGGACACTCGATCCCGAGATCCCCGCGGGCGACCATGATCGCATCGCATTTGTCGATGATATCCTCAAGGACACTAACGGCGTGCTGATCCTCAATTTTCGCAACGACACGCGCCTGGCTGCCATGCTCTCCAAGAACGCGCTTGAGAGCCTCGATGTCCGAAGCCTGCCGGCAAAAGCTCAGTGCGACGTAGTCGACTCCGACGGAGACTCCGACTTTGATATCGGCCAAGTCCTTCTCAGTGAGCGGCGGCAGATTGACTTTGACGCCCGGCAGATTGATGTGGCGCCTGGAACCCAGAACACCCTCGGTCAGCACCTGACAGCGAATACGATGGTAGTCCTTGGACAAGACTTTCATATGGATGACACCGTTGTCGACGAGCACGACGTCTCCGACCGAAATGTCATCGACGAGCCCCGCATAGTTGACATCGACCGAATGCACATCCTCGCTCTGTTCGCCGCGCACGGTGAAGTCGAAGATATCGCCTGGTTTAAGATTGAGCTTTGTGGGCAAGTCGCCGGTGCGGATGGCAGGGCCTTGGGTGTCGAGCAGGATACCCGTGATGACACCGAGTTCGGAGGAAATCCTGCGGATATCCTTCACCACGGTGCGCACCCAATCGTGCGTCGCGTGGCTCATGTTGAGGCGGAAGATATTGGCGCCAGCGATGATCAGAGCGCGAAGCTTTTCTGGTGAATCACTGGCGGGGCCGAGAGTGCAGATTATTTTGGTTTTTCGCATGATGTGTGTTGGATTCGATGATCCGTATATCGCGCGCACGACCGCGCGTGAACTGTGAGTAGGGAAGGCAGGTTTTATTCCTCGCGTTGGCGCCTGGTGAGCCAGAGCGAAATAAAGAAAATGAGAAGCAGCAGGCAACCCAGGGCGGCTCCGAAGGGCTGATTGCGGCCAGAGGTGAATTGTTTGTAAATGACTTCGCCAATGGTGGGAGGGTCGCCGCCACCCATCAGGTTTGTGATGGCGAACATGGCGATTGAGGGCACAAAGACAAGCAGCGCCCCGGCCACGATGCCGGGCCTTGTGAGTGGAATGATGACTTGTGAGAAGGCGCGCACGGGTCCAGCCCCGAGATCGTAGGCAGCCTCAATCATGGCATTATCAAGGCGCTCCACATTTGTGTATATTGGCAATATCATGAAAGGCAGGTAATTGTAAACCAATCCGAGGACAGACGCGAAGGGCGTGTAAAGAATTGTAATTGGCTCCGGGATGATCTTTGCGGAAACCAGGAAGGCATTGACCAGACCCTCCTTGCTCAAGATGGTGATCCAGGCATAGGTGCGGATAAGGAAGCTCGTCCAGAAGGGGATCATGACGAGCATTAGCAGGATGTTCCGCATTTTTTCGGGCGATCGCCCGATAAAGTAGGCGGCAGGGTAGCCGATGACCACGCAGAGAATTGTGGTCAGGAGAGCATACCAGACTGAGATGAGCAGGACCTTCAGCCAAATCCAGTTGAAGGCTCGTACGTAGTTGTCGAGCGTCAGCGTAAAATGGATCGTCCCGAGGCCCTTTTGCTCGCCGAAGCTCAAGAGCACGAGCATAATGGTTGGGACGACCACGAAGACCATCAGCCACGCGAGGAGCGGCGCGAGCACGAGCCACGCCGGAAGACCCGGCGACCGCTTATAGGCGGCGTCAGCCCGCATTGCTGTCATTGGCGCTATGCCCGCCATATTATTCCGCTTTCTGGGACGTCACGAGTTCGTCGACCTTCGTGGCCTGTTCGCCAATGTCCTTGAAGGTTTGCATTGTTGCCAGCTCATCCGCTGTCGGGTAGCTCGCGGGATTGCCGCGTTGCGCGGGTGTCAAGAGTTCGCGCGCCGCGGCGTTCGGATTCAAGTACGGAAAGGCATCCGAAATTTTTGCGCTAATGTCTGGTCTTAGGACAAAGTTCATGAAGAGCTGTGCATTCTTCACGTGTGTGGCTGTCTTCGGAATGGCAAGATTATCCACGAACAGATGCGCGCCTTCTGCGGGTACAACCCATTTAAATTTCTTGTCTTCATTGAGCAGAATGGCGCCTTCGCCGCCCCAAACGATCCCAAGGGCGACATCTCCGTTGAGAAGGGCGGTCTTGGGGCTATCCGAATCGAAGACCTTCACAAGCGGCAGCCATTTGGCGAGGATGGGCTTTACCTTCTCGAGGTTTTCATCCGTGACATCGTTGATGGGGATGCCAAGGGTGTCAAAGGCCCAGCCCACGATTTCGCGCGCATCGTCGAGAACGACGATATTCTTGCTGAACTTGCTTTGGAAGACATCGTTGTAGCTCTTGATGTCATCCTGGACGAGCTCAGTATTCACCACAATGCCCACCACACCCGCCATGTAGGGGATGGAGAATTTGTTGCCAGGATCGAAGGACATGTTCGTGAATTCCGGGGCAATATTTTTCATATTCGGAATCGCCGCGTGATCAATTGGAGTGAGGAGGTTTTCCTTTATTAACCCTTCAATCACGTATTCACTGGGTTGGATGAGATCGTAAGTCCCGCCGCCGGCGAGGAGCTTGGCGAGCATTTCCTCGTTCGACGCATAGCTTTCCGTCGAGACGCTGATGCCCGTTTCCTTGGTGAAGGTATCGATGATTTCCTGCGGCACATACTCCGACCAACAGAAGAGATTGAGCCTCTTCTCGGGATCGCCAAGCGGCTCAGCCGCGGCTTGCTGAGGCGCGGGGGTGGTGGTCGGTGAAGCGGTAGTAGGTTGGCTTGCCGGCGTGGGTTCGGGCGCTTTTCCGCAGCCGGTAAGCGTTAGCGCCGCAAGCACGGCCAACATCAAAGGATGGGCGACTTCTTTCATGGAGTTTTTCGACGGGTCAAGAGTTCACTGAACAAGACGAGGAGAATCGTGGCGATGACAAAAATCGCGCTCAACGCGTTAAGTTGAGGGTTGAGACCAACCTTTGCCATTCCATAGATCTTAAGCGGAAGCGTCTGCGATTGGGAGCCCGCAGTGAAGACGGAGACGATGTATTCATCCAGTGAAAGGGTGAAGGACATTAATGCGCCGGAAATGATCGACGGCATGAGGTAGGGCACAATGACGAGCCGAAAAGCCCTGGCGGGTGTGGCCCCCAGGTCGAGGGCGGCTTCTTCGAGGAAGGGATCCAGGCCCTGCAGCCGGGCCTGGATGCCGACGAGCACAAACGGAAAACAAAACGTGGTGTGGGCAATGATGAGCGTCACGTATCCGAGGGGGAGCCTGAGAAGTTGGACAAATTCAGCAAGGAGGCTGACCCCCATGAGCACTTCGGGCATCACCATGGGAATAAAGATCAGAAGACCGATGACGCGCTGGAAGGGGAACCGGTAGCGGTAGAGCATCCAGGCTCCGATGGTGCCCAGCAGCGTCGCGAGAACCGTCGTCGCCGACGCGACGATAAGGCTGCTTTTGAATGCGGTAAGAAGAATATTGTTATCGAGAAGCGCCCCATACCACTTCAACGAAAACCCTTCCCAACGGATGTTGAGACGCGAGCTGTTGAAGGAAAAAATGATAAGGAGAAGGATCGGGATGTAGAGGAACGCAAAAACGAGAGCCGTCCACGCACCAAAGAGCCAGCGTTGAATCTGCGCACCATGATATTTTTTTAGGACTGGGCGCCGCTGAGGAGGACTCATTGCGGCAACCGCTGACATGCGCCGAATCTATCGGATTTCGTTCAACGCGTCCAGAGCTTGTGCCCGGCGAAGTCCTGGGGACTTCTTCCCGTCGAATGGAATCAAGATGGTCGTGGGAATGGAATCGGCGCGGATTTGGCAGCACTTCGTCCGTAAGCAACGAGCGCCGTGAGCTTGATCACCGAGGCCGCGAGCGGAACGGCGGTGACGAGAGCCAGAAGCCGGCGCTCGGCCGAAGAGAACCACAAAAGGGCGCCGAGTGTGCGCTTGCGCGCTTCAAGCGGCACGAAGTGACGCACGCAAGCGGCGGAGGCCTTCTTCGATGGAGACGATGGGTGCATAACCAAGTTCCCGGCGTGCGGCGCCAATGTTAAACCAATGAGCCGTACAGAGTTCTTCGACCAAGAAACGCGTGAGCCTCGGCTCTCCCTTGAGCGGCAAGACGCGATAGGCGAGTTCGAGCAGCGCTCCAGCGCCATATGCCACGCGAGGCGAAATCGTGCGTTGCACCGGCGGAAGTGAGCCGGCTGCCAGCAGGCGATCGACAAAGGTCCACAGCGGCACCGGCTCACCTTGCGAAACGAAGAACGGCTTTCCCGAGACGCGCGCTCCCAGCGTCAGTTTGTCGGCAGCAAGCAGGTGTGCCAACGCGGCGTTGTCGACGTAGGTGAAGTCGACGAGTGGGTCTCGGCTTCCAATGCGCACGAGTGTTCCCGAGCGGCCCCGAGCGAGAATCGACTTGGTGAGCTGCGTGTCGTGGGGGCCCCAGAGCAGGTGGGGGCGCAACGCGATTGTCGCCAGCGCGCTCGAGTTGGCGGCCAGCAGCCGCTGCTCAGCGAGCGCTTTCGTGCGTGGGTAGTGTGCATGGTACGTCGGGGCATACGGCACGGATTCGTCGACCCCTTCCATGTCACGTCCGTCGAAGACGACGCTGGGCGAGCTGGTGTAGACAAGCCGAGCAATGCCCGCTTGTTGGCAGGCCCGAATGACGTTGTCGGTGCCCAAGACATTGGCGTTGAAGAAGTCGACAGCACGCCCCCAGAGCCCTGCCTTCGCCGCCACATGGAACACCACCTCAACCCCCCGCACGGCTCGGAGCACTGCATCTGCGTTGGCGACATCGCCTTGGACGACCTCGACACCGCGCACCGAGAGGTCTGGGTAGCTCCCCCGCGCGAAGCTCCTGACATGATCTCCGCGCGCCAAGAGTTGCTCTATGATGGCGCGGCCCAGAAAGCCGCCTCCGCCGGTGACGAGGGTTCTCATGAAACCTGCCTGCCTGCCCACACGGCGAGGCGTTCGCGAAAAATCTTCGCGTTGTGACGAATATCGACTGGAAACCGGTGGTGAAAGAGAATCGTCTGGACGTTGCGCGTCGAGGTGCATGCTGCGCCTAGGGCCAACAGCTCGCGCCTGATTTCGGAACGATCGACCGTTCCGTCGTTCTCCACCTCGACACACAGCGCGGGTCGCTGCTGAGGAGCCGTTCCCATTCCAACGAGGGCCGTTCGACGCACTCGCGGGTGCTGGTTGAAGACTCCCTCACACGCGACGCTGAAGAGCGTTTCTGACTGTGTCACCACCCGGTGCGATTTGCGGCCGCAGAACCAGACCCGCCCCAGCGCGTCAATCGACCCCACGTCTCCGGTGCGATGTCCGACTTCACCCGCCGCCGAAAGAATTTTGGCCAGCCGGGTTGCCTCGGGCCGATTCCAGTACTCCCTCGAGACGTTGGGACCCCACACCACCAACTCGCCCACTTCACCTGGTGGCACGCGCAAGGCATCGGACCAATTTTCGATGGGCGCATCGGTGATTCGTATCACTTCGAGCCTCACCTGCGGCAGCGGTCGCCCGACGCACACTCCACGCCCGCGTGCCGTGTCATCGCCGGTTTCTGCGCGAAGCTCGCGCAGAGAGATGGAGCAGATCGGGAGCGCCTCGGTGGCGCCGTAGGGCGTGTGGATCTCTGCATCGGGTCCCAAGAGCTGAGCGAACCGTTCGAGCACTCGGCCAGACACTGGTGCACCCGCCGAGAGCACTCGCTTCAAAGTGGGCAACTTCACACCGCGCTCCACACCCCATCGACCCACTCGATCGAGCAACGCAGGGGAGCCAAAGGCATGGGTGACTCCCTGCTCGATTACGGGCCCGATGATGCAGGGAGGATTCACCGAACCAGGCCGGGTGAAGTCCATTCGCGGAATGACGCCCGTCGCCTGCCATACCGGGTCGTAGAATGCGAAAAGAGGAAAAGTCGCCAGGTCGCGCTCTCCGGGGTGAATGCCGAAGTGGTCACGTAGCAACAGCGCCTGGGCGGCGAGGGTTTCATGCGTATATACCGCCCCCTTGGGCGGTCCCGTGCTCCCCGAGGTAAATGCGATGGCGGCGAGCTCGTTTGCGCCGGGCGATGGAAAGGGCCGTGGCCTTGCCTGCGCACCGGCCTTCATCACGTCGTCGAAGGAAGCGCCGCTCCAGAACCACCGGGCGCCGACGGTCACGAGCGTGCGAACGGAGTCTTTCGCCCAGCCCAGCAAAACGCGCGCTGCGTGTGCCACAGAGACTCCGATGAAGGCGCTGGGCCTCGCCTCTGCGAGGCACCGCGCGAGGTGCACGCGGCCGATGCCGGGGTCGATGAGCACCGGAACAGCCCCACGCCGCAGAAGCCCGAAGGTAAGCACGAAGAGCGGCTGACTTGGTCGGACCAGCAGCGCCACGCGATCGCCCCGCTCAATGCCCAGGGCGGCCAGCCCTCGCGCGCACAGTTCACTTTGCTGGTCGAGTTCATCGAAGCGAATTGCCCCGTCGGCAAAGATGTACGCCGGTTGCGCAGGGCGATCGACCGCGGCCGCACGCAGGAAAGAGGACAAATCGCTCGCCTGACGGCCGCCCACGCCGCTCATACACGCTCCTCCACAGGGTGCGCGGCGAGAAAGGAACGAACGAGCGGCACGATGCGATCAGCCGCGTCTTCCAGCACATAGTGGCCTGCATCCGGAAAACGGTGCACCTCGGCCAAGGGGAACCTCTGGATCCATTCGTCGAGAAAGTGACGGTCGAACACGAAGTCCCGCTCGCCCCAGCAAATCATCATGGGCCGTGAACGGAGTGACTCCAAACCTGCCGCAGTCTCTCGTACCACCTCGAATGATGGGTCCTTTGGGCCGAGGGGAATATCCTGTACGAAGCGGAGCGTCGCGATGCGATTGGCCCAACTGTCGTAGGGGGCGGTGTATGCGCGTCGAACCTCCGCGGCGAGTCGGTGTTGCGGTGCGAGATGACTGGCCATCGCTGAGAAGGCGTTGAAGCGACGGACGAAGAATGCCCCCAGCGCGGTGTCACGGCAGACGCGAATAGAGAGAGGCAATCGCGTCGACGCAGGGATCGGAAAGGCCGCCGTATTGAGAATCACGAGTCGTTTCACCCGCTCAGCGTGGCGCACCGCCCACGTCAAGCCGATGAGCCCTCCCCAGTCATGGACGACAAGCGTGATGTCACGCGTCACGCCGGCGCTCTCGAGCAAGGCACTCATGTCGCGGACGCGCTGCTCGAGAGTGTAGGCGTAGCGGGTGTCGTCGGGCTTATCAGAAAGACCACACCCGATGTGGTCGGGCGCGATGACCCGGTACGAGGTGCGCAGGTTGACAATCAGCGCCCGGTACATGAAAGACCAGGTGGGGTTGCCATGCAACATCACGACGGGAGCGCCACGCCCTTCATCGACATAATGCTGGCGCACCCCTGCGTGGTCGTGGAAACGACTCTCGAATGGAAAGAGGTGGCGAAACGGCTCCAGACGCACAGACATTCCAGTCTTTCATGCTTCAAAATTCCGGCTCATTTCAAGTCCGACGGGCTGCTAACATTGAAGAGAAGCTAGTACCGAAAGGCGCAGAACGCCGAGGTCACACCCGCGCTACCCATCGCCAGCAACACCTGCATGCCGCGCTTGAGCCGACCCTCTTCCTCTGCGATGGAGATGTTGAGCGGCAATGAGGCGGAAACCGTGTTGCCGAAACGTGAGTGGGTCGAGAAGACAATGCCTGGGTCGACATTCAGCAGCTTCGCGACCATTCGCGTCATTGGCAGACTCACCTCGTGACCGATCACCAGGTCGTAGGCGCGGTCGCGCAGCGCCGGCGTTTCGTTGAAGTGCGTACCCAACATCGAGGTCGCCACGGCCATAAGCTCGCGCGGCGAGGTGTAGAAAGACATCGGCTTGAATCGGTCGGTCACCGAGGACGAAACGAAATCGTCAGCGTGGGAAAGCGGAATGTGGCACAGGTTCCACTTGTCGCCTGACGTCCTGAAGCTCAAGACGATGTCGTCGCTGCTGGATTCGCCCACCAGCAGCGTCGCGGTTGCCGCTTCACCGATGGTGAAGGCCGAAAAGGCGTACTCGAGGTCTTCCATGCGTTCGATGTCGAAATTGGCGTATTCGCGGAAGTTGAGCTCGCAGTTGAGAAGCATCACGGTGCGGTACGCGCCTGCGGTAATGAGCGCCTTGGCGAGTTGCAGACTCCGAATCCACGAGGCGCACGCATCGAGGACGTCAAAGCAGGTGGCGCGGGTGAGGCCGAGCTCCGCCTGAAAAATGTTGGCCATCGCGGGCTCGAGCCAGCCACGCCCGACGCCCGCATAGATGAGGAGATCGACATCGGCGGGCGATACGCCACTGCGCTTCAACGCGAGTTGGCCCGCTCGCATTCCAATCGTAAAGGCCTTCTCGCCTTCAGCACGGTGGTAACGAACTTCCGTTCCCGAGAAGCGAAACGAGAGCTGCATACGTTGCTGGAGCTCCTTGAGTTCGTTGTCTGAAAACCGCGCCCGGTTACGACGCAGCATCTCTTCGATGAGATCCTGGTTCGTGACTTTCTTGCTCGGAAGGGCGTGAGCGACGTAAAGGATTTTCATTGGTTAGGTAGCAGGCGTTCGGCGAAACGGAGGGATCATGGTAAGCGGTTGGGATTAAGCCAACAACAACTGAAATATTGAACCATGACCGAGAAGAGAGATAGCATAGGAACCCAGGAGATCAAAAAGATGATGGCGATGACAGGGATTTTTACGGGCCGAAGGCGGATCCATGCATTGGTCCTGTGCGCGAGACCTCGCCAGTTTTTTCGGAAGGAACGGGGCATGTCACCAGTCCACGAAATGCTGCATCCCCCCATCGGCCTTGACCTCTCTGGCCCTCTTCTACCATCATCTGCTTATGAACGTCATTCCTCAGCCAGTCTCAAGGGCAAGTTCCCCAACCGCCCGAAAAGCGATTTCTGATCGTAAATCTCTGCACATGAGAATGGAACGCCTCTGATGTTCAGCGCCACGACGCTCACCGACCTTATCGAATCCAATCGCAACGCCCCGCGCAGCATCACTTACGTGGAGGGCGAGCAAAACGAGCGCAGTGTCGCGTTTGGAGAGCTATATGAGCGCGCGCTCGGCATCCTGCATTCATTGCAGAAGCTCGGCGCAAGGCCCGGCGACAAGCTGATTCTTTTCCTTGCCGACAACGAGCAGTTAATCGACGCTTTCTGGGCCGCCATCTTGGGCGGCATCGTTCCCGTTCCCGTCGCGCCCGGTATCAGCGACGAGCACCGCCGCAAACTCCTGCGCATCGCACGCAAGCTCGGAAAGCCCTTCATTTACGCGGATCGCCGCTCGCTCGAGCGCGTGGAAACCTTCGCCACGCAGGCCAAAGAGCAAGCGGCGTTGGAGGAACTGCTAAGAAACCGAGCTTTCCTGGTCGATCACCTCGACAACATCTCGAGTGCGGGCAACGTCTATCACGCCCAGCCGGACGATGTGGCTTTAATCCAGTTCTCTTCAGGCTCGACGAGCGAGCCCAAGGGCGTTGTGCTGACCCACCGCAACATCATCGCTAACGCGCTTGGCGTCACCGAACGAGCGGGGTTTAGCGAGGAGGATGTGAGTCTATCGTGGATACCCCTCACACACGACATGGGTCTTATCGGCTCTCACATCTGCATGTTCGCGAACCGCCTGCAGGTCAACTTGATGTCCACGGAGCTCTTTATACGCCGTCCGCTGTTGTGGCTCACTTTAGCCATGCGCAAGCGCGCGACCATCCTGTGCTCACCAAACTTCGGATACCGGCACTATCTAAAAGGGCTCGACGACCGCCCGGTCGAAGGGCTAGACCTCTCATCTGTTCGCCTCATATTCAACGGCGCGGAGCCAATTTCGGTCGACCTGTGCAACGAGTTCTTCGACCGCTTGGCGCCGGCGCGGCTCGCGCGCAGTGCGATGTTTCCCGTGTACGGCCTCGCGGAAGCCTCTCTTGCCGTAAGCTTCCCGCCCGTCGGCAGGCCATATCGTTCGGTCACGTTCAATCGTCACCGCCTAGGCGCAGGCAAGCGCGTGGAGACCGTGGCGGCGAGCGACAAGAACGCCGTTGTATTCATGGCAGTCGGAAGCGCCATTCCTTACTGTCGCGTTCGCATCGCCGATGATGATGATCGCGCGCTTCCCGATGGGCAGGTCGGGCACATTCAGATCAGCGGAGAGAACGTCACGCAGGGCTACTACGAGAATCCGGAGGCGAATGCAGTCGCGCTCACAGCCGACGGCTGGCTGCGCACGGGTGACCTGGGCGTTGTCCAAGAGGGAGAGCTATACATTACAGGGCGCGCCAAGGAGATTATTCTCGTCAACGGCCAGAACTACTATCCCCAAGATCTCGAGAGCATCGCCCAGCAGGCGGAAGGCCTCGAGCTCGGAAAAGTCGTCGCTGCGGGCGTGCGGTTGCGCGACGCACAAACGGATCAGCTCGTCGTCTTTGTGCTGCATCGTACGAATCTGCGGGATTTCGTGCCAATTGCGGCCCAGGTTGCGCGCCTCATCAATGAGCGCTCAGGACTGGAAGTCTGGGAAGTCGTGCCGGTGAAGCGCATTCCGAAGACCACGAGCGGCAAGATTCAGCGTCATCTGCTCGAGCAGCGTTACATCGGAGGAGAATTTGCCGCGCAATTGGCGGAGTTACGGGCACTACGCGAGGCGGTCCGCGGTCCGGTCTCGACATTGCGCACACAAATTGAAGAGAAGATCCGAAGCATCGTGAATGCGGCCCTCGAAGGAAAGAAAATTGACATTCACGACGATCTTTTCGAAGTGGGCGTGAACTCTTTAAAGCTCGTCGAGATCCACGAACAGATCGAGCGCGAATATCCCGGACGAATCGATATCATGGAGCTCTTCGACTTTTCGACGATCGCCGAGCTGACGCGGCGCCTCGAAACGAAGCTTGCCGGCGCGTGACTTCCGCTCCGCCCGCCATGTCGATTAAATCGAGCGTGCGAGGTTGATTCGTCGGCTGGTTCAAGTCGCGAGGCGTTCGCATGCGGTGACGGTATTGGCCATCAGCATGGCGATTGTCATCGGGCCAACACCACCGGGCACCGGGGTGATGGCGGCGCATCGTTCTGCGACAGCTTCGAAGTCCACGTCGCCGACGATGCGGTATCCTTTGGCCGAATGAGGATCCTCGATGCGGTTGATGCCGACATCAATGACCACCGCGTCGTTGCCGATGTGATTCGCGCCAAGAAAATGCGGACGGCCGATTGCGGCTATAACGATCTCCGCCGCGCGTGTGATCCCCGCAAGATCACGGGTGCGCGAATGGGCGACTGTGACGGTGGCGTCGCCAGCCTTCCCGCGCCGCATGAGCAGGAGGGCCATCGGCTTTCCGACGAGCATGCTGCGGCCTACGACCACGGCTTTTGCGCCTGATGTTTCGAACCCGATTTCCTGGATAAGACGGATGCAGCCCAGCGGCGTGCACGGAACGAATCCTGTGGGGTCATCCATTGCGAGCTTGGCGACATTGATCGGATGAAAGCCGTCGACATCCTTTGTCGGGTCGATGGTTTCGACGACGGCTTGTTCGTTGATGTGCGGCGGCGGAGGGGATTGGACGAGGATGCCGTGAATGAGCGGGTTCGCGTTAAGTTCGCGCACCACCGTCACGAGCCGTTCCTGGGGTGTGTCGGCGGGAAGTTCATGTTTGACGGAGTGCAGGCCAAGCTCGGCTGCTTTCTTGTCCTTGGAGCGCACATAGGCGAGCGATGCCGGGTCGTCGCCGACGAGGATGACTGCGAGGCCAGGGCGGAACCCGCGTTTTGCAAGGGAGGCAATGCGCTGTTTGCTTTCCTCGTGAACTTTTTGTGCGATTCCCGCGCCGTCAATTCGCTTCATTTCGCAAGAGTATTTCCACACGCGAGCGCACGGCTTCAAATTCCTCGTTACTTAATTCGCGCGGCACGCGTATGGGATTGTCCACGGTGACGGAGACCTTCGAAAAAGGCAACGGGATGATGAAGCCGTCCCAGGTTTTCATGCGGAAACAGCGCGAAAACTTTGCATGAACAGGCGCGATGGGAGTAGCGGTCAATTGCGCCAGCGAGATCGCGCCCGGCCCGAAAGAGTAGCGCGGCCCACGCGGACCGTCAGGCGTGATGGCGATATCGCAACCGCTCTCGGCAAGATCGACGAGCTCGCGCAAGGCGCGCGATCCCCGCCGCGAGCTCGATCCCCGCACCGCATTCATGCCGAACTGGCCAACGATTTGAGCGAGAATTTCACCGTCGCGGCTCGCACTGGTCAATACATTGACACCTTTGCGGGTTTTCCCCGGATAATGCCGGATGAAAGCTAGCGTGATGCCAAGAATGCGGTTGTGCCAAAAGCACATGATGACCGGGCTTCTCAGAACATTTTTCGTAAAGCCTGTGCGGTCTTCGAACTTCAGACGCAGCGTCAGAAACAGCAGGCGTAGGATCTTCGAACCAAGAATGGCGAGGAGGCGTTCGCGGGTCACCGGTCTTCCAAGAGCGTTTGGCGAAGAATGCGCTGCAACACAGGACGCGCCAAATCGGCGAGCGCGGAATTTGCATAGGCGACCCATGTAATGCCGCTTGTTGTATCGAGTGGGGCATCCGGAAAGCCGCCGAGAGGATGCTCGTAGACGACGCCTGCCTCTGCCAGGAGAAGCGCTGCGACGACATCGTAGGGATGGCAAACAAGCGAGGAGTAAAGATCAAGTCGCGCCAAGACGAGCGGGCGCAGGTCGCCTACCATCCGGTCGTGTCCGGCGAGTAGCTCATAGAATGCCCCTCCGGTGCAAATGTATTGGTCGTCGAACACAGTGGGTGAAGCGTCGCGGCCGATCCCGACCAACTCATCCCAGAGCTGTTCTTCGATTTGCGCCGTGAGGGCGCGGCCTTCCGGGAAAAACTTGGCCATCCAGGCGAATCCATGCCGAAAGTTGCACGCGATCGAGGGAGCGAGCGAGAGAGCCGAGGCGGTGCCATCCAGAACGTTCACGGCTTTTGCGACGAGGCCTCCTCCGCGCATTGCGCTGACCTGGTCGGCGCGCCATTGCTTGGTAGTGGGCAGTTCAGTCATCGCCGCCACGACGATATCGGACAGACTTGTCGCCTCGCCACGTTGCGGCGCGATGCCGGCGAGCGCCCACGCACTGCGTTTGTCATACATGATTCCGCGGGTGCCGTCGATTGGGTCGAGCAGGCATTTCCATTTGGTGTCCGAACGAGAGGTTCCGCGGGGAAAGCAAAGGGGTTCCTCGGGTCCCTCCATGACTACTTCGACCGGTTCCGACGCTGGCCATCGCCCGTCGAACCATTCGCGGATGGCCTCTTCGCCGAATTTGTCGATCTCATAGATTGTGTCCGCAATGGAATGGCTGGCGACCGACGACAGGGCCTCCGCGCTTATCGAGAGCCGTCCTTCAATGACGCGTTTGCGAATGGCGTCGCCAAGGGAGCAAAGGAGTTGACGGAGGGTTTCCAGAGCGACGTCGTTCATCGAAGGCATGTTGGAAGAGCCGAGCTACCGGCCGCCGCCTTCTGCGGGCGTGACAACCTGAGAAGCCGCAGGCGTGGAACTCGGGGAAGGCGAAGCGACAGGCGGCGCGATCTGATTTGAAGGATCGAGAGGCAAAGGCTCGGGAGATGGGTTTGGGGAACGGAGTGATACAGGCGTGGAAGTGGCGGAAGGAGTGGGAGTGCCAGAAGGAGCGGGAGTGCCAGAAGGAGTAGGAGTGGCTGAAGGAGTAGGAGTGGGGGAAGGGGTAGGAGTAGGCCAAGGGGGAACAATGTTTTCCCAGGTGTGAAGCTCCGGGATCGTGCCGCCGATTTCGTCGAGGAACTGTTTGCATTTCTCCCGCCAACGGAGAACGTCCGGTTGCCCAGGCTTTTCGGCTGTTCCGGGGAAAATGAGGTAGCTGACCTTGATGTTATTTACGGCGCGGTTAAAGCCTGAGGTCTTGGGGTTGACTTCCTTGCAAACCCGCGCCGAGGCTTCGCCGATCTTATTGGATGGCCCGGCGTCTCCGACCATCGACGGATAAATCATCCCGTTGTAGATCACGACGGCGTAATCGCCGATAGAGGGCGAAAAGGCGTCTGTGTTGTCGGCGACCATGAAGCTCGGGACGACAATGAACGGGTCTGCGTCGGAAATAAGGAAGCTCTTGGATTTCAGGTCGGAGATGATGCGGTTTGTTTCGTCGATGGATCGTTTCAGCTCGCGGTTTCGCTCGAGGGGAAGACCCTTAAGAGAGAACTCTTGCTTAAGGCTTGCGAGCTTGTTCTCATAGATCGAAAGGCACGGATTCGGGCGATCCGTGAGTTTGGCCCAGCGGTAACTGGTTTGGGGCTGAAAGGTGGGGGAGGTCGCGTCGATGGCAAAATTTCGGTCGCCATCGGAACCATCGCTATTCAAGTCCATATCACCCTGCATGAGAAGAGCTTTGCGGCCGGTATCGGGATCTTGCAGCTCAAGGATTGTCTCGCAGTCGTAGAAGTTATGGCGGGAGAGAACTAAGTCCAGACGGTTAAGCCGTTCGCGCAAATACTCGACTTTGTTCTTGTAGAGTTTGTCAAAGGAGGGGGAGACACGCGCAGTATCCATGAGCCGTGTCATCTGACTGAGGACTTCGGAGAGTTTCGGGTCATTCTCGGCAAGGTCTTCCAGGGTGCGGCTGGGATGCGGCAATTTCGCCGTGAAAGTGATTTGAATTTTGTAGCTGTCGTCCTCGTTGCGCTCGACCGAGGCTGGCTTTTCGCTTTGTGGCGTTTCGAATTTGCTGAAGAGAGTAATTCCATTGAAGAGCTGGGCGACATCCATGGTCTTGCGAGGGATCGTAGGGGTTGGTGTCGGCGTGGGTAATGGCGTGGCCGTCGGTGAGGGCGTGGCCGTCGGTGAGGGCGTGGCTGTGGCGACGGGAACCGGCGTTGGCGGCGGCTGGTATTTTGGCGGTTTACAGGCGCTTAGGATGAATAAAAGCCATGGGAGAAATCGGCGCATCGTCACGCGTACTTGCCGGAGGCCGCGGCGATTTCAACGGGAAGATCGAAGAACAGACCCAGCCCCGAGATCCAGCAAAGCGCAAGGGGATTGCCCCTGAGCGGCGTGGGAAACCAGCGGGGAGAGTGCAGGGAAGAGGGCGCCATGGATCGCGGACAAATAACAGCCCACCGGCGAAGCGTGCAAGCTGGTTGGCCGTGTGAGACGGTGAACGCAATCTAGGTGAGGAGGCCTTCGATACGCAAGCGCCGGGGGGCAGGATTTTTTCTTCCGAGGATTAGGAAACTGTTGCCAAGCTCTTTAGGTTGCCCGCGAGCCCCTTGCTTTTGCTCGCGAACTCTTGTTGATTCTGCTCCCGTGACATGGCCAGCCACCCGCTTCAGTACTTAACGATTTTTCTCACCTGCTTCATCGATATTTTGGGCTTTGGGATCGTTATTCCTGTATTGCCGCTTTATGCTGAGCACTTTGGAGCGACTGCCGTGCAGATCGGTTGCCTGGTGGGAATTTTCTCGCTGGCTCAGTTCTTTTTCGCGCCGATTTGGGGCAATGTATCCGATCGCGTCGGGCGCAAGCCGGTGCTACTCTTAGGCCTCTCGGGCACTGTGGCGGGTTATGTGCTGATGGGGGTGGCCAATTCCATCTTGATGCTTTTCGTGGCGCGATTGATCGATGGGATATCGGGGGCAAACATCAGTGCGGCGCAGGCTTACCTTGCCGATATCTCGACTCCGGAAAACCGCGCCAAGGCCATGGGGCTTCTTGGAGCGGCCTTCGGGCTGGGATTTGTGTTTGGTCCTGCGCTTGGCGGATGGGCGAGCGTCACCTTCAATTATGCCGCGCCGATGTTCATTGCCGCTGGACTCGCCCTGGCGAACTTCTTTTTTGTGATGTTCTTTCTGCCGGAATCCCACCAGCCGGAAGCGAGAGGCAAGCGGAGCGAACCGCTCTTCCCGCACCTTCTTGATCACGTCGAGCGGAGGACCTACGCGTGGAGTCTGGCGAGCTATTTTCTCGTAATCGTCGGCTTCTCGATGATGACGGCGATTTTTGCGCTCCTGCTTTTGCATCGTTTCGGTCTTGATGCGTTGCACACGGGATACATTCTCGCGGGCATTGGCATTCTTGGCGTGATTATTCAAGGGGGCTTGATCGGCCGACTCGTAAAGCGCTTTGGTGAAGCGCCCCTGGCGCTTGTTGGCGCAGGGTTTATGTGTGTCGGCTTGTGTGGGCTGGCCCTGAGCCCGGGCATGAAATGGATGTTTGCCGCCACCGCCGCTGTCGGAATCGGAAACAGCCTGCTCATGCCAACGCTTTCAGCCCTGGCGTCACGAAGCGCAGAGGCAAGTTGGCAAGGCCGGGCGCTGGGCGTTATGCAGTCTAGCGGCAGTTTGGCGCGCTGGGTGGGACCAATGATGGCAGGACTACTTCTGAGCGCGCAGCTTCACCGTGGCAGCGGAGTTTACGCCCTCTGGCCGCTGCTGGCATCGGCAGCCTGTCTCTTTGCCGCCGTACTGGCAGTGTCCGCGCTCGCCGGACGTGGCGTCCGCGCTGGCGTAACAGAGCAAGCGGGATGAAGATTATTGACCGGTATGTTGGCGCCAGCGTGATCGCGACGGCCTTCTTTGGCGTCGTCGTCCTGAGTCTCGTGCTTGTGCTCGGCAATCTTTTCAAGCAACTGCTCGACGTTTTGATCAATAACCCGGACGTCCCCATCGCGACGGTGCTTGCATTCATGGCGCTGGTGCTTCCGTTTTCGCTGACCTTCACGATCCCGTGGGGTTTCCTTACCGCGCTACTGCTCGTATTTGGACGGATATCTGCCGACAACGAGTTGGTTGCGCTCAAGTCCAATGGGGTGAGCGTTCCGCGCATTTGTATTCCTGTGTTCATGCTTGCAGTCCTGCTTTCGGGTGTTTGCTTTTGGATCAATATCGAGGTCGCACCTCGTGCCGAGCAGCAAATGACCAAGACGATTGTGGATATCGCCACCAACAATCCCGCGGCTCTCTTTCGCGCCGACCAGGTGGTGGATCAGTTCCCGGACCGCCGCGTGTATGTTGGCGCCAAGGAAGGAGATCGGCTCAAGAACCTGATCGTTTTTGAGCTCAACCAAAACAACGAACCTATAAAAATGGTTTACGCCAGAGAGGGAGTTCTGACTCCCGATCCTGCGAACACACGTCTCTTGCTCAGATTGTTCAATGCCCGTTTCGAGGAGCGGGATAAACATGATCCGCGCGAACTGACAAAGATCCGTCAAGGAATCGAGGTGAGTGAGGGCGTGTTTCCCATTTCGCTCGAAGAGTTTTACAAGGAATACCTTAGCGGCCGCCGACTCAGCTCTTATACGCTTCCTGAGTTGATCAACTATCTTCAGGGCCTCACTGGCGCGGAGGAATTGAGAGCAACCGTCGAACTTCACAAGCGTTTCGCCGCCTCGCTCGCCTGCCTTGCCTTCGCATTGATCGCGGTGCCACTCGGCATTACAGCCCACCGCAAGGAAACATCTGTCGGTTTCGCCCTGAGCCTCGTCATCGCGTTTACCTACTTCTTCTTCATCATCATGGCAGACACTTTCCGCGACAATGCGGCGGCGCATCCGACCATTCTGATCTGGGTTCCGAACGTCCTCTTCATGACCCTCGGGAGCTTCCTTTTCTGGCGGCTTTCAAAGAAATAAGAAAAAACGCCTTGTCCAGGACCCAATTTCGTGATTGCTTCTTGGCCCCTTTTCCGCCTGCTTCGGCGGGCTCTCACTTATGGCAAAAGAAATCGTCGGACAGATCAAATTACAAATTCCCGCTGGTCAAGCAAACCCCGCGCCGCCGGTCGGTCCCGCCCTCGGTCAGCAAGGCGTCAACATCATGGCCTTCTGCAAGGAATTCAATGCCGCCACTCAGAAACAGGCCGGAGACATCCTGCCGGTTGTCATTACTGTTTATAAAGACAAGACGTTTTCCTTCATCACCAAGTCGCCCCCCGCCTCGGTGCTGCTGAAAAAAGCCGCCGGTTTGGCAGCGGGCTCCAAAGAGCCGAATAAAACGAAGGTCGCCAAGCTTTCGAAAAAGCAAGTGATGGACATCGTGAAGGTGAAAATGAAGGATCTCAACGCGCGCAGCGAAGAGGCGGCCTTCCGTACCATTTGTGGCACGGCTCGTCAGATGGGTATTGAGATTAGCGAATAGGGATTTTCGACGCCCGGACTTGCACGTCGCGGAGCAAATCGGGAAAAAACAGGGGCATCCTTTCTCGGATGCCCCTTCGCGTTCATAGTTTCTGTTGCAACTACCTGCGCTCGCGATAGCCGCCGCCTTTGCCGCCATGCTGATGGCGTCGCTGTCCGCCGGCGCCGCCTCCGAAATCGCGGCGGGGAGGACGTTCTTCGCGCGGTCGCGCTTCGTTGACGATCAGATTGCGTCCGTCAACATTCTTGCCGTTGAGCGCCTCAATCGCCTTCTGGGCTTCTTCGGCCGTGCCCATTGTAACAAAGCCGAATCCGCGCGGACGCTGAGTCATCTTGTCCATGACGAGCATGGCTTCGGTCACTGTGCCGAATTGGGCGAAGAGTTCTTCGAGCGCTCCTTCCGTGGTTTGGAAGGAGAGATTACCTACATAGAGTTTCATGATATTGCGATATGGGTTTTTTTGGGGCCATCGCCAATTCTCAGAGCATCAGGCGCAGACGGCATATCGCTATACTACGTTCAAGCTTCGAAAAATCGCGTTCTAACCGAGTGTCAGATTCCGAATTTTTGTGGGAAAGTAAAGCGAAGTTTTTTCCGCCTGCGTGCTTAAGAAATCTCATGGAAAGGCTCGGGTATTTGCCCAGGTGGGGATGAGTTCGAGGCGACCCGATGACCGCCCCGGGGCTGAATTTCCGTCAATCAAATTATTGACTCGCTTTGTGAAGTGTGTACAGTGTAAAGTTCGTCTCTATTCCAAAAGAAGTAGAGAGCCGACCAACTTCAAACGCGCAGGAGACCCGTTTCCCGGGTCGCTCGCACTGCAAGAACATGCAAAAAAATCGCAGCAAACGTTATCGAACCGCCGCCGAAAAGGTGGACCGCAAACGCAAGTATCCGCTCGTCGAGGCGATCAAGACTCTGAAAGGCTTTCCGCCCACCAAATTCGACCAGACGGTCACCCTGTCCTTCAAGCTGGGCGTTGATCCCAAGCAGAGCGACCAAATGGTGCGCGGCACCTGCCCGCTTCCGCATGGCAGCGGCAAGACCGTTCGTGTTCTGGTCTTCGCCACGGGACCCGCGGCGGATGCCGCCAGGGACGCAGGCGCCGAATTCGTAGGATATGAAGATTTGATCAAGAAGGTGACCAGCGGCTTTTCTGATTTTGACGTTGCCATCGCAACACCAGCCGCCATGTCTGAAGTAAAAAAACTTGGGAAAATTCTTGGTCCGCGCGGGCTCATGCCGAATCCGAAAGCCGGCACGGTCACCGATGACACCGCCAGGGCCGTCAAGGAAGTCAAGGCAGGACGGGTGGAATTTAAGCTCGACAAGAACGCCAACGTTGCGGTGCCGGTCGGAAAGTTTTCTTTTAACGAGGACGCCTTGATGCAGAACGGCAGCGCCGTCATTGAGGCAGTTGTCAAGGCTAGGCCAGCCACTGCCAAGGGTTCGTTTGTCGAAGCCATCACCCTTGCAGCCACCATGAGCCCCGGGGTCAGCGTTGACCCGGCCCCGTTCCTCAAGAACTAAACCCCCTCTGCCATGAGACCCGAAAAAGCCACCATCGTCGCCGACATCCAGGCAAAGCTCAAGAACTCGCCTTTCCTCCTCATTGCCGACTATACCGGCATGCAGGTCAAACATTTCGAGGAACTGCGCACGCGCCTCGGACGTGTCGACGCGGAGATACACGTCATTAGGAATGCCTTCATCAAACGCGCCATCAAAGCCCTCGGGCTGCCGGAGTTGAACGGCGCCCTCAGCGGACAAAATGCGATGGTCACGGGCGAAAATGACATTTGCGCCGCGGCCAAGGTTCTCAAGACGTTTGTGGCGGAATTCGAGCGGCCGCCAGTTAAGGCGGGCATTCTGGACGACGCCCTCCTGAATGCCGAACAGATCAAAGTGCTCGCCGACCTTCCATCCAAGGAGGTCCTTCAAGCCAAGCTCCTCGGGCTCCTCCTGGCGCCGGCGACCAAGCTTGTGCGGGTTCTCAACGAACCTGCTTCCAGTCTCGCTCGCGTTCTCAAGGCGAAAGCCGAAACAGCAAGCCAATAACCACAACAACCAAATGAACGCCGGGTCTACGCCGTCTCTGGAAAAGATGAAGATTTCCCGCGGCGCCCGAAGCCACGCCGCGGGCAGCAACACAACAACGGTTCCTTGTCGGGCTGACGGCTGTCGGCTTCAAATGCCCTGAGGCTTCGGGGTGCGACGATACCAAGAATCAACAAAAATGGCAGACACACAAAACCTCGTGGACCAACTCAGCGCGCTCACTGTTCTGGAGATCGCTGATCTGGTGAAACAACTCGAAGAAAAATGGGGGGTAAGCGCCGCCGCGCCCGTTGCGGTCGCCGCCGCCGGAGCTCCCGCCGGGGGAGCCGCCGCTCCTCCTGTCGAAGAGAAGACCGCCTTTGACGTCATTCTCAAGGAGGCGGGAGGCAACAAGATCGCGGTCATCAAGGAAGTCCGCGCCACTGTCGCCGGCCTCGGTCTCGCAGAGGCCAAGGCGCTCGTCGAGAGCGCTCCCAAAGCCCTTAAGGAGGGCATCACCAAGGAAGAAGCCGAAGAGATCAAGAAGAAAATCGAAGCGGTCGGCGCCAAGGTCGAGATCAAGTAAATTTCCTTCCCGTAAATGCCGGGACGCAAGCCGAAAATTTTCTAAAATTTTTAGCTTGCGTTCCCGGTGTAACGGTTCAGTGTCAATAATTCCGCCGACTCACGTCGACTCAGCCATCTGCACCGTTCGGAAAAACGCTTACAATTTGCGTCCCCGCACGAGCCGAGAAAAGCCATTTCCGGCTCGCGCGGCGGCGTTTTGTCTTTTTTTTCGGTTCTAGCAGCCAGCGCCGCACGTTGAACGGCAGCACATTCCGATCATTCTACCGCCATGTCTGAACGCATTCACTTCGGCAAACTCAAGGAAGCCATCGAACCCCCAAATCTCATCGAGCTTCAGATCAACTCTTACAACGAGTTCTTCCAAAAGGAGGTTGAACCTTCCCGTCGCAAGAGCGTGGGATTGCAGGCGGTGTTCAGGGAATTTTTTCCGATTTTTGGATTTGAGGAGAAGTCGAGCTTGGACTTTGTCAGCTATGAGCTGGGCGAGCCGAAGATGTCGGCCATTGAATGTCAGCGCGAAGGCCAGACCTATAGTGCGCCCCTTTACGTAACCTTTCGTTACAAGGATGAGAAGAGCACAAAGGAGGAGAAGGTCTACATGGGAGAAATCCCGCTCATGACGCCACAGGGAACTTTCGTAATCAATGGGGCAGAGCGTGTGGTGGTCAGTCAGCTTCACCGTTCGCCGGGCATCTGTTTTGAAACGAGTGTGCATCTCAACGGGAAGCTTTTGCACGGATTCCGCATCATTCCCGACCGCGGTTCGTGGATCGAAGTGCAGTTTGACACCAGTGATCTGCTTTACGTCTATCTGGACCGGCGCAAGCGTCGCCGCAAATTCCTTGCGACCACCTTCCTGCGCGCTCTTGGCTATCCCTCCGACGAGGATATTATCAAGTTATTCTACGAGATCATCGACCTCAATCTGAGCGAGAATCTCGATGAGGAGGAGATCAGCACGAAGGTTCTTTTCGAGGACATCCGAGACGGCGAAATCACGGTGGCGCGCGCTTTTGAGCCACTAAACGCCGCGACGATCCGGCAGTTGATGTCTCTTGGTCACAAGAGCGTGAGGGTCGTGGACACGAAGCAGGACGATACGATCATCAAGTCGCTGAAGAAGGATCCGGCGCACGACGAGGAGGAGGCCCTGAAGGACATCTACCGCAAGCTGCGCCCCGGGGATCCGCCAACCGTGCAAAACGCACGCAGCATGCTAAAGCGGCTTTTCTTCGATCCGAAGCGCTACGACCTCGGACGTGTAGGACGCCACAAGATCAATCAAAAGCTCGGGCTCCAAGTCAGTGAGGAGGAGCGCATCCTGGTGAAAGATGACTTTATCGCCGCGATGAAGTATCTGGTGGAGCTCCGCAAGGGGGAAGGGATGACCGACGATATCGATCACCTTGGCAGCCGCCGCGTCCGGACCGTGGGAGAACTTCTTGCAAACCAATGCCGGGTGGGCCTTGCCCGTACGGAACGGCTCGTCCGCGAACGCATGACCCTTTTCGATGCTGGCGTGGACCAGATTACGCCGCAGAAGCTGATCAATCCAAAATCGCTCAGCGCCGTTGTCCGCGACTTCTTCGGACGTTCGCAGCTGAGCCAGTTCATGGATCAGACGAACCCGCTCTCCGAACTCACGCACAAGCGCCGTCTCTCCGCACTAGGGCCGGGTGGATTGAGTCGTGACCGCGCGGGCTTCGAGGTTCGAGACGTTCATCCGTCCCACTACGGACGCATCTGCCCGATCGAGACGCCGGAAGGCCCGAACATCGGCCTGATCAGTTCGCTGAGCACATTCGCTCGGGTGAACGAATTCGGTTTCATCGAGACTCCTTATCGGAAGGTCAACGATGGCCACGTGACGGAAGAGGTTGTCTATCTTAGCGCAGATCGCGACGAGAACTTTTACATTGCCCAAGCCAATGCGCATGTGGATTCGCAAGGGCGGTTCACCGAGGAAAAAGTCTCGACGCGGTACCGCGGCGATTTTCTCGAGGTGGAACCTGATAAGGTCCAGTATATGGACGTCTCGCCCAAGCAACTGGTTTCCGTCGCAGCCGGGCTCATCCCTTTTCTCGAACACGACGACGCTAACCGTGCGCTCATGGGCTCGAACATGCAGCGTCAGGGTGTTCCGCTGCTGGTTTCCGACTCGCCCCTGGTGGGCACGGGACTTGAGGCGCGTGTCGCACAGGACTCCAAGGCCGTCGTGCTCTCCGAGGGGGCCGGCGTCGTGGCTTCGGTCACGGGCAGCCAGATCATCGTCACGCCGGACGGCGCATTGCCCGACGGAAAGAGGAAAATCAAATCTGATCCCGTCAACGGCGTATGGGTTTACGAACTGCGCAAGTTCATGCGCTCAAATGCCAGCACATGCATCAACCAGAAGCCGATTGTCTCCAGGGGACAGCAGGTCAACAAAGGCGACGTCATCGCTGATGGTCCGAATACGGAGAAAGGCGAGCTTGCCCTTGGGCGCAACGTCCTCGTCGCCTTCATGCCTTGGAACGGATACAATTTTGAGGACGCGATCCTCATTTCGGAACGCGTGGTCAAGGAGGATATTTATACCTCCATCCACATCGACGAGTTTGAGATCGGTGCACGCGACACCAAGCTCGGTCCGGAGGAGATCACGCGCGATATCCCCAACGTCAGCGAAGAGGCCCTGCAGAATCTCGGGCCGGACGGCGTAATTCGCATCGGAGCCGAAGTGAAGCCCGGAGACATCCTTGTCGGCAAGATTACTCCAAAGAGTGAGACGGAACTTGCGCCGGAAGAGCGCCTTCTGCGCGCCATCTTCGGCGAGAAGGCCGCCGATGTGAAGGACACCTCGCTGACCGTGCCGTCCGGCACGTACGGCATCGTCATGGACGTGAAGGTTTCCTCCAAGAAGGAGGTCGCCCGCAACAAGATGACGCCGACGGAGTCCAAGCGCCAGCAAAAGATGATCATGGAGGACTACAAGAAGCGCAAAGACGAGTTGCACGAGCAGCTCACGGCGGCGCTCTCGAATATCCTGCTTAATGAGAAAATTCCGCTCGACGTGGTAAACGCGCAGACAGGCGAGATCATCATCCCGGCCAATCGCAAGATCACCAAGCAACTCCTTCGCAAGCTGGCCGCTGTGTATGATCACATCGAGATCGACCCGAGTCCTATCCGGAACAAGATCCGCGAGATTATCGCCCAATACGAGCATCGCTTCGAAGATCTTGATCGCGAGAAGGATGAAAATCTCGGCCGCATCGAGAGCGGCGACGACGTGGATCCCGGAATCATCAAGCAGGTGAAGGTCTATGTCGCCAGCAAGAGGAAACTTTCAGTCGGCGACAAGATGGCCGGACGGCACGGCAACAAGGGCGTGGTTGCCAAGATCGTCGCTGAGGAAGACATGCCCTTCCTGTCCGATGGCACCCCTGTGGATATCGTGCTGAACCCTCTCGGCGTCCCAAGCCGAATGAATGTCGGCCAAGTCCTCGAAACACACCTTGGTGTCGCCGCAAAAGCCTTGGGCTTCAAGGTTGCCACACCGGTCTTCGACGGAATTTCCGAGGAAAAAATCAAAGAATATCTCCGTGAGGCCAAGACGAAGGAAAATTTCACCTGGGTCACGGATACCGGCAAATCGACGGTTTACGATGGCCGCACCGGAGAAGCCTTCGATCAACAGGTCGTTGTGGGCTACATTTACATGCTCAAACTGGGCCACTTGGTTGCGGACAAGATCCACGCGCGTGCGGTCGGCCCATACAGCCTGGTCACGCAGCAGCCACTCGGAGGCAAGGCGCAATATGGCGGCCAGCGCTTTGGCGAAATGGAAGTCTGGGCGCTGGAGGCATATGGCGCTGCATATACTTTGCAGGAGCTGCTCACCGTCAAGTCGGACGATGTCCAGGGCCGCACTCGTATCTATGAGTCCATCGTCAAAGGCGATAATTCGCTGGAGGCAGGTACGCCGGAATCATTCAACGTCCTCATCAAGGAGATGAAGGGACTTGGCCTCGACGTGCGCGTCGGCGGGAAAGAACCCACCTTTACCGAGTCGGCAGCTTAACAGTGCTCGGTTAGCGCATTTACTATCAGGAATTCCTATGAAAGAAGTCAATATTGGCGAAATTTTTGGAGAGCAGCGGCCGGTCGGGTTTGACGAGGTGGCCATCACTGTTGCGGCGCCTGACAGTGTCCGCAGCTGGAGCAAGGGCGAAGTCAAGAACCCCGAGACGATCAACTATCGGACGTTCAAACCGGAAAAGGGCGGCCTCTTTTGCGAGCGGATTTTTGGACCGACACGCGACTGGGAATGTTCCTGCGGCAAGTACAAGCGGATCAAACACAAGGGCGTGATTTGTGATCGGTGCGGTGTGGAAGTGACGCTCAGCCGCGTGCGCAGGGAGCGAATGGGCCACATTGACCTTGCCGTCCCCGTCTCGCACATCTGGTTCTACAAGTGCATGCCGTCACGCATTGGCCTCATGCTCGACATGACGAGCAGGCAACTTGAGCGCGTTATTTATTACGAGGACTACATTGTCACCGATCCTGGCAATACCCCGCTCCAGAAGTGCCAGCTTTTGACCGAAGCGGAATTCCGGGAAGCGGAGGACCAATATGGCGACGTGTTCGTTGCGGGAATGGGCGCCGAAGCAATCCAAAAGCTCCTCGAACAGACGGATTTGCAGAATCTGAATGATGAGATCGAGCAGCAGATGGGAGCCACCCGAAGCAAGCAGCTTCGCAAGAAGCTTGCCAAGCGCTTGAAGCTTGTGCAGGGCTTTATGCATTCGAAGACCCGCCCCGAATGGATGGTTCTTAATGTGTTGCCTGTCATTCCGCCGGATTTGCGCCCACTCGTCCCGCTCGAAGGGGGCCGCTTTGCCACATCCGATCTCAACGATCTTTACCGCCGTGTCATCAACCGCAACAACCGTCTGAAGACACTGCTGCAGCTCAAGACTCCGGAAGTTATCATCCGCAACGAGAAGCGGATGCTTCAGGAGGCCGTGGACGCGCTTTTCGACAACGGACGCCATGGCCGCGCAGTCACCGGCGCCGCCAACCGTCCGCTCAAATCTTTGAGCGACATGCTCAAGGGCAAGGGCGGGCGATTCCGTCAAAACCTCCTGGGAAAACGCGTGGATTACTCCGGTCGGTCGGTCATCGTGATCGGTCCCGAGCTAAAGCTTAATCAATGCGGCCTGCCCAAGAAGATGGCGCTTGTTCTCTTCGAGCCTTTCATCATCCGACGCCTCAAGGAGCAGGGACACGTCCATACTGTGCGCAGCGCGAAGAAACTCATTGAGCGCCAGACACCCGAGGTCTGGGACATCCTCGATGAGGTTACCAAGGGACATGCCGTACTTTTGAACCGCGCTCCGACCCTGCATCGCCTTTCGATCCAGGCTTTCGAGCCGCAATTGATCGAAGGCGAAGCCATTCGTATTCACCCGCTGGTTTGTACGGCCTACAATGCGGACTTCGATGGCGATCAGATGGCCGTCCACGTCCCGCTTTCGGTCGAGGCTCAAATGGAGGCCCGCATGCTCATGCTGGCGCCGAACAACATTTTCTCGCCGTCGAGCGGCAAACCAATTACCACGCCTTCGCAGGATATTCCGCTTGGCTGCTACTATCTGACGCAGAATCCGCGTGGTGAAAAAGGTGACCACCGTTTGCCTTTGTTTGCGGACTCCTCGGAGGTCGAACTCGCCATTTCTGAGGGCGCAGTCAGCACCCACAGCCGGATCCGTTTCAAGAATCCGAATTTCGGCTTGGGCACCGTCTACGGCAGCAAGGAAACGAAGATCCTCGAAACGACCGCTGGCCGGGTGATCTTCAATCAAATCTGGCCCGACGAGCTCGGATTCTACAACAAGGTCTGCGGCAAGAAGCAGCTCTCCGACATCATTTGGCGGTGCTATAAGGCTGTCGGACAGAGCCGGACCGTTGAAACGCTGGATCGTCTCAAGGAAATGGGATTCAGCTCGGCCACCAAGGCCGGTATCTCCATCGGTATCACGGACATGATCATTCCGAAGGAGAAGTCCGCCCAGCTCGAGAAAGCCTACAGGGAAATCGCCGAGGTGGAGAAGCAATACCGTCGCGGTATCATCACGGACGGCGAGCGCAAGAATAAGGTGCAGGACATCTGGACGCACACCGGTGAGGAACTCGCCAATGCGCTCTTCCGCACGCTCGAATATAACGACGGCCGCAAAGACATGAACCCCGTGTTCATGATGGTTGATTCCGGAGCCCGCGGCAACCGCACGCAGGTAAAACAGCTTGCCGGAATGCGTGGTCTGATGGCCAAACCATCTGGCGAAATCATCGAGCGTCCCATCATCTCGAACTTCCGCGAAGGTCTTTCGGTGCTCGAGTATTTCATCTCGACCCACGGCGCGCGCAAGGGATTGGCAGACACCGCTCTTAAGACTGCGGATTCGGGTTATCTTACGCGCAAGCTGGTGGATGCTTCTCAGGATGTCATTATTACTGAAGAGGACTGCGGCACGGTCAACGGCATCATCGTACGCCCGATTTACGAGGGAGACGAGGAGGTTGTAAGTCTTTCGACCCGCATCATCGGACGCACGACCTGTGAGACCGTCAAGGATCCCGTCACCGGCAAGGCTGTTGTCAAATCCGGCCAGATCGTCGACGAGGAAACTGCGGCGGCGCTCGAGAAAGTCGGTCTCGAGCAGCTCAAGATCCGCTCTGCGCTTACCTGCGAATCCAAGCGAGGCATTTGCGCCAAATGCTACGGACGCAACCTTGCGACCGGCCTTGGCGTCAAGCTTGGGGAAGCGGTTGGCATTATAGCCGCACAGTCGATCGGCGAGCCGGGCACTCAGCTCACCATGCGCACGTTCCACGTTGGCGGCACGGCCAGCCAAACCTTCAAACAACCGATCATCAAGGCGAAAAACGAGGGCATCGTGCGTTTCAACGACTTGAAGGTTGTAGAAAGCACCGAGAGCAACTTCGTGGTGCTGAACAAGAACGGCACGGTGAGAGTTCACGCCAGGGATGGACGCGAACTCGAAAGCTATAACATCGTCATTGGCTCGGTCATTTCCATCGCCGATGGCAGTACTGTGAAGAAAGGCGAAACCTTTATCCAATGGGATCCCTACAACGTGCCAATCATCACGGAAAAGGCCGGCAAGATTGAATTCCGTGACATGATTCAAGGCGTGACCATTCGCAAGGAAGTCGACGAAGCGACCGGAGTCATGGGAACCGTTGTCATCGAACACAAGGAAGACCTTCATCCACAAATCGTTATTGTGGGCGAAAAGAGGGAGATCTTCGCAAGCTATTCAATTCCCGCCGGAGCTCATATCGAAGTCAAGGAAGCTCAAAAAGTGCCCGCTGGCACGCGCCTTGCCCGTACCCCGCGCAAGATCGCAAAGACAAAGGATATTACCGGTGGTCTTCCGCGCGTAGCGGAGCTTTTCGAAGCTCGCCGCCCGAAGGATGCAGCCGAGATTGCGAAGATCGATGGCATTGTCGATATTGGCGGCACCGTGCGCGGCAAACGCCGCTTGATCGTCACTGATGCCGAGACGGGCGCGGAAGAAGAACACCTGATACCGCTTTCGAAGCACATCATAGTCTTCAAGGGCGACTTCGTGAAAAAAGGCCAGCAACTCACGGAGGGGCCCGTAGTTCCCCACGAAGTTCTGGATGTCTGCGGACCTCAGGAACTTCAGGAGCACCTGCTTAACGAAGTCCAGGAAGTCTATCGTTTGCAGGGCGTCGAGATCAACGACAAGCACATTGAGATCATCGTGCGCCAGATGCTTCGCAAGGTGAAGATAACCGACCCGGGCGACACCAGCCTTCTATGGGGCGACCAAGTTGACCGCCTGGTATTCAGCGCAGAGAACGAGCGCGTCATCGAAAAGGGCGGCAAGCCCGCCGACGCGAGTCCCGTGTTGCTCGGCATCACCAAGGCTTCGCTTGAGACGGATAGCTTCATCTCCGCGGCATCCTTTCAGGATACAACGCGCGTCCTCACCGAAGCGGCAACCCTCGGCAAGGTTGACCGGCTGCGTGGATTCAAAGAGAACGTCATCATGGGCCATCTCATTCCCGCAGGCACCGGTTTCAAGACCAACCGCGAAATCGAAATCGTGCACATCGGGGATTCCTTGCAGACTGAAACCGAACCGCACAAAGCTGCAAGCTAGCCATGTCTTCGCCAAATCTTGAAATTATGACTGAACTCCTCGAAGCCGGGGTGCATTACGGCCACCAAACTAAGCGCTGGAATCCGAAGATGCGGGATTTCATCCTCGAGGAGAAGAATTCGATCTACATCATCGATCTCTCCATCACGGTTGAACAGCTTGCGAGGGCGGCAGCCTACCTCGGCGAGATCGTCAAGGGCGGCGGCAAGATTCTCTTCGTCGGAACAAAGAAGCAGGCGCAGGAGGCCGTGAGGGAAGCCGCGGAAGTGACCGGCCAATTCTTCGTCAACCAGCGCTGGCTTGGCGGCACCCTGACCAATCTCCAAACCATTCGGCGCAGCGTGGCGCGCTTTCGCGAATTCGAGGAACTGGAGAAGACACCCGCCTTCGCTCGCATGAACAAGCAGGAAACTTCCGCCTTGCGCCGGGAGGCAGCAAAATTGTACCGCAATCTGGAAGGTCTCTTGAAGATGGAGCGTCTGCCCGACGCCATTGTCATCATCGACACCAATCGCGAGGAGATCGCCGTCGCGGAGGCGGCTCGTCTAAAGATTCCTGTCGTTGCAATCGTGGACACCAATTGTGACCCCGAAAAGATCGACTATCCGATTGCCGGCAATGATGACGCCATCCGTTCCATCCGCGTCATTCTGCAAAAGCTCGTTGACGCCATTGTCGAAGGCCAGGGCGTTCGCGGAAAGACCGAGACGGCTAGCGAGCTTGCGGCTGTCTCTGAATAGGTTCCGCCTCGCGGAATTTATCTCACCAATTCTCTGTAGAATTTATGCCTGAGACTTCTCCAGCTCTCGTGAAAGAACTTCGCGAAAAGACAAACGCGGGGATGATGGATTGCAAGAGGGCGCTCGATGAGGCTGCGGGCGACATGGCCAAGGCCGAGGAACTCCTCCGCAAGAAAGGCATCGCCAGCGCGAGCAAGAAGGCCTCGCGCGTCGCGAAGGAGGGCATTGTCGCTTCCTACATTCACTTGCAGGGCAAGGTTGGTGTGCTGGTTGAAATCAATTGCGAAACCGATTTTGTTGCCAAGAACGAAGTGTTTCGCGAGTTCGTCAAAGACATTACCCTTCACATTGCGGCCTCCCATCCGCTTTACGTTTCTCGTGAGCAAGTTCCGGACACACTCATCCAGGCGGAACGGGAAATCTACGCCGCGCAAGTGACCGGTAAACCCGCCAAAATTCTGGATAAGATCGTGGATGGAAAAATCGACAAGTTTTACAGCACCGTCTGCCTTCTCGAGCAGGCCTTCATCAAGAATCCCGATCTTACGATTAAAGACTTTGTGAATTCCAAAATCACCGAGCTCGGCGAAAACATTGTGATCCGCCGTTTCACCCGTTACATGGTCGGCGAGGATCTGGTGCAATAATCACCGGAAGACGATCGCGGCTGTCCCGAAATTCGTTGCGCCACCCAGAGTTAGGGGCTTGGCATCCCGGGCGGCGACATGTAGATTCTCCTGTTAGGAGGAATTCCAATGATTGATTCAAATTATACGCATCCCGAGGCGTTGGTGACGACTGAATGGTTGGCGTCGCACCTCAACGAGCCGAATACGAGGCTTGTCGAAAGCAACGAAGACATCCTGCTCTACAGCACGGGACACATTCCCGGCGCAGTTCATATCGATTGGAGGGCCGATCTCCAAGATCAGACCATGCGCGACTATATTTCGCCCGACGCCTTTGCAGAGCTTTGCGCGAAGAATGGAATCACCAAGAATACGACGGTCATATTCTATGGAGACAAGTCAAACTGGTGGTCTTGTTATGCCCTGTGGGCATTCCGGCTCTTTGGGCACGAAAATGTCAAAATCGTAGATGGCGGACGCGACAAATGGATTGCCGAGAATCGGCCGCTCACCCGCGGCGTGCCGAGCTATCCCCGAACCGAGTATCCCGTCCCAGCGAAGCGGCATGACGATGATATTCGTGCCTTTTACGAAGACGCACTGAAGCACAGCCAGGCAAAGAAGCCGCTCATCGACGTTCGTTCACCAGGCGAATTCAAGGGCGAGATAACTCACATGCCCGAGTATCCGCAAGAGGGTGTTCTTCGCGGTGGTCACGTTCCCGGGGCGAAGAGCTTCCCCTGGAAACGTGCCGCAAACGACGATGCAACTTTTAAGTCTGCGGAGAACCTGAAAGCAATCTATGAAGGCGAGGCTGGGCTGACGCCCGAAGGAGACACCATGGTCTATTGCCGCATCGGCGAGCGATCGAGTCACACCTGGTTTGTGTTGACCTACCTTCTCGGGCACAAGAACGTCCGCAACTACGACGGTTCATGGACGGAATGGGGAAATCGGGTGCGAGCTCCTATCGAGAAAGGCTGAAGTTGGTGAACTGTAGAGGCGGCTGTGTCAGCCGCCTGAAAAGGTCACCGGTCAGCCTGTGAAATCACCCATGTCCTATCCAACGAAACTCTCTGAGATCATTTCGCTTTTCGAATCGCTGCCGGATGCCGAGAAGCGCGACATGTTGATTGTCTTTGCAGACGGAGCGGCCCGCCAGGCGCCGAGGGAAGGGGAAACCTTTGATCTTGAAGACGTTCGAAAGGATGAGGAGTGCACGGATACCGTTGGCGTTTTTCTTAAAGTGAATCCGGACAATTCCTCGCACTTCCGCGTGACTCTTGGCCCGCAGGTCCAGACACTCACCAAGGCAATGACCTCGATTCTCTGCAAGGGCTTGGCGGGCGCCACCCCGCAGGAAATGCTCGATGTACCTGCTGATTTTGTCCCACGGATTGTCGGAGCGGACCTGGTTCGGCAACGAAGCCAGACTGTCTATTACATCCTTACGCGCATGAAAAGCGCGGCAACGGTTTGGTTGAATCGTCAGCGCGCGATCAATGCCGGCGCAACTGTTTGAGACGCTCGTCGAGATTGCGTCCCGCCATTTCGATCTCCTCCCGCAGCTGCCAGGCTGACATGGAGCCGGCGCCGAAGCTGGCGACCGTGGTGCGTTCCATCAGATCGTCCGTAGCAACCGTGACCTCGTAGCGGTCCGAATATTTTGCCGCCAATCGCTCGATGACTGTGTCCGCGGTCTGGTCGGCAGTGGAATAAAATACCTGGATGCCGTGTGGGCAACTCGCCTCTGTCGGTTTGACGCCATTGCCATCGAAGACCACGGTTACATGCCAGTCTGTGTTGTCTTGCAGGCCGGTAAGCATTCTCACAAGGGATTCACGGGCGCCCGCGGTGCGCTTGGCATGCTGGAGTGTCAAATCGGGCCATTGGAAGATCATGCTGTGGCCGTCAACGATGAGCACTCGCGGTTTCATGGAAAAGGTCGGCTGTGCAAACCTATCCGGGCTGGCGTGCTTCCGCAACCGGCCGAGTAGTTTTTTCCGCAACTTGCAACCACAAAAAATGACGCGAGGGTTTTGTGTCCCGCGGGGATTGAACCTTTCAAAGGACAATCCATGAAAGATCTCGACGAAATTCTCAAGACCTGGAAGACCGAAGTGCCGGAACACCCGGCTTTTAAAAGAGAAGTTTGGAGGCGCATCGAGCGGCGGACATCCAATGACGGGCGGTTTGAAGTCTTTCTTGCCTGGCTCACTCGGCCTCAGATAGCATCCCTCGTCGCGGTCCTCTCTATCCTGGGCGGTGCTTGGGTCGGCTCCGCAACAGCCGCTCGAAGCGGTCAAACAGCTTACTTGCATGCCGTCAATCCCTACGCTCAGGTCTCCTTGAAATGAAGAGAGGACTGGGAGTCTTGACGGCAGTGGTTGCCTCGGGCTTGGCGGCTGCAATCGTAGCCTTCTTCTTGGTACGAGATCGTTCCACACCCATGAGTTGGTTGCGAGCCGAGTTTTCGCTCAGCGAACAACAAGCGCGAAACGTCGAGCAAATCCATTCGGAATATGAAGCAGACTGCGCTCAGATGTGTGCCAGGATCGCTCAGACCGATGAGCGACTTGCCAATTTGGAATGCAATGAAAGGGCGAATGCCGTGCGCGAAGCCGTATCAGGGCTCCCGAGCAATCTTCGCGAAGCCTTGATATTGTTCGAATACGAGGACCTGTCTTACGATCAAATCGCGAAGATCCAAGGGTGCTCGGCTAAGGCTGTCGAAACGCGGCTTTAGCGGGCGCGCGGGATTCTTCGCGAAAAGCTCGACCGATGGCTGAGAGGAGGATAGAGCGAATTTCCCAAAGAAGTTTCCGAAACGGAACGACGTGCGCTGCCGAACTCATTCGCCCGAATCCGCAGCTCTCGTTTTCTCAGCGAGAAAACGCTCGAAGGCGGCGAGAGTTTCAGGGCTCACGTGATGTTCGATGCCTTCGGCGTCTGCCCGTGCGACCGATGACGAGATCCCCAGGGCTTCGAGAAAGGCGACAACCGTTCTGTGACGGCTCCTTGCCTTGGAGGCCAGCTTGCGCCCGGCTTCTGTCAAAAAAATCGACCGATAGGGAAGCGAGGTGACCAGCCCGTTTCGCCGCAGGCGCTGCACAGTGCGGATGACGGTGACGTGCGTCACTCCAAGCGATCGCGCGAGATCCGTCGCGCGCGCTTCGCCATTCGAGGAAATCAAATCCGCGATGGCTTCCACGTAGTCCTGCGCCCTTTCTTGCGCGTGCTGCTGGCGGGTCCGGCGCTGATAGGCCGCTGTTTCCTTGTTACTGAGCGGCGGCACGAGGATCTTCGCCGGGCCCCGCAGCCCGCGGGATTCCGTCTTACTTAGGCCCATGTTCGTATCTCGGAGAAAAAAGAGGCATTGACAAATTCGTGGCGCATGGCGTAGCAATTGCAGCAATATGTATCATATGCTACATATTGCGGAGAAAAAAGAAATGAGAAAACGAGGAAAATTGCTGCGTGCCGTGATGGTCGCTTTGACGGGATTGCTCGTGGCGGCAACCGCGGTTGCGCAGGAGAAGATCAAGGCGGCGACGACCATCGGCATGGTGGCCGACTTGGTGAAGCAGGTTGGCGGAGATCGCGTGGAGGTGGACCAATTGATGGGCCCTGGAGTGGACCCGCATCTCTACAAACCCACATCCACGGATGCCGGCCGCCTGAGCAAGGCGGATGTGATTTTCTATAGCGGCCTGATGCTTGAAGGGCGCATGGGCGACCTGTTTGCCAAGCTTGCGCGCGCGGGGAACAAAGTCTATCCGACAACGGAGAGTGTGCCGGAAGACCTCTTGACCGAGCCGAAGGAGTTCGCAGGGCACTACGATCCGCACATTTGGTTCGACGTAAGCATGTGGGCGCAAACCGTTCCGACCATCATCAAGGGATTAAGCGAAGTTGATCCCGCCGGTAAGGAAATCTATGAGAACAACGGTGCGGCGCTTATGGACCGCTTGGGCAAGCTTCATCAATGGTGCAAAGACACCGCCGCGGAGTTGCCTGAAAACAGTCGAATCCTTGTGACGAGTCACGACGCTTACAACTATTTCGGCCGCGCGTACGGTTTCAAGGTCATCGGCTTGCAAGGCGTCTCAACGGTGTCGGAAGCCGCGCTGGCCGACATGGCAAACTTGGTTGACTTCATAAAGAAGCAACGTGTCAAAGCCATCTTCGTGGAGACCAGTGTGAATCCCGCAGCTATAAGGCGCGTGGCCGAGGATGCCGGCGTGAAGGTCGGCGGCGAACTCTATTCCGACGCGATGGGGAGCCCGGGCGAAATGCGCGGAGGCTTCGACACGGGTAGCTACGAGGGAATGGTTCGCTACAACCTCACAACGATTGTCAACGCGCTCAAATGAATCAAAATGCAAGGGCGCTCGTGGGAAATGACTGGCGCGATTTGGCTCGGATTGGGAATTCTATGAAAGACGGAACTCATTTGTCTCCGCCTCCGCTGGAGGTTCATGACGTAACCGTTGCGTATCATAAGAGACCTGTGCTTTATGGCATTGATCTCGCGGTACCGGCGGGAAGCCTCGTCGGCATCATTGGTCCGAACGGCGCTGGAAAGTCCACGTTCATCAAGGCGGTTATGGGGCTGTTACCACTTTCCGGCGGTTGGGTGAAGGTTTTCGGCAAGTCTTTTCGCGAGAGCTGTCACCGTGTCGGCTACGTGCCTCAGCGGGAATCTGTGGATTGGGATTTTCCCGTCAGCGTCATGGATGTCGTGCTTATGGGCCGCTACGGGCGGCTCTGGCTCGCGCAGCGCCCGACGAAGCAGGATCGCGAGATCGCTCGCGAATGCCTCGAAAAGGTAAAAATGCTTCCCTTTGCGAACCGGCAGATCGGCAACCTTTCCGGGGGTCAACAGCAACGGGTCTTTCTCGCCAGGGCATTAGCGCAGGCAAGCGACTTGTATCTAATGGACGAGCCTTTCGTCGGCGTGGACGCCGCCACGGAATCGGCGATCATCACGCTGCTCCGGGAGCTAAAATCCCGGGGCAAGACGCTTCTCGTCGTGCATCACGATCTCGCGAGCGCGCGCGAGTATTTCGACATGCTCATCCTGTTGAATATGCGGCTCGTCGCCTTTGGTCCGACCAGTGAGGTCTTTACCCCTGAACTGTTGCAAACAACCTATGGCGGACGGCTTACCATTCTTTCCGACGTCGTTCAGACCCTCGGGACCCAATCATGAAGCTCCCTGGCTTGGCGCTTTCGCTTGCGGTCGCTTGTTTCGCGCTGATCATTCCAGAAGCCGCGGAGGCCGCACGTATTAACGAAGTGTCCGATTCGACCCTGATGGACCGGGCGGCGCGGTTCTTCACCTTCAAGGATCCTTCCCTTCGCAACGCCCTGGCTGGCTCGATGCTTCTCGGTGTCTGCTGCGGTTTGATGGGCGCCTTTCTCGTGGTGCGCAAGCTCTCCCTGCTGGGCGACGCTCTCTCGCATGCCGTGCTGCCGGGCGTGGCGCTCGGATTTCTTTGGAATATGTCCAAAGAGCCGATCGCGATTTTCGTCGGGGCGACCCTGGCCGGTTTGCTCGGAGCCGGAACCGTGCAACTCTTGCGCGCGACCACCAAGCACAAGGAGGATGCCGCCCTGGGCTTTGTGCTTGCCTCATTCTTCGGCATAGGGATCTGCCTTTTCACCATGATCCAGAACCTCCCTGGAGGCAACAAGAGCGGGCTCGACAAATTCATGTTCGGCCAGGCGGCCGCACTCGGAAGAGGCGATGTCATCCTCCTCGGTGTTGTGACTGCGCTGGCGCTCTGCGCGGTCGTCGTGTTTTACAAGGAATACGCGATCACGAGTTTCGACGCGGGATTCGCTCGTTCTTTGGGGATGCCTGTGCAGATTTTTCATTACAGTCTCATGCTGCTACTAGCCTTCGCGATCGTGTCGTCGCTTCAGGCCGTGGGCGTGGTGCTTGTCTCGGCTATGCTTGTCATCCCGGCAGCCGCCGCTTTCCTCTTGACCGACCGGCTCGGTATAATGCTGATCCTTTCGGCGATCTTTGGAATGGTTTCCGGAGGAGCGGGCGCCTTCTTTTCTTTCGTCGGACGCAACCTGCCCACGGGTCCCTTCATGGTGCTTGCTGCGGGGGCTGTATTCGCGGGGGCGCTCTTCTTCGGTCCGCGCCATGGCATTTTTTCCCGCTTGTTGCGGCGGCGCTCCCGGTCCGCCCGGATTTCCCGGGAGAACACCCTTAAGGCGATCTACCATGTCCTGGAGGATCAGGATTTCGCAATCGAACAGGTGAGCACGCGTGAACTCGCCGAGCGCCGCCGCGAGACGCTTGAAGAGGCCCAGCATCAACTTGGCACTCTTCGCCGCCATCAATATATCACCATGTCAAGCGACGGCGACTCAGCATCCCTTACCCCGGAGGGATGGCACCGCGCCTGCGAAATCGTCCGCAATCACCGTCTTTGGGAGCTGTATCTTACAAACGCTGCGCATCTTGCACCCGATCACGTCCACGAGGACGCGGAGAAGATCGAACACGTCCTTGGCGAGGAGACCGTGCGCATGCTCGAGAAGCGGCTCAACTACGCCAACCGGGATCCGCACGGCAGGTTGATTCCTGGGGTGGAAGACATGCGGTTCGCGGCGATTCGTCATCCTGGACAGCCACGCGCGACTGGTTTCGGAAACGCGGCAAGTCACTAGATTCCCATGAACAATCTCATTCCGTCTTTCGAGTGGCATCGAGTGATCGTGCAGCCTTGGGCGGACGATTTTTCGATCACGCTTTGGATCGTCCTGATGGGCTTCTTTGTCACTGCGGCGTGCGGCCTGGTCGGCAATTTTCTCCTTTTGCGCCGCATGGCGCTGGTCGGCGACGCCATCAGTCACAGCATTCTGCCGGGACTCGTGGTCGCGTTCATAATTTTTAAGAGTGCGGCTACGTGGGTGGCATTCACAGGAGCTTTGGCCGCGGGAATTTTGACGGTTCTGATCATCGAATTCATTCACAGGCAATCCCGCGTTAAGCCCGACGCCGCGATCTGCATCGCCTTCACGACGCTTTTCGCCATTGGAGTCGTGCTCATGAGCATGCTCGAAAGTACGGGAAGCTTTCATATCGACGCCGATTGCGTGCTGTACGGCGAGATCGCTTTCGTGCCGCTGGAACCGCCACTGCTCTGGAACGGATACGAACTTGGTCCGCCCTCGGCGTTGCGGATGGCCCTTGTGCTCACGGCGGTAGCTGGGGCCATTGCGGTTTTCTACAAGGAATTGCTCGTCACATCGTTCGACCCCGGATTGGCTAAATCTCTCGGTATGCGCACCGGAATTTGGCATTACGGACTCATGGGTGCGCTTGCTCTGGTCATCGTTTCGGCCTTCGAATCCGTCGGGGCGATTCTTGCTGTCGCCATGTTGATCGTGCCGCCCATGTTCGCCGCGCAGCTTTCCGAATGGCTGCCGTTCCGCCTGGGATTGACTGTCTTGCACGCGGCGTTGAGTGCGTTGATCGGTCTGCATCTTTCGGTCGGGCTCAACTGTTCCGCTGCAGGGGCGATGGTCGTGGCCGCGGCCTTGCTATTTGTGGCCGTTTGGGCAGTTTCGCAAGTGCAGCGCTGGTTGAATTTCCGCCGCAGCATTTCTCAATCGCTGCCCGGCGGTCCCCGGATTGTTGGTGCGCCTTCATGAGACGAGCCGGCACGGGCTTCGTCTTTGACCCTGAAAATCCTGGGTTGTGCGAGCTGTTAGCGACCGCATAGGCTCCGCCGCTCGAGTGAACGGCGTTGAGGGTTCGCTGTTTGGCCGTCCTTGGAAGGGTCGACGAGGAATTCTAAGGGTTTCCCGTTTTCGCAGGATATAATGGTTATGAAAGGGTTCCTCGTGATCTTGGCTGGCTAGGGCGCGGCCATAGGCGCCCGGATCTTAAGTTGTGAGCGCAAATAGTGTGATACGTGTGTGGGTGTGAGAAATAGGATGATACCAAGAATCGCCGATTCTGTAGTATGAAGATCGAACCAATGAGCGACTCACATTCGTGCCTCAAGGAGGGGCCGGGGCACCATCATGCGAGCGTCGAGCCGACAAAAGAATGGTTCTGTCCCATGTGTTCAGGTGTCGAGTCCGACCGGCCGGGCGCTTGTTCGAAGTGCGGAATGGCCCTTGAACGCAATCCGGCTTATGTGAAGACGGTTGGCACGGTTTACACCTGTCCCATGCATCCGGAGGTGCGGCAGGATCATCCGGGCGCGTGTCCGATTTGCGGAATGGCGCTTGAGCCAGTTCAAGCGGCACCGGAGGAGGATGATACACAGCTTCGCGACATGCTGCTCCGTTTCAAGATCGGGTTGGTTCTCGGTCTTCCGGTAATCGTCCTGGCGATGGGAGCGCATTTTCCACCGATTGACGCGATCCCGGCCAAGTTATCCGCGTGGATCCAATTTATATTTTCGACTCCGGTCGTTCTTTGGTGCGGATGGCCATTTTTTGAGCGCGCAGCGCGCTCACTCGTGACGCGGAACCTCAACATGTTCACACTCATTGCGCTTGGCACGGGCGCGGCCTACGCTTTCAGCGTCTTTGCGCTGTTGTTCTCCGGGTTGCTGCCGCAAAGCCTCACGCATGGGGGCGCCGTGCCGGTGTATTTTGAAGCAGCTTCCTTCATTACCGTGCTCGTGTTGCTTGGCCAGGTGCTGGAATTGCGGGCGCGCGCTGGAACCGGAGAAGCGATCCGTGCCCTGCTTGGGCTGGCGCCGAAGCTCGCACATCGCGTGCACGACGGGAAAGAAGAGGATGTTGCCCTTGAAGTGGTTCGCGCAGGGGACGTGCTGCGAGTGAAGCCCGGCGAGAAAATTCCGGTTGATGGAGTGGTACTCGAAGGCCGATCGGCAGTGGATGAGTCGATGTTGACGGGAGAATCGATTCCTCTGGAAAAGACGAACGACAGCAGAGTGGTCGGCGGAACGCTCAACGGAAATGGCAGCCTTTTGATGCGAGCCGAAAAGGTCGGATCGGAGACGATGCTTGCACAGATCGTGCAGATGGTTTCCCAGGCACAGCGCAGCCGTGCTCCCATCCAGCGGCTGGCCGATGTGGTTTCCGCGTGGTTTGTTCCAGCCGTGGTGCTGGTGGCCGTGATCACTTTTTTCGCCTGGCTCTTCACTGGCCCTGCCCCGGCGTTGACCTATGCGCTTGTGAACGCCGTGGCGGTGCTCATCATTGCCTGCCCGTGTGCGCTTGGCCTGGCTACGCCGATGTCCGTGATGGTATCCGTCGGACGCGGTGCGGGGATGGGCGTTCTGTTCAAGGATGCCGAGGCGCTCGAGGTTCTCGGCAAGGTCACTGCGCTGGTTGTGGATAAGACCGGCACGCTCACCGAGGGACGGCCCGGCGTCACTCGGGTGGTTGCGGTTGAGCCAGGTCGGGAAAACGACGTCGTGTCACTTGCCGCTGCGCTTGAGCAATTTAGCGAACACCCCCTTGCGGGCGCTGTCTTGCGGGCCGCTGGAGTGAAGATCCCGGCAAGAGTTGAGAATTTTGAAGCGGCACCGGGTGGAGGTGTGCATGGTATTGTGGACGGCAGGCCGGCGGTCTTGGGCAAGCGCGCACTGCTTGAGAAGTCGGGAATCCGGAACCTGGAAAGGCTCGACGCGACAGCGAGCGAGCTTCAGAAGGAGGGACACACGGTGATTTGGCTTGCCGTCAATCAGGAAGCGGCCGGACTTCTGGCTCTTTCCGATCCCATCAAGTCCAGCACGCCTGAAGCCATCAGAGATCTGCATCGCTCCGGCTTGAAGATCATCATGCTTACCGGCGACAATAGGGAAACAGCCGGCCAGGTTGCCAGGAAACTCGGGATTGACGATGTCGTTGCGGAGATCAATCCGGCCGACAAGCAGGCGAAGGTCTTGGAGTTGAAGAGCCGAGGCGAGGTTGTGGCGATGGCCGGAGACGGAGTTAACGACGCTCCCGCCCTTGCCGCGGCCGACGTCGGAATTGCCATGGGAACGGGAACAGACGTTGCCATGCAGAGCGCCGGCGTGACGCTCGTGAAGGGCGATCTGCGAGGGATCGTTCAAGCCATTGCCTTGAGCCGCGCCACGATGCGAAATATCCGGCAGAATTTGCTCTTCGCGTTTCTTTACAACGCGCTTGGAGTTCCCATTGCCGCGGGTGTTCTCTATTCGTTTTTCGGCGTTCTGCTCAGTCCCATCATTGCGAGCGCAGCCATGGCGTTGAGCAGTGTCTCGGTGATCAGCAATGCGTTGAGATTGAGAACGATGCCCCTGTGAGCGTGTTGTTGTCGAAACTTTGTAGAGGCGCTTCTGCCAAGCGCCTCACTCTTCAGGCGGCTGGCACTGCCGCCTCTGCAATTATTCGGTTGGTGCTGATTGTCGCCGCTCTTGCCTCCTGCTCAAAGGCGCCGGAGGAGCAGGGGCGAAAGACGAGGTTTTACCAAAGTCCGATGCATCCGTGGATCACCTCGGACAAGCCGGGAAACTGCACGATTTGCGGGATGGCTTTGGTTCCCATTTACGAGGGAGAGGCGGCGATGGAATCCAAGGAGGGCGTCGTTTCGCTGAACCCGCGCTCCATCAATGTGCTTGCTGTGACGACAGTGCCGGTTCGCCGCTTCGAGCTAACAAAATCACTTCGTTTCAGCGGCATTCTGGAGGACGACGAGAACATTCACCGCGTGATCGCCGCGTTTTATGACGGGCGAATCGACCAAATCTACGTCGAGCATGTTGGCAAGCATGTCGAGAAGGGCCAACCCCTCGCAGCCATCTACAGCCCGGAATTGCTTTACGTCGTCCGCGAGTTCCAAAACTCGATGCGTGGAGGGGATGCGTCCGTGGCCAAAAACTCGGCGCAGCGTCTTGTGCAGTACGGACTTAGCGCGGAACAGGTAGCTAGTTTGGGCAAACAGCCTGACAATGTCTTTACGATCGATCTTCTTGCGCCAATCAGTGGAACGGTGGTGACAAAGAAGGCGCTCAAAGGCCAGTACATCAAGACCGGCGAACCCCTCTTTGAAATGGGTGATCTTTCGAGGCTTTGGTTTCATGCCGAAGTCTACGAGCGCGATCTGCCTGACATCCGCCTGGGACAAAAAGCCGTAATCCGAACTCCGACGGTGCCGGGCCGCGAGTTTGAAGGCGTAGTCACGTTTATCGATCCGAATTTCGATCCGCGGACGCGCAGCACCAAGGTACGCATCGAGGTTGATAATCCGCTCGCAGAAGGCGACGCCCGCGGTCTTCCGCGAGTCCTTCCGCATCGAGCCTATGCGGAGGCGGACATCATCGCCCGCCTTGGTGAGGCCCTTGTTGTTCCGCGATCTGCCGTGTTGCGCGACGGGAGGCGCTCAATCGTCTATGTCGAGAGCGCATCCGGCGAATACGAGCAGCGCGCCGTAAAGACCGGAAGAGTGGGCGACGAAGGAATCGAAATTCTTGAAGGGCTGAAGGATGGCGAGCGTGTCGTTGCGCAGGGCAATCTGATGATCGACGCGGAGGCGCAGTTGCGCAGTTCAGCCGCTCCAGCGCAACCAGTGAGCGCGCTTCGCGCTCCTGTTGGCGAAGAATTCTTGAAGCAGCTCGCGCGGGTCTCCGAGGGCTTGGCCGCGGACGATGCGGTGGCCGCCGTCAAAGCGGGCCAGAGCCTGCGGGAACTGGCGGCCGCAATTCCGCAGACTGGAGAAGCTCAGGTTGATCAAGTGCTCGCGCGACTGAAGGCCATCCCCAAGAATCCGACGGGGAGCGACCTGAAGGCGCTCCGGCAAACGTTTCTGCCATGGAGTCTGGCTGGAGCCGGCTTGGCGCTGGCGCTCGAACGCGGGAGGCAAAATCCTAAGGTGAAAGTCTTCGAGTGTCCAATGACGGGCGATAGCTTCCCTGGCGCTCCGTCGAAGGCAAAATGGGTGCAATCCGGCTCGGAAATCCGCAATCCGTATCTCGGCGCGGAAATGCTGAGCTGTGGAGCGGAGGTAAAGCCTTGAATGCGGACAATGAAGGCGCCAACCCGTCTCGTCCCGCGCGTGAGAGTGCGAGGGACGAAGCGCCGCCCGCTCCGCCAGGGAGCCTCATCTCCTGGTTGATCGATTGGTCTCTGAGGAATCGCTTCCTCGTGGCCTGCGGCACTTTGCTTATCATCGCTTGG
>JAXIPG010000113.1:0-27326 GCA_045403045.1 Terrimicrobiaceae bacterium
GGGAAGCGATGTAGGCCACGCCTCTGCTCTTGACAGCGCCCTGCTCGTTGTCATGTGGGGATCGCTGTTCGGTGCGCTTCAGGGAGTGGCCATCTGTGAAGCGGAGGGGCTTGGGCTCGATGCCTACATGAGTTACCTCAAGCCGATCCTGCCGCAAGTGGACGGATGGGTGATTGATACCGTGAAACGGATCGAAGATCGTCGTTTTGCCGGCGATGAGGCGACGCTCGCGACGGTCGATTCACACTACGGGGCGCTTCGACACTTGCTCGAGCTTGCAAGGAACGCGGAATTAAACGTGCGGTACCAGAGGCCTTCGACGAGCTCTTTCAAGCAGCCATCAAGGCCGGACACGGTCAGGATGACTTCGCCGTTCTCAATAAGTTCATGCGGTGAGCAAAACTGGAAGGCACAAGTCTTATGGCAGTCCATGGCGCACGAATCGACGGCGCCACGCTTGACGCCATATACGCCGTCAAGCATGGCCAGCCGCACTCGCCGGAACAACTCCGCGTCTGGCAGGCCATCGTGCGCATCGCCGACCACTTCAAGTCGGCCGACAAATATCTCGCCTCGCTGCCGATGTGGAATTTCAGCATCCCGTATAAACTGAAGCACTACATTGATCTGCTCGTGCATCGAGGGCTGACGTTCAGCTTCACGCCAGGAGAAGGTTACAAAGGGCTCGTCACGGGCAAACCGCTCGTAGCAGTCTATGCGCGCGGCGGCGCGTATGGTCCCGGTTCCGGCGCGGAAAGCTGGGATCTGCAGAGCAAGTATCTGAAACATATCTTCGGTTTCATCGGCTTCACCGACATCCGGGAGATCTTCGTCGAACCGACGGAGGCGAATCCCACCTCCACGGTTGAAGCCGTGGCCGCCGCGAGTCACAAGGCGGCGGAGATGGCCGCGCATTTTTGAGCCGACACCTCAAGCATCAGAGAGCAAACCATAAACTCTTCCCAGAAATACAAAACGAGCGATTCAATCGCAAGAATCCTCTGCGGAATGTCGAAATGAGTAGTCGTCGAACGTCTTCAAATGTGAAGCCGGGAGATGTCTCCCGGCGGCAGCAAATAAGAAAAGACAAATTATGAAATACGCATTACTCGTTCACCAATCACAAGAATACTTCGACCGCCGCGATGACGCAGCCGCCATGGCGGCTGGGAAGGCCTACGGTGAGGCCGTTCAAGCTGAGGGCGTCTTTGTCGGCGGTGCGGGACTGGAGTCGCCGCGGGCGGCGACGACTGTCTCGGTCCGCGACGGAAAACGGCAAGTTCACGATGGTCCGTATGCCGAGACAAAAGAGTTTCTGGCCGGATTCGGCATCATTGAGGTGCCAAACCTGGATGCCGCGTTGGAATGGGCCGCTCGCCATCCCGCCGCCGCATACGCCTCGGTTGAAGTCCGTCCATTGTTAGGGTCGCGCTTTCTGGTCGGAGCCGCGAAAACTTCATAATGAGCGAATCCGCAACGCATGCTGCGATTGAAGCCATCGCCCGCAATTCGTATGGCAGGCTTATCGCCTACAAAATTCGCGACGCTGGCATCCCATTTTGCGTGCCCGAACCGCGGGAGTGGAATGAGCGCGTTATCTTTGTTCTTGATGCCATCTATTCGGCTTACACGACCGGCTGGGAAAGTCTGATGGATGTCAGTTCAACTCATCACGCTCTTGCAGGAGACGCCATCGCCATCGGGCGAACCTTGGTTCAATTGATGCCGGCCGAACCTGAAGCGCTGGGGTTGCTGGCGCTCATGCTGCACTGTGAAGCGCGACGTGAAGCACGCTATTCGAGCGACGGCGAGTTTGTGCCGCTCGACCGGCAGAACACCGCTGTCTGGTCTCGGCCAATGATTGATGAGGCCGAACGTTACCTGCGCTCGGCGGCGGAGTTTAAACGGATGGGACGCTATCAATTGGAAGCAGCCATTCAATCCATTCACGCCAACCGGGCCATCAGCGGATGTATCGACTGGCCGGAGATCGTCCTGCTTTATGAAGGCTTGGTGCAAATCTGGCCGGGCATTGGTTCGCTTGTCGGCCGAGCCGTTGCGCTGGCGCAAGCGGGGAAGTTGGCAGCGGGATTTGCCGCGCTTGAAGAAATTCCCGCCAGCCGAGTTGCCAACTACCAGCCATTTTGGGCCGCGCGGGGACATTTGTTGCAATTGCTCAACAGGAAAGACGAAGCGCAGAAAGCGTTCACTCGTGCCGCGAGCCTGACTGATGACCCGGCGTTGCGTGAATACCTTTTCAAGCATTCTGCCGACAACATTTGAAAGGAACCAACACGACAAGAAGAGACATCTATGAGCGACACATTTCTTCCTCCCATTGAAAACCCCAAGGGGCTCATCATGAACCTGGCGTATTACTTCACGCGCCGGCAATTCGGCAAGGTGCTCACACCGCTGAAAGTGCATAGCGCGCGGTTGCCGCCTGCGTTTGGTTTGTTCTATTCGAAGGTCAGCAAGCTGGATCAAAAGCTGACGCTTCCACCGGAGATGGTCCTGCTCATCCGACATCAGGTGGCGCGCATCAACATCTGTCTCTTCTGCATCGATATCGCCCGGTCGTTCACGATCAAAGCGTCGATGAATGAAGCCAAATTCGATGCGCTGGAGCAATATAGGACGAGCTCTCTTTTTACCGATGCAGAACGCGCAGCGCTGGACTATGTGACGGAGCTGACAAAGGATAAAAAGGTTAACCCGGACACTTTTGCTAGCATGTCCGGCTATTATTCCGAACGCGAAATCTGCGAGATCGTCTGGCTTGTTGCCAGCGAGCATCTTTACAACATGACCAATATCGGTCTGAACATCCATTCGGACATGCTCTGTGACATCGGCAGGAAGAAGAAGTAGCAGCTGTGTTGTATGGAGACGTTTTCCATTGAGCCCATTGGAGTTATTCGATCCTCGAACGCAAGCTACGAAGCCGTTCTTCCACGACAAGTGCACGCCCCAGTTGGAGCTTGGGCATGGATTGCACCGGTGGGAAACCACGGAATGATCAAGAGAGCCTCAACAAGGCAGAAACAAGGTCGCGCGAGTGGTGCCTGTTATTTTCTCGTTTCTAATTCGGCTTCGAGTTCCGCGATGCGTTGTTGGAGTTTGGCGACTAGCTCCTGGATTTCTCCGGCGGTGTAGCGCGGCGTAATGTACTGGGGACAGTTCCAATCGAAGGATACCACTTCGATGAAAAACAATCGTTCGACGAGACGGTAGACATCGGGTTCTGCGATTTGAGCGACAAGCTCAGGATGCTCTCTCGCGTCCTCGACGCGGGCGTGACCGAGAATCTTCAGCCGCGTGCGCTGCGGATAATCCATCAGGAACAACGCCACACGGTGGTTCGCGGCGAGGTTGCCGGTGGAGAGTAATTGCCGGTTGCCCTTGTAATCCGCGAACGCGAGTGTGCTCGGACCGATCACTCGGAGAAACCCGGGCTTGCCGCCGCGATGCTGGATGTAAGGCCAGCCCGATTCACTGATAGTCCCCATATAAAAGCTATCGCGGGACTGAATGAAGCTTGCCTCATCATCTGTGAGCTCGTCGTGCGCGAGCGCGCCTGCGATGCGCCGTGACTTGCCGTAGTAACGCTCCTGCGCTTCGCGCACGGAATCCGTGAGGGTTAGCTCGAGGAATTTAGTGGCCATGGCGAACTCCGTTTCGCTTGCGACGGCGAGCAGGTGTTGCCAACTCCCCGCGCGGTTGAATCATCTTAAGCATGGTAACTTTCCATTATTTGCCGCTTTTCTTCACGAGCTGAGGGCAGTTTTCGTCGGCCTTGGTAACGTTGCCTCCAAAGTCGGCATTGAATTTTTTCATGATGTCGGCATTCAAGTTTGTTGTTTAGTGTGCAGGCAACTGTTGCACGCTTGCCACACTTGCGTAAGTGGGCACATTTGTGGGGGATACTCACTTTTCGGTGCAAAATCATGGCTTCTAGCGAGAAAAAAATTCTGGCCGCACTGCCAAGACTGAACTCCCGGCGCGTCGACATGCTGCTGGAAGATGTGATTGGTTGTCGGTGGACGATCAGCGTGCTGCGCGCCGTCGCTTGTGGCGTGAATCGTCCCGGCGCGCTCGAACGACACATCGACGGCATCAGCACCAAGGTGCTCACGGACCGGCTGCGGCACTTCACGCGGGCAGGAATTTTCGAGCGGGTCCAGTTTCCCGAAATCCCGCTACGCGTGGAGTATCATCTGACGACTTTCGGAGAAAAATTCCTGCGCCTGCTGAAAGAGGTCGAACGATTGCAGGCTGAGCTGAACGAGGGAGTTGAGGGCGAACCATCGCGAAGCGTCTTGAAGCGTGAAGGCTGATGGCTTTTGAGACCCGTTGAATGGCTGGAAGTGTCAGAGCGCTTCATGCGCATTGTTGAATGGCTGCGTTTAGACTATGAGAACTTGCCCGGCGCCCCCGTTCGGGTAAACGCTAGGAGCGGGGCTGGAGAGAGCATGCCAAACGCCGAATTGGAAGAAACAATATGAAATCAAAGCTTACACTCTCACTGCACCATCCATCATATGAGTGCGACAGATAAAGAGACTCTTCCCTGCAAGATTGTTGGCATCTCGGGAAGCCTTCGACCCGGCAGTTATACGACACTCGCTGTGGCACTGGCCTTGAAGGGAGCCGAAGAGTTGAAGTGCGAAACCAAGCTCATCAATCTACGCGATTATCAACTGGTGTTCTGTGACGGGAAAGATGACGAATCGCAATTTCCGAAGGACGTTTTCCGTTTGCGGGAAGACGTCAAGCAGGCTCAGGGGATCATTCTGGGCACGCCGGAGTATCATGGCGGATACAGCGGAGTCCTCAAGAACGCGTTGGACCTGATGGGATTTGAGGAATTTGAAGGAAAAATGCTGGGCTTGGTTGGGGTCTCCGGAGGAGCCATGGGGGCGTTTGGCGCCATGAACAGCTTGCGAGAGGTCGGCCGCGCGCTTCATGCCTGGGTGGTTCCCGAGCAAGCCTCCATTCCGCAGGCTTGGCATGAATTTGATGATGCCGGGAACCTGAAAGACCCAGAGTTGAACGAGCGCGTCAGGGAGGTTGGACGACAGGTGGCGCGCTTTGCATATTTGCACGGCTCCTGCGAGGCGAATGAATTCCTGCAGAAATGGGAGAAGTCACTCGTAAATCCGGGCGGCGAAGAACGTTAGGTATTGGTGAAAGAACTTTTGCGGACTTGCGCACGGGCCTTTCGCAAGGCGAGCAGAGTGCTGCCATTCTCACACTCGCCCTGCAAACTCGATCGATGCCACTGATTATTGATGGTTGTTTTGAATCGCCAGCCGTGACGAAAGGGTGGGCAACGCGCATTTGATTTCCGGCGGTTTCGCTACTCCATACCGAGGAGCACGGTCTAGGAAGGCGTTTCCACCGGCGATCTGCCGACCCGCCGGTATAGCGGTGCGATGCACTCGGGGCGACGACACCGAAGCCGGGCGCACGCTTTTTTTTCACCCGCAACCGTTGTCGATTTTCGGTATCCTCAAACGACTAGCTGGTAGACGAACAATTCCACCGAACCCACACAGGAGACAAAAATGCGATTCATGGTAATAGTCAAAGCCACCAAGTCCTCAGAGGCGGGCGCCCTCCCGAGCGAGGAGCTCCTCGCCGAGATGGGAAAGTTCAACGAAGACCTGATCAAAGCCGGCGTGCTGCTCGCGGGCGAAGGGCTGCAGGCAAGTTCGAAGGGGGCGCGGGTCAAGTTCGCGGGCGAGAAGCGGACCGTGATCGACGGGCCTTTCGCCGAGACAAAGGAGCTGGTCGCCGGCTTCTGGCTATGGAAGTGTGCGTCGCTGCAAGAGGCGATCGAATGGGTCAGGCGCTGCCCCAATCCCATGCCCGGCGAGGAGGCCGAGATCGACTAAGACTCAAAAGGCCCTTCCAAAAGTCGTCTCCCGAGATGAATGGCTCACCGCGCGCAATGCGCTGCTTATCAAGGAAAAGCAAGCCACCCAGGCACGAGACGCGCTCAATGCGGAGCGCCGCAGGCTGCCAATAGTTAAGATCGAGAAAGACTACGTTTTCGAGGGTCCCGACGGCAAGGCGAGCCTGCTCGGTCTGTTCGAGGGACGCCGCCAGCTCATCATCTACCACTCGTTCTTCGTGGATCAGATATGCCACCTCGCGCACCTGCATGCTCGGGATACATCATTCGCCCTGGTCTCGCGCGCGCCGCTGGCGAAGATCAAGCCTTTCAAGAAGCGCATGGGCTGGACCGTGCCATGGTTCTCGTCGTTCGGCACCGACTTCAATCACGACTTCGGTGTCACGACGGACGAAGGCGAGACGTTCGGACTGAGCGTTTTCATCCGCGACGGCAAAAGATCTTTCACACCTACTTTACCGATGGGCGTGGCGTCGAGCATCTCGGCAGCGTCTGGACCTTCCTTGATCTGACCCCATATGGGCGGCAGGAGGACTGGGAGGATTCGCCCGAGGGCTGGCCGCAAACGCCGCCGTTCACCTGGTGGCGGTACCACGACCGGTATGAAGGAGAATAAATATGACCACTAATCTTCTGCGAACCGGCGGCGCACTGGCGGTTGCTCCTATCAGCCTATCCGTAGGCCTATCGAGCGGGCCTACCGTGTTCGCCCAAGCCGATTCTGCCGTCACGCCATTCAAGTATCGCATGGCGGACGCGCCGAGGACGCCTTCCACGTCGTCGCGCCGTCCTTGCCGGGCTTTGCCTTCTCCGACAAGCCGACCGAGCGCGGCTGGAACAATGCCCGCATCGCCCGAGCCAGAGCGAATTGATGCGGCGGCCGGGCTACAAGCGCTACGTCGCCCAAGGCGATTGGGGCGCTTTCATCACATCTCAGGGAACGCTCGGGCAGTGCCTGCGGCGCCGCCATGATGGAACAGCGGCTCGACGGGCTCGCTATCCCCGAACTGGTTCACCTGCGCGGGTGTTGGTTCATGGAGAACTTCCTCAACATGGGGATCGTTGACCAGGCGAAGACCGGCGTCTTCGGGACCATGTTCAGAGGGGACATCGCCACGCCCATGATTGCGGCAAAGGACGTGGGGAAAAGAGCGGCGGAGCTGCTTTTCATTGATTCTCATGAAAGCAAAAGTGAAATTCGCTGCTGGCCGTAACATCGCGATGAAGGTGCCGTCTCATTTGTACGATGCGACCGTTCAGTTTTATAGAGATGTGGTCGGCCTGAAGTTGATAGAGAGCCATCCTCCTTCGATTGGATTCGAATTCGGGGATAACAACCTGTGGATAGATCGTGTTCCTGGCCTCAGCCAGGCTGAAATCTGGCTCGAGCTGATCACCAACGACATCTCAGCCTCAGAACTCCTTGAAAAGGCTAACGTCGTCCGCTGTGACGAAATCGAGCTATTGCCAGAGGGATTCCAGGCGTTCTGGGTGTCGAGCCCGGCGTCCATCGTTCATCTTGTTTGCAAAGACACCGAGTCATGGCAAGCGCAAGGCTCGGGGATAACATCTCGCCCAGGCCAACGGCCCCACGGCCTTGGCGACAAAGGGCGAAGAAGCAGAAAGGAGATTGGAAATGCTACTTCAGAATAAGCACGCGATCTTGAACGACGTGACGCTGAATCCGGAGGCCGTAGCATGAGAAAACTGTCCAGGCAGATGAGTGTGACGCTGGACGGGCTTCATGAAAGGACCGGACCGGGATTGAATGATGCCGCGCAATCGTTGATGAAGACCGCTAGGCCACCGACGTGCTGAAATCGATCGCCATCATCGAAGCGCCTTCGATTCTTGGCCTCCGGCCCACCGGTGTAGAGCGCTTACCGGACGCCCTTGTCAGTGCCGGCCTGCTCGCGCGGTTGCATGCCCGACACGCAGGACGTGTCAACGCGCCGATGTACACTGATGCTCGTGACCGAGAGACAGGATTCCTGAATCCGCAGGGCATTGCAGACTATTCACGCCGCCTGGCAGAGCGCGTCGATGAGGTGTTTGGCCAAGGCGATTTCGCTCTTGTGCTGGGAGGACTGTACCATTTTGCTTGGGCCGATGCTGGCCCTCAACCGGTGCGGCCGCCATGGACTGCTTTTCCTGGACGGGCACATGGATTTCTACGACAAGGAAACAAATATCAATGGGGAGGCCGCCTCTTCCGATCTTGCGCTGGTCACCGGCCGAGGCCCGGCGCTTTTGACGACGTACGATGGGCGGTGCCCTCTGGTCAGAGACGAAGACGTCGTCGCGTTCGGATTCCGAGATGAACGGGAGGCTCAGTTATACGGCAGTCCGCCGCTCCCTGAGAAGATCAAGGCCATTGGACTCGAGGAGGTGCGGCGTGTGGGTGTTGCAGCAGCCGCGCGAGAAGCCCTCGGATACGCCTCGGGACAAGGCACACGCGCATTCTGGATTCACTTCGATGCCGACGTGCTCGACGACGCCATCATGCCGGCGGTGGACTACCGGCTGCCTGATGGCCTCACCTGGGTTGAGATCGAAGACGTTCTCAGCGCTGCACTTGCTCATCCGAGAGCGGTCGGTATGCAAGTTACGATTTTCAATCCGAGGCTCGACACAGATGGGAAAGTTCTAAGCGCCTTTTTGGACATGCTGACCAGCGCCTTCCTAAACAAATGAGCGCCGACCTTGCCTCGACTTTCATCCGACTCGGCTTGATCGATGAATATCGGATTCTTGTGAGTTTTCTCCGTGACTGCCGCTCGTCTCGTCTGCCCAGCGGCGAGTGCTCCATCGCGGATCAGTTCCGTACGCTCTTTTTCAAGGATTTCATCCCGGCCCGGGTGTCGTCTTCTGTTCGCCGGTGTATTGGTATGGTTTATCAGCCCAGACGAAGGCGTTTTTTGACCGCACCTTCTGCTACTACGCGGCTTCTTATCCAGACTCCGCCCACGTAATTGACGGTATGTCCCGGAAACGCATCGGCTTGGTGCTCGCTTCCGAGGAGACGTACCCAGTTGCGTCGCTTGGCATCGTCCACCAGATTCGGGAGTTCTCTTGTTATACGCATTCCGAGTTCGTTGGCGTTGTCCGTGGTATCGGAAACAGCCGAGGCGAGGTCGGCAGTGATCCAAGCGACCCGATTCTTGCCGCAGAACAGCTCGGACGCGAAATCTTTGAGCGCAAGTATTCTGACTCAAACAGGAGGATTCAACATGGCGCACTATCGGGTAACTGCTAAACCAAAATCCGGCCATTAGCCGATCTTCTGGGTATCTGCGCAAGCATGCCTACGCATCGATGCGGCCTTTCGGAATTACAATGAATACGGACGACGTTTCGGTGATCGTGGCTTCATACGAATCACGTCACCCCAAAGCAATCGCATGAAAGCCGTCACACAACGTATTTTCGGTGGTCCCGAGGTGCTCGAGATCCAAGACCTCGATCGTCCCAAAGGTCTGCCAACCGAAGTCATCGTCCGCGTTCGTGCGGTGGGAACCAACCCAGTCGAGACCTACATTCGGTCGGGCGCGTTTCCAGTGCTCGGTCAGCCACCGTTCACGCTCGACCATGGACGTTTCCCATCTGATGTCATCGCGAATTCAAAGCTGCTCGCAGGGGAATGCCCGATCTCGATGATCGGGGGAGGTCATCCAGCACGTGCGCTGTGATTTTCGGCAGCGCCGCTTGCAAATCTGAAAAGCGTTTCGTGTCACAGTCTAGCTCCCATAAAATTGATGGCTTCCACCGTCCGCGAATCACGTCAATCGCCGCTTTGACTGGGCAATTGTCCCTCAAGTCATCCAGCTTCTGCTCGTAGTCCGAGAGCACTTTCATCCCTCGACATTACGTCAATCCTGGGCTCGCATCAACGAGCTGGGGATAGCCGTGAGGACTGAGGTCGCCCAATTCGGAGTAGCAAGAACCAAGGTGCCCTTGATTTTTTCGCGCCCGGCCTTCATCTTTCAGGCAAATGCGCTCTACATTGTGGACGACCGGGTGCGATGACCACTCAAGAATATGACTTCTTGGTGCGAAGGATTCAGGACGACGATAAACGTATCGCGGGCGCAAACCCACTTCGGTCGCACCTGCCGGGCCCGAGGCTTACTTGCGTCCAGGCAAGAGTGCAGGTTATTTTGCATCGGGCTAAATAGTGACCTGATGGCTCAATCATGAACTTTCTTTTCCCATTCCGCGACACGGCCCCACCGGAGTTGCACGGGTCCGGGCGATTCGTGTTGTCGCGCAAGGATTTTGTGCCGGCTTACGTGAGGGCGTTTGAGAAGGGACTGCTTCAAGAGCGGGCCGAGCAAGCTTTGGAATCGCTACGCTCTTGTCGCGTTTGTCCGCGCGACTGTCAGATTGACCGGTTCAATAACAACATCGGCGTCTGCAAGAGCGGGCGGCGCGCACGCGTCGCCAGCGCGTTTCCGCATTTCGGAGAGGAGGATTGTCTGCGCGGTTGGAACGGCTCGGGCACTATCTTTTTCGGCTGGTGCAATCTGCGTTGCGTGTTTTGTCAGAACTTCGAGACGAGCCAGTTTGGCGAAGGCGCGGAGGTTTCGGCGAGGGAGCTCGCGCGCATGATGCTCGATCTGCAGACCGCAGGCTGCCACAATATCAATTTCGTCACCCCAGAGCACGTCGTGCCGCAAATCCTCGAGGCCCTTGTGCTGGCGGTCGAACGCGATTTGCGCTTGCCGTTGGTCTATAACACCTCGGCCTATGATAGCCTGGAGAGCATCCGGCTCATGGACGGATTGGTGGACATTTACATGCCGGATTTTAAGCTGTGGGACGCCGAGCATTGTCGAATGTATCTCGTCGCGAGCGACTACGCCAATGCCGCTCGCGCTGTGATCGCAGCGATGCACTCGCAGGTTGGAGAGTTGAGAGTGGATGAGGAGGGTCTGGCGCTGCGCGGCGTGCTGGTGCGGCATCTAGTTATGCCTGGTCTGCTCGATGACACGCGCGAAATCATGCGCTGGCTCGCAACGACTCTCTCGCGCGACACCTACGTCAATGTCATGAACCAGTATTATCCGGCCCACAAAGCGGAATCCAACCCGCGCTTCGCGCAAATCAACCGGCGTCTTCGCAGCAGCGAGTTCGAAGAGGCCCTCGAACTCGCGCGGTCAGCGGGACTGTGGCGGTTGGACACACGCTCGCGCGATGTTATACCGCATGGCCGCCCCGTGTGGCTGCCTTGGATGCACGAACGCGGGCGAGAAACACGGACTGCCGCAATGCAAGTCTCGGACCGGAAAACCTGGCAGGCAAAAAAGGCTGGGTCATGAAAGGAGTAAGGGTGCGAGGCGGCTCCGCCCAGTGCTTCAACTTGCGGTCAGTCTGGCATTTCAGCCATTTTCTCTTCGGACCCCGAGTCGCTTCATTTTTGAGACCAAGGTGGTCGGCTTTATCTTCAACAAAGCCGCGGCGCCATCAGCGCCGTATATCTTCCAGCGGCTTCGCTCCAGTGCCTTGGATACAATCGCGCACTCTCGCACGACTAACTCATCCAGAGAAAGTTCCTCATCTTGCTCACCCTCCGAAGGAGGCGTCTGGTCCCAGATGCTTAAGCGAAAGGGAAATTCCATGAACACATTTGCCAACAGAGTTGCGCTCGTCACGGGGGCAACCACCGGGATTGGCCGCGCGACGGCCATCGCGTTTGCGCGTGAGACTTACATCTCGAAAACAAACTCACGCTCGTCACCGGTTCGACCGCCGGTATCGGCTTTGCCATCGCCAGAGCCTCGCGACGGGGGAAAAGGCGCGGTTGCCTTGCGATGACAGCCGGATGGGACACGACTGATCGCAATCGAGAATCCTTGGAGCGATGTCTTGCGATGAATTGCCCAGCACCATGACTCCATGAGCGAATCGAAACCACTGCATGTCATTCTCGGAGCCGGTCAGATCGCGATGTTGCTTGCCGATCGCCTGCTTGCGGCCGGTTTTCGCGTCCGGCTCGTCCGGCGCGGACCGCCAGCGGAGACGCGGGAGAATTTGAGCTGGGCCTGCGGCGACCTCCGTGATCGGGGTTTCGCCGAGGAGGCGACGCGAGTCGCGGTGGTTTATCAATGCTCCGCGCCGCCCTACGAGAAATGGCTTGATGAGCTCGCGGCCCTGTGGGGCGGAGGCCTGCATGGCGCGTCCAAGGCCAGCGCACGTTACGTGATCCTCGACAACATGTATTTGTACGGCCGCGTCGCGTCCGGGCCGGTTGACGAGGACGCGCCAATCCGGCCCGTCAGTCGCAAGGGTGAGCTTCGTGCGCGATTGACGTGACCGCGCGATGGGCCCGGGAGCGTTTCGCTCCTGCGGTGCACGCCACCAGCTTATCGCGCGCGTGAGCCACTCTTCTACAATCCAGCCATGAACACGACTCCCGCGATCGAACCCTGGATAGCTTTACGGCGGGAAGCCTCGACGCCAGGGCCTGAACAGGGACTCTTAATTGTAGAAGGCTCGAAGGCTGGGAAAGGAGATTTGTGAAATGAAGAACGAGCTGTTCCTGCTCTTCTTCGCAGTGATCACGCGCGGCATCGGGGGACGCCCAGATAACCCCGGTCGCTTTCCGACGTGCGCATCGCGCTATCGCGGCCGGGGCCCTGGCTACTCGCCGGCTGCTTCCTGGTGTATGCGGTTCAGTTCGTCGGGATGATGTCGTGGCTGCCGTCGTTCTTCATCGAGGAGGCGGGCTTCGGCGCCGGCCTCGCGGCCGTGACGACGGCCGGCATCGTCGCGCTCAATGCGGTCGGCTGCCCGATCGGCGGCTGGCTGTTGCGCTTCGCGTCCCGCTCAGCACTGCTCGGAGTTACAGCGGCGACGGTCGGCATGCTGGCGGTGCTGGTATTCGACAGCGGCGTTGGCGACGATCTCAAGATCGCCCAGGCAGCGCTGGGCTCGTTGGTCGGGCCGCCTGCGGTCGCCGCGGTGGTCGCCTGGACGGGCGGCTGGGGCAACGCACGCTGGTTCCTGTTCGCGATGGCAGCGGTCGGTGTCTTGCTCGCGCTCGCCCTGAGCGGGATCGAGCACCGCCTCGCAGCACATCGGCGCCAAATAGAAAACGCAAAGTAAATGTCCGAAGGAAGCTGGCGCGTTCGTCGTGTCATTAAAGGAGATAAAGGGATGAAGACAACAAACAAACGGCGGCGTGGTGCTTTACACCGTGCGCGATGTATTTCCATCGAGCCTGCTGCGAAAACCGCAGGCGCTCGCTGGCAAGATTGTGGTCGACTGCAACAACAGCGCCATACTGGGACTTGATATTCCCGATCCGGATCACCGTCCCGGCGTTCATTTCACCACGCCGATTCCCTCGCTTGCCGAGCGCCTCGCCGCCGACGCGCAGGGCGCTCGTGTCGTCAAGGCGTTTAATACCATACCCTCCAAAATCATCGAACTCGACCGGGAGAGTCTGGCCCCTCATCGCGTCTCCGTCATTCTGTGTTCCGATGACCCTCAGGCGAAGTCGGTCGTGAGCAGCCTGGCCGAGGAATTGGGATTCGTCGGCGTGGATAGCGGGGACCTCGAGCGAGCCCAATTCGTAGAGGCTGTGGCCGATTTCATCCGTTTTCAGATCCTGGGGATGGGCCTGGGCCCGTTCGCGACGATCGGTTCTTGCTTTGGGTGGATTCGCGATAGGCGTCAGGGAGTCCGTGGCCATCGGTCTGCTGCCAAATCTCGCCAGTGACCTGCTGCCACGTCTCTACGAAGAGAGTCATGAGCGCGCCAATGCATACATGGTGGTCGCAGCCATCTTCGCCCTGACGTTGGGAGCCGTGCGGGCTTTTGTTCCGTGGCAGCCCGGCAACGCGGCGGCCCTGGCATCAGTATCGCAGCGTTCAGCTTCGCCTTGGACCGCGATCGCCGACTGGCGAAGATCGGCGTTCCTGCACCGAGTTCGTAGGCAGGGCTTCAGCAAGCATCCTGGGAGAACTCAAAGGAACGCATTATGAAACCCCATCGGATTCCCATTCATGGACTGAACGACTACGCGGAGGCCGGAGAGGAGGTAGAAGGCATCTATATCGGCCGATTTCGGGATACTATCAACCGATTACCTCGAACGGCCCGGCGAGCAGCCCTGTCTAGCGTCGAGGCGTTGCCCGTCAGGGGTAGCGATCTGTCGCTCCAATCTTGACATTCTTGAACGTTCATTCAAAGTAAGAGCGTGGCCAGACCCAAAGAATTTGATCAAGACGCTGTCTTAAATCGCGCGGTCGAACTTTTTCGCCAGCGGGGATTTCGCGGCGCATCGTTTGGGGAAATTACCGAAGCCCTGGGCGTGGGCCGGCAAAGTCTTTACGACACCTTTGGCGACAAGGACGCCCTCTTCCATGCCGCACTCAAGCGTTACCGCGAGCGAGGCATCGCGGATATGCGCCGCATTCTTGAAGCGCCCGGCACGCTCAGGGATACGCTCATAAGAGTCTTTGATGCCGCAATCAGCGCCCACTGTGAAGGCAAGGGTTATGGTTGCTTGATGGCAAACTCAATGGTCGAGATGTCCAAGGAGGATGCTGCCACTCGCGCTGCGGCCATAGAGCATGCTCGCGCGGTGGAAGGCTTGCTTGCAGCGCGTCTCGGTCGGGCACAACGCGAGGGCGATCTAGCCCCTGAAAAGGACCCTGTCGCGCTCGCACGCTACTTTCATCACACGCTCGTCGGACTCAGCGTCGCCGCCCGCGCATTCGAGAATTCGGATGTCCTGCGCGCGTCCGCTCGTTTCTCTCTCAGCGCCCTCGACTGACTTTTTTCGCAGTTGTGAACGTTTGCCTTAATTAATTATTGAATGATTATTCAATAACGATATTGTCTCCGTTGCAATGAAAAATCGAACCTGCCAACCCGGAGACGCGGGGCATTGAGCGCCGCACTGGAAGAAAAGATCGCAACATCCGTTGATTCGATGAAACCCGAATCGCCCAATTTTCTTGCCCAGTCGACCGGTTCCTTCGCGATGCCGGCTGCGAAAACACGGACGGCCGGGGTTTCGTGCGCGCGTTGCAAGACATCATTGACCCGACTCGGAAAATGGTGATCATTTTCGGCGCCGGCGGGGCGGCTCGGGCTGTCGCGGTAGAAATGGCGCTGGGCGGGCGCCGCGCGCATCTCTGTGGTCAACTAATGAATATTGCAGTCTTAGGATTGGGAATTATCGGCAGCGCTTGGGCGAGAAACTTGATGGCAGACGGCCATGCCGTGCGCTGCTGGAATCGGACGCCCCGAGATTTCCCGAACTTTCACCCTTCGATACAGGACGCCGTGGAAGAGGCCGAAGCGATTTTCGTGGTCGTCTCGGATCCGACCACCGTGCAGTCGGTGCTCGATCAAATTGCCCCCCGACTTGGGCCGGGCAAGATCGTCGTCCAATCCAGCACGATCTCGGCCCGCTGGACGTTGCGGTCCGCGGACCAGGTGCGGCGAACCGGGGCGTCGTTCCTTGAGGCTCCCTTCACGGGAAGCAAGATCGCCGCTGAGGATCGGCAAACGGGTTATTATCTGGGCGGAGATGCGGAGCTGGTCCAAAAAATGCGACCAGTCCTCGACCCGATCTCAAGCGCCATTCTCGACTTCGGAGGTTACGGCGCAAATCTGTGCGAAAAGGATTTTCATATCATCCGCACTGGCGTTTCTGGGCATGAGCCCTGCGAAGTCGCAAAGGCGAAGCGCAGCTTGCTTCGGGGGCTGAGTTTGCGCGGCAATGAACCAACCACCCGACAGTGAACGGGTCGCACACGCGCACGATGCAAAACATCGCGATCATCGTAACGCTGCTGTTCCTGCCCTACTGGTTATTGATGCCAGCACACCTTTCAGAATCGTCACGCGGGCGAATCGGTGTATCGCTGGTGTTCGCATTCGCGGCCTTGGGGCATTTCATCAAGACAGCAGCGATGACGCAGATGCTTCCAGCCTGGGTGCCCATGCGCGTCCCGCTGATTTACCTCACAGGAGTTTTCGAGTTGCTGGGCGCGGTCGCAATTCTGATCACACCGCTATCACGGCACGTTGGCTTGGCATTGTGCGCTTACTTGCTCTTGATCCTTCCGTCGAATATTTATGCTGCGTTCGAACGAGTGGATTTTGGAGGACACGGAGCTGGGCCGATTTACCTTCTGGTTCGCATCCCGCTGCAATTGCTTCTCATCGGCTGGATTTATTGGTTTGCGGTCAGACAGCATGAGGGTGTAGCGATCTCGCGAGTCTATGACGCTCAACCGGCCAAGAGTATGAGTCCCATTGTGCGGAAGGCGCTGCTCACCGCCCCAATCGAAGGTTCCAAGGTCGTGGAGCGCGTCGAAATTAAAGAAATCGAATTTTCGGCCCTTCAAAAAGCTGGGCTCCATCTTCATCCCTGTCCGGTCGTGGGGAATGTCGTGGAAGGAGAAATCGCCTTCCAGATCGAGGGACAACCGGAGAAGATATTGAAAGCAGGCGATGCGTTTTTTGAACCGGCGAACACGCGAATTCTTCGCTTTGACAATGTCGGGCCCGGCAAGGCAAAATTCGTAGCCTTTTACTTGTTGGGGAAGGACGATCACGAGTTGATCAAAATGATTCCGTAGCCGCATCGCGTGTCTCTCGCCATGGTGATGCCCAAAAATGTTGTTACGGAGTGGGCAGCGGCCTTCAACAGCCATGATGCTGCGGCAATGGCGGCGCTCTATCACGACGACGCGATGAACGTTCAGCTTCCGCACGGTGAATTGGGCTACCGATCGGCTGAGTTTGAGGGCTTGCCGTGGCACAGCAACTCTGTGCGCCAAGGGTCAATACCAATTCACGTCACGACGGTCCCAGAGCTTTTCTCATTTCGAGCCGCAAGCAGGCATTACTCCGCTATTTCTCGTCCTTGGATTGCGACCCGGCGCCCCAAGTCTTTGGAGACGACGCCAATCTCCTGGAGGACGCCCAATTGGTCGGTTTGAATCCAAGCCCGAGGAGATCTGTTGGATCGGCCCGGATGGCAAGGGCGGCCTCAGCCGGACCGACGGGCGATGGAACCGTGGCCGCAATCGTCTTTGTGAAAGCTCGTGATTTTGACGAAGCAGTGAAAATCGCGGAGACTCATCTCGGTCCCCCGCTACGGGTCCGAAGGTCGCTCAACGATGAGCAGTTCGCGTTTTTCGACCGCCTTGCCGCGATCAGTCGCGAGCCTGATGCTATTCAAGGAGTTGCGCATACGTCGGGGCGTGCGCAAGTCCGGCGACCGTTTTCGGCCTGTCAGCGATGCCAAGACCGTACGGGTGCGTGGCGGCGAGGTGTTGCTCGCGGACGGACCGTTCGCTCAGACGAAAGAGCAGATCGCCGGATATGAACTCATCGAATGCGCAAATCTGGACGAGGCTATTGCGTTCGCCTCCAAGCACCCGATGGCCAAGCTCGGTACGGTGGAGGTGAGGCAGATCTGGAGAAGCTGATCCCGACGGGGCGTCTGCTGTGTGCATTGCTGCCGGAACCGGAAGTGGTTGGACTACTTGCGCTGATCCGTGCTCCGCAGGACCCCGCATCGCTTTGCGCTCCGCTGACCCGCCGCGACTACGGCTTGGTGGTCTTACTCTGCTGCTCCTCGCGGAAGCGCTGCTCCTTCCGGCGCCATCCATCGGGCTCTTCGGCGGGGTCGGTAGGGAAATCCTCCAGCTCGAACACCTGGCGAATCTCGACCTCGCCGTCCTCAAAGGGGATGCGCTTGGCCCATTCGATCGCCTCTTCCTTTGACTTCACCTGGATCAGCCAGAAGCCAGCGATCAGCTCCTTCGTCTCGGCGAAAGGCCCGTCGGTCACAGTGCGCTTCCCTCCGGAGAACTTGACGCGCGCTCCCCTCGAGCTCGCATGGAGCCCTTCGCCCGAGAGCATCACGTCAGCCTTCACCATCTCATCGTTGTACTTCCCCATCTCGGACAGGATCTTCTCGTCGGGGAGAACGCCCGCTTCCGAGTCCTTGTTGGCCTTGACCAGCATCATGAATCTCATCTTTTACGTCTTTCTGTTTTTCTGTTTCCTGGCCGGGCTCCCGGGCGGTCTCGACCGGATCGTGAGCCCTGGCTCTATTTGTCTTGTCGAACGAAGGTTCACGAGATCGACACGTCGCACAAATTTTTCCCCACAAGGCTGCGCGCCCCCGACCGCATCCCAGATCGCCGCACGCCACGCGCCCGCGCCGTCACGCAGAAGTGGAGCGGCGGTTTCTCCAAGGGCGACTGGTTGAACTGGGCTGATTTGGCAAACTCAGTTTTTTCGCACTTCACAAGCTCGTTGTCGAATTTGGGCTCCGCCAAACGACTATAGGGTGCAAACAGCCGATTCACCATGAACGGGAGAAAAAAATCATGAAATACATCTGCCTTGGATACGTAGAAGAGAACAAGTGGGAAACGATGTCCGAAAGTGAGCGATACGCCATGATGGACGCGTGTTTCACCTACGACGACGTGCTGCGGAAGAACGGTCACTTTGTTGGTGGGGAAGCGCTCCAAAGCACTCAAAACGCCACGACGTTGCGATGGAATAACGGCAAGGTGTCCATCACCGATGGTCCGTACGCCGAGACGAAGGAGCAGTTGGGCGGGATTCTCGTGCTCGAAGCCAGGGACCTGAACCACGCGATCCAATTGATGTCGAAGCACCCAGGCGTGAAGGCAGGACCCTTCGAGATTCGCCCGGCTGAGGACCTGACCGAAATGATCCACGAAAGTGAGCGACGGCGTGCGCAATAAGCGAATTAACATGAGAAAAGGGAGAACAACGATGGCAGAAGCAGGCACGCGCACAGCCCAGGTGCAGAGCACGGCGACATGAAAATGAAGATACTCGACACAGTCCAAGATCAGCGTCGCGACCTGTTCGGCGTCACGTGGTCGATCGGTGGACCGAACCGCTAACGAGAGAGAAGATAACCCATGCCGAAGATCACCACGTTCTTGTCGTACGATAATCAGGCGGAAGACGCAGCGAAGCTCTACACCTCCGTCTTCAAGAATTCGAAGATCACGAACACCACGCGCTACGGAGACGGCGTGCCCATGCCGAAGGGCACGGTGATGATCGTCGAATTCGAGCTCGACGGTCAGCCGTTCGTCGCGCTCAACGGCGGTCCGCACTTCAAGTTTTCCGATGCCATCTCGCTCTCCGTGAACTGCGAGACGCAGGCGGAGATCGACGAGTACTGACCGCGGGAGGCGGCGAACAAGGCCCCTGCGGCTGGATCACCGACCGGTTTGGCCTGTCATGGCAGATCAATCCTTCTATCCTCGGCAAGATGCTGGGTGACAAGGATCCAGCGAAGGCTGCGCGCGTGATGCATGCGATGCTGAAGATGCGCAAGATCGACATCGCCGAGCTAAAGCGAGCCTATGAAGGCTAGCCGCCGGGCGTGCCGAGCGTGATGACGAACAGGAAGCTGCCCGGGCGCGAGACGCGCTATGCGCAGAGCGCCGCAGGCTGTCGATGGCCAAGATCGAGAAGGACTACGTCTTCGAGGGTCCCAGCGGCAAGGCGAGCCTGCCCGACCTGTTCGAAGGACGCAGACAGTTCATCCTTTACCATTTCATGTTCGCGCCCGGAGTCCACGGCGGGCCGCCTGGCTGTTCGGTGTTCGTCGATCAGGTTGGCCACCTTGCCCATCTGCACGCACGGGACACCTTCTTTTGCCTGGTGTCCCGCGCGCCGCTGGCCAAGATCGAGCCTTTCAAGAAACGCGTGGGTTGGAACGTTCCGTGGTTCTCCTCGTCCATAAGCCAACAGATTGTCGTTGTAATTGGCGGTAGCTCAGGAATCGGATATGAGGTTGCGCGTGGCTAGCGATGGATTGTGCACCAAGAGTGAAGTCGAGGCCAAAGGCGGCCAAAAGAAATGAACAGAAGACGTTTCTTGCAGGCAGCGGCAGCAGCGCTCCCGTTTCTGCCAACTATGTGGTCGTGGGTGCTCGCCCCGACACGGGCTGCGGGGGCAGCCCGTTCCATGTCGCGCAGCTGAAAGAAATTTGCGCGTGTTCAAGAAAGAGGTCCATGAAATCACAGCAAAAAATTAGGGCAGGGTGTCCTGTATCAATTGCCTCGTTCGTCGTATGATCGAACTGAACATTCGGTTGATCGGATGATCGACCATAACGAAAGGCAAACATGAGCACGCAGACAGTAACACTCGAAAGAAAAGAAAAATCGACAAATCAGATCAAAGCGGTTCCGGATGGCTATCACACGTTGACGCCGCACTTGGTCGTGAAGGGCGCCAGTCAGGCCATTGAATTCTACAAAAAGGCCTTTGGCGCTGAAGAAATCGGCCGTGCGCCGGGGCCGGATGGCAAATCCCTCATGCACGCTGAACTCAAAATCGGGGACTCGCGGCTCTTTCTTGTCGATGAGTTTCCGGAGATGGATTGCCGCGGACCTCAAACCATCGGCGGAACCCCCGTCACGATTCACATGTACGTAGAGGATGTGGACGCCGCCTTCAGTAAAGCAGTGGCCGCAGGCGCGCAGGTGCGCATGCCGTTAGCAGACATGTTTTGGGGCGATCGTTATGGTGTGCTGGCTGATCCGTTTGGGCATGCATGGTCTTTGGCCACACACAAAGAGGACCTGACACCGGAAGAGATCGGCACGCGTGCTCAGGCTGCGTTCAGCGGATGCGCTTCGTCTGCATGAACAGACGGACAGTCGGCGCAGGGTGGATCAGGGCCTGCCCCTTGAGGGTTGGTATGTCTCGCTGAACATCGCCGTCGAGGCGTTGGCCCCGCGTTGATCAACAGCGCAGAGCAGTGGAGTCGTTCGCCGGCCTGCCGGGAGTTCGCCTCGGACGCGCATGCGGACAACAAGGCAAGCGCTGGCCAAAGGAACTTGCGGCAAACAAACTCCGCGGAATTCCGCGCCTTTACATGCAACCATTTAGTTGCATATTTGGCGTGTGTCATGAATCAGGTGTTCAAAGCGCTGGCGGATCCGAGCCGCCGAAAGCTGCTCGACGGGTCCTGGCGGATAATGATTCCTGACGGGCGCGTCGGCGACAGCGGCGAAATTCTCGAAATCGAGCCAGGGCGGCGGCTCGTGCTGTCGTGGCGCAATGAATTCAAATCCGAGTTGCGCGAAGAAGGCTATTCGCGCCTGACCTACGAACTCGAAAAGGCGGGCGAGTCGATCAAGCTCACCGTCATCCATGAGATCGATAAACCCGATTCGAAGCTCATCGAAGCCGTGTCGAGCGGGTGGCCGCACATTCTGGCCAGCCTCAAGAGTCTCCTCGAAACAGGACAATCGCTCGAAGAAACGCGCCGTTGGCCCGAGGGGCTTTGAAAATGGATGAAGGCGAATTTACAGAAGACCAAAGAACCGGTGAATGGAAATATTATGACACCGAAGGGAATTTGACTAAGACCAAAGCGCATAGAGCCAAGGAAAATTAACAATCTCACGCTGGGCCTCGCGGATTTCGGCGGCTATGGGTGCTGCCAGCGCCCAGCAGGTGATACCGCCGGAGCCAGTAAACGTCGCCGAGGTACGCGAGGAACGGTGGCAGACGCGTGTTTCGTCAGTCGGATCGGTCGTGGCAGTTCAGGGAACCGTTGTCAGTCGCGGCAGCTCCGCACCGAAGGCGGCAAGTTCCTTCCGGCGCTGGGGCTCGCGATTGTCATGATCTTCCTCGTGCTCGCGGTGCAGTTCAACTCGTTCCGCGATCCGTTCGTTATCCTCCTGGGGTCCGTACCGCTCGCGATGTTCGGCGCTCTGATCTTCACTGTCCTGAAGATGCCCAACTCGGACCTCCCATACTGGACCGACGGTTGGACCACGACCATGAACATCTATGCCCAGGTCGGGCTGGTGACCCTCGTGGGTCTTGTGGCCAAAAAACGGCATCCTCATCGTCGAATTTGCCAACAAGCTTCGTGGTCCCGTCGCTCTACATGCTGATCGCAAAGCATCACAACACCGAACGCATCGCTGCGCCGCAACCCGAGCCGGTCGAAGCGATGGGACCTGAGACCGCCGCTGTCCAAAGCTATGCCGGTAAATAGTGCTATGGCTGAAGGCCGCTGGCCGTTTTCACGTTCAGCAGGTGCGGGTTGTCGATTTCCGGGATCCGAACGACTACAGGTTGGAACAACAAGTCAACAAACTAAACGGAGATACAACAATGCGATTCACTATTATTGTCAAAGCTGCCAAAGACTCGGAAGTGGGCATCATGCCGCGGCTGGCATCTAAGGAACGGTATGGAGGACCAAACATGAAAACAATAAGCCGTTGGAATCGGGCAAGGTCAGCCTGACCTACCGCACGCATTCCTGAACAAACGCGGACTCTGGAGGCCGTAATATGAGAAAACTTTTCTGGCAGATGAGCGCGACAGTTGACAGCTTCATGGAAGGAAACAATATACGCGAAAGGAAATGTTCGCCCGGTTGGGAATAGATGCCGACCTTGCAAACTGCATACAGTTCGAGGCGCAGGCAGGAGGGAAGATGCCAAACGCCGGACTCGAAGAGACAATTCTCCCGGCGGATGTCGGGCCAAAGCATGAGCAGCGAGCCACGCTTGTTCACCTTCCATTTAACCGCCGTGGGTGTGGCGGTGACACTGCCAGAAAAGGTGTACTTTTCATGGGTGCGACAGCAAAGACAGGGCTGTCCATGAAACCATTGGTGTTCTCGGCTTGGAGACCCGATCATCTACACCAAGACACGAACACTGACAATAAGACAACGCCCTTTCCCGGAGAATCTAACAATGCGAGCCATTCTCCATGATCCTAGTGCTCCCCACGGCCTGCGTCTCGGCGAGGCCCCGGACCCACAACCAGGCGAACATGAAGCGTTGTCGGAAGTGCAGGCCATCGCGTTAAACTTCGCGGATGTCGCCTTCCTGGCCGAACGCCGCAAGCCCGGAGAGGTGGTAGGATTCGAGGCTGCTGGTGCAACGATGCGCCTGCACACTTGCGATCGGGTACGGGTAAACGGCGGGCGAGGGACAGTGGAAATATTGCGGACAGCAGAAGGTAGTGGATGGGGATGCAAAGTGGATAATTCCAAGGCACTTCCGCCATTTCGATGATTCGGGAGTATAGCGACGTTGAATGAGCAAGCTTCAGGGACAGCCGCACCAAAGCGGCAACAGGGTCGCCCAAAGTAAATGTCCTGAGTCGTCCGGTTCATTCGTCGTATTGTCGAACTGAATCAAAAACCGCAACGAGAAGGACAACTATGAGCAAACCAACAGAGAAATCCGAAAATCCACACACAATCTAAATCAAAGGAGCATTCACCATGACAACGAGTGCGATCGCGCACCAGAAAATCGTGTCGCAAGAAGAATGGCTCGCGACTCGCAAGGATCTGCTCAAGAAGGAGAAGGAGCCACCTCACAACAAAACGACAACCCACCAACACAAGGAGACAGACCATGACCACAACAGAAAATAATCCCACGACGAGCGAAGAGCAGCACAAGGCAACAGGAGACGAAGCCATGGAGCCAAGCACAACATCACAGGAGTCGACAACTTGCATGATGGCCGAACCGCAGAAGGAACACGAGTGGCTCCAGAAGCTCGTCGGCGAGTGGACCTACGAATCCGAAGCGACGATGGAGCCGGACAAGCCCCCCAAGAGGTTCAGCGGAACCGAAAACGTGCGGTCGCTCGGAGGCCTTTGGATTCTGGCCGAAGGACAGGGCGAGATGCCGGGAGGCGGCACCGCCACGACGATGATGACGCTCGGCTATGACCCGCAGAAGAAGCGGTTTGTGGGCACGTGGGTCGGCTCGATGATGACCTACCTCTGGGTATACGACGGCGAACTGGATGCGGCCCAAAGAGTGCTGACGCTTAATGCCGAGGGTCCCAGCATGGCCACCGAGGGGAAAATTCAAAAGTACAGGGACGTCATCGAGTTCAAGAACGACAACCATCGAGTGCTCACATCGCACATGCTGGGCGATGACGGAGAGTGGCATGGATTCATGACGGCAAACTATCGGCGGAAGAGGTAGTCTCGAGCAGACCAATGTCATCGACTAAATGTCCTAAGCAAGTTTCCATATCGAAGGATCTGCCAAGCACGCAGCAGTGGCGTGACTAACCCGAAGCCGGCCAAATAGCAACCCAACGAGAACAGATATGACTACACAAGGACTGGACTTGAACCCTGGACCAACTCGCCGATTGTCTGACGGAACACCGAAATTAACTAATAATCCTAACAAATAAAATATGGCAACGATTAATCCTTATTTAAACTTTAACGGCAACACCGAAGAAGCATTTAATTTTTACAGATCAATATTCGGTGGCGAATTTATTACGTTACAGCGCTTTAAAGATACACCAGAAGCGGACAGGCTGCCCGCAAGCGACCAAGAGAAAATCATGCATGTTTCTTTGCCAATCGGAAAAGGAAACGTTCTCATGGCAACGGATGCCTTGGAGTCAATGGGACATGCTTTGACGGTTGGCAACAATTTCTCTATTGCCGTCAATGCTGAAAGTGAAGAAGAAGCGGACAAACTTTTTAGCGGACTTTCAGCAGGCGGGCAGGTGACAATGCCACTCCAAAAGGCTTTTTGGGGGGCTTACTTCGGAATGCTTGCCGACAAGTTTGGAATTCAATGGATGGTAAACTACGACTATAATCAAAAGAAATAGTTCGGGGTATCATGGATGATCACCTTGGTGCCTCCCGGGCAGAAATGAACCGGGTATTCGCAGACTCATTGAACGAACATTCTAATAACCGCCGAGACAACAGAACATGAGCTCGAAAACAAAGAAGACAAAAGACGTCGCCATCAAAGACGTTCCTTCCACGACGTCGTCGGATCGGGAGCTGGTCATCTCACGAATCATCGACGCGCCGCGAGAACGCGTGTTCAAGGCATGGACCGATCCCGAACTCCTCAAGCAGTGGTTCGCGCCTCTGCCCTACACCACGCCCGTCGCGGAACTTGACGTCCGGCCCGGCGGCGCCAACCTCATCATCATGCGCGACCCCGCGGGTAACGAATTTCCAAACAGAGGCGTGTATCTCGAAGTCGTCAAAAATGAACGGCTCGTCCTTACCGATGCCTACACTAAGGCATGGGAACCGTCCGAAAAGCCGTTCATGACAGTGATCGTGACGTTTGAGAACGAGGGCGGCAAGACAAAATACACCGCTCGCGTGCTTCACTGGACGGTTGCCGACCGCGAGGCGCACGAAGAGATGGGCTTCCACCAAGGCTGGGGCCAATGCGCCGACCAGCTTGCGGCCCTCGTGACGAAAGAGATGAAAGGACGACTCCATGAGTGAGAAGACCACGATCCATTCAGGCCAATCGGCTGCTCAAACTGCTCTCCTCTCGAAGGGGAGGCTATGGACGGGACGCGTCATGAGCACCCTGGCTGCGCTGTTCCTGTTAATGGATGGCGTCATGAAATTGATGAAGCTGGCGTTCGTCGTGCAAGCAACCGTCCAGCTCGGGTATCCCGAGAGACATCAATCCAAATAGACAACTACTTATGACTATCCCATTTTACGGCGGATGCGCCTGCGGCGCCATCCGCTATGAATGCACAGCTGAACCGCTTGCTATGTTTTGCTGCCAGCAGGCCAGTGGTGGTCCGTATTCCCCCGCGGTGCTGGTGCCGTCGAAGGCATTCAAACTGACACGAGGCTCACCGAGATACTACACCACGCCGAGCGCGGCCGGTGGCACTCACACGCGTGGTTTTTGCGCCGACTGCGGTTCCCGGCTTCTAGGAGCAGTCGATCCTGCGTCGCCCTTCATAGGCATCTGTGCTTCGAGTTTGGACGACCCGAGCTGGTTTCTTCCGCAATTCGATATCTTCATTTCGGACGCGCAACCGTGGGATCAAATGAACCCAGCGTTGCCGAAGTTTGAGCAATACTCTCCTTCTGACGACCCGAAATAAGTTTCCAAATACAGGAGGATGTAAATGTTACTTAAGAACAAGAACGCTGTAATCTACGGAGGTGGCGGAGCCATCGGCGGTGCAGTAGCCCGCACCTTCGCCCGAGAGGGAGCAAAGGTTTTCTTGGCCGGTCGCACGCTGGCGAAGCTCGATGCTGTGGCCAAGGATATCTCCGCTGCAGGCGGAGTGGCCGAGACAGCGGAAGTCGACGCCCTTGACGAACAAGCCGTCAACAAGCACGCCGATGCGGTGGCGGCCAGAGCGGGCGGCATCGACCCGGCCCAAGCCCCCATTTCGGTTTTCGTGGGCATTGACTGGGCCGACGCCAAACACGACATCTGCCTGCTTCTGCCCGGTGAAGACGACGCGCGGCACGTGCAGATCGAGAACACGCCTGAGGCCCTTCACGACTGGGTGCTCAAGCTCATCGAGGAATTCGGCGCGCGAGGCAACATCTACGTGGCCACCGAGAAAGCGCGTGGAGCCTTGCTCTACACCCTCATGCAATACCCACAGCTCACGCTCTTCCCGCTCAACTCGAAGGCTACCGGAAAGCTGCGCGAGGCGCTGCGGGCCGGCGGAGCTAAAAACGACCGCTGGGATTGCCGCCTGCAAGCCGAATTGGTCAAGCACTTCCACCATCTGCTGCCACTCTGGCGGCCCGATGATGTGCTCACGCGCAAGTTGGCCGCCCTCTGCGAAGGCCGTCGCAAGGCCGTCAACACTCGCCTCGGACAGGAAATCAAAGCCCAGCTCAAAGCCTCCTTCCCCTTCGCCCTCGAGTTGCTTGAGGGCGACTGCCAGAGCCTTTTAGCGGCTGACTTCCTCTCCAAGTGGCCCGATCTGGCCAGCCTGCAACGCGCCGGAGCTGCAACCATCCGGCGGTTTTTCTATGCCAGGAACTCTCGCCGCATGGACCGTATCGAGCTCCTGCTGGCAAAGCTCAAAACCACCAAGCCGCTCACCACAGATGAGGCCGTGATCATTCCCTCGGCATCGGTTCTGCGCACTCTGGCTGCCCAACTGCGCGCCCTGCTGCCATTCTTAGCCGAGTATGACAAAGTTCTTCGATCGACCTTTGACCAGCATCCCGACGCTGAACTCTTCCGCAGTGTGCCCGGGGCCGGTGAGGTGATGGCCCCATGGCTGCTTACCGCATTCGGAAGCGACCGCGCACGCTTCGCTAACGCCGAAGCGGTGAGCACTTTCAGCGGTATCGCACCGGTTACCAAGGTTCATTGGGCGTGTTTTGCGGGACGCGGTCCTCTAAGGGCCAGAGCGGCGCTCTTTGCGCGATGAAGGTCCTTCCGCGACGCCCCGCCCGCGCGCGCCCCCATCCCTGATGCCCACTGGCGCGATTCGCTGCTATCTCGGAGGACTTCAAGAAGTAGATCCGCCGCAGATTTTACAGATTTTCGCAGATTTGGCTCCCGAACGCGTCTGCGCGATTCGCGCGCGATTGACGAGTGCGCTAGGT
>JAXIPG010000294.1:0-12732 GCA_045403045.1 Terrimicrobiaceae bacterium
GACTTCGCCGAAAACCAATTCCTCGGCGGCCCGCCCGCCCAGCAGACCGCTGAGGCGCTCCATGAGTTCGCCGCGCGTAAGGAGGAACTGGTCCTCGGAGGGCAATTGCATGGTGTAGCCGAGCGCAGCCCGGCCTCGCGGGACGATGCTGATCTTGTGGACAGGGTCGGCCTGTTCGCTGTGCGCGGCAACGAGCGCGTGGCCGACTTCGTGATAGGCGACGCGGCGCTTCTCATCGGCATTGAGACGGCGGCTGCGGCGCTCCGGGCCGGCGACGACCTTCTCGACGGCGTCTTCGAGATCACGTTGGGTGATCGCGTTCGCCTTGCGCCGAGCAGTCAGCAACGCGGCCTCGTTGAGCACGTTGGCAAGGTCCGCGCCGGACATGCCGACGGTGGCGGCGGCGAGGCGGCGAAGGTCCGCGTCCGCCGCAAGCTTTTTGCCGCGCGCGTGAACTTTGAGAATCGCCTCGCGACCGTCGAGGTCGGGCGCGTCCACGACGATCTGGCGATCAAACCGCCCGGGCCGGAGCAACGCGCGATCAAGGACTTCGGGGCGATTGGTGGCGGCGAGGATGATGACGCCGGCATTGGCCTCGAAGCCGTCCATCTCAACGAGCAAGGCGTTGAGGGTTTGCTCACGCTCGTCGTTCACTGTTCCGACGTGGACGCCACGCTGGCGGCCGATAGCATCCAGTTCGTCAATGAAGATGATGCAGGGCGCCTGTTGCTTGGCCTGTCGGAAAAGGTCGCGCACGCGCGCCGCGCCGACGCCCACGAACATCTCGACGAAATCAGCGCCGCTCAGGGAGAAGAACGGCACGCCGGCTTCGCCGGCCACGGCTCGAGACAGCAGCGTCTTGCCAGTGCCGGGAGGCCCGACGAGCAGCGCGCCTTTCGGGATGCGCGCGCCGAGCGCCTGGTAGTCCTTCGGATTCTTTAGAAAATCCACGACTTCTTTCAGCTCCTGCTTGGCTTCGTCACAGCCCGCCACGTCGGCGAAGGTAACGCCGGTGTTCTTGTCCACGATCAACTTGGCGCGGCTCTTGCCGATGCCCAAAACACCCTCGCCCGCGGCTCTGAAACGGCTGGCGAGCAGCGACCACAGACCGAACATCACCAGGAGGGGCAGCACCCAAGCCATGAGGAATTGCGAGAGAGCGCTGGGGCGCGTGCCGCTGTATTTAACACCGGCAGCCTGAAGTTCGTTGACGAGGTCCGGGTCCTCGACGCGCACGGTGCGGAAGAAGAGGGGGGTTGTCTCCCCGGCCGCCTGCTGGGGGCCGGGAGACGCGCCGGCCTGATTGTCGCCGGCCGCTTTGGGGACCGCGTCGGCGGGTGGCGCCTTGGTCTCGGGTGCGGCGCGCGGCTCAATCCGGCCCACGATTTCGTCCTGTGTGATGGATGCTTCGGCCACTTCGTGCCGCGAGAGGTAGGTCTTGAACTCGCTGTAGGGGATGGTCTGGACAGCGAATTGACGGAACAATTCCTGCCATATCCAGAGGAGGAGGAGCGTCGCCACGAAATAGACGAGCAGCCAGCGTATCTGGGGATCGAATTTGCCTGGGACTTTTATTTCGGGTGAGCGCTTTTTCATGTCGGTCCTGGCGTGACTCTCGAAGATTAGAATGCTGAGAGCGATTGAATCATCTCGCAAGATACGATGAAACAACTCGAGGCGAAGAGCAACCCAACCATGGAACGCACGTTCTCTTGCCTACCCGGATATCCTTGAGCGAAGGTCGGCGGGTCGGATAAATTGCACGTCATGCCGACTTGGGTAGCGCTGCTGCGAGGAATCAATGTGAGCGGGCAAAAGCCCATTCCAATGGAGCGCCTTCGCAGCTCGTTCGCGTCAATGGGCTTCCGTGGCGTCAGGACCTATGTCCAGAGCGGAAATGTCGTTTTCGAGACTGCCGCGAACATCCGCGACGCGTTGACCCGAAAGATTGAGGAGGGAATTCGTCGCGATTTCGGCTTTTCCGTCGTCGTCATCTTAAGAACCGCGAAAGAATTGGAAAAAATCGTAAAGACCAACCCATTCCTGAGTGAAGAAGCCATCGAGCAGGCCAAATTGCATGTCACGTTTCTGGCCAAGCCGCCAATCAAAACCGCTCTCAAGAATCTGGAAACGCTGCCCACATCGCCGGACAGGTTTCGTTCGATCGGCTGCGAAATCTATCTCTACTGCCCAAACGGATACGGAAAAACCAAGCTCTCGAACAGCGCCTTCGAGAAAAAGCTTTCCATCAGCGCCACGACGCGAAATTGGAAAACAGCGACAGTGTTGTGCGAAATGGCCCGCGAACGAAAATCATGACTCAAGAGATAAAGAGCTTTCAATCCGTACCGGCGTTTCGGGACTGGCTCGCTAGCCACCACGGTCAGACGGATGGAATTTGGCTCTGCTTTTTCAAGAAAACTTCCAGCGAAAAATCCCTCACCTATTCCGAGGCCCTCGATGAAGCGCTTTGCTATGGTCACATCGTGCCGGGGGCTTTCGACCAGCACCTCGTGAAGGCCCACGCCGTTTACGCTCACTTCACCCGGGACCGCATAGCCCGTCCGCGCCACCTCCCCCGGTCGAGGAGAGCGCCGAGAACTTGTTGACGACGGAGCGGAGAACCCACCGACTCCCAAAGTTTCCTGTTCTGTGACCTCTGTGTCCCCTGTGGTAAAGATCATGATACGCAGATGTTCCCGGTCCGTTCTTCAGCGGGGAAGAAGCATGCTCTTCACCCCCTGCGTGACGAGTGCCACGCCGATGGCCAGGATGACAAGGCCTAGGATGCGGTTCAGCGCGCCGGTGTAGAGCGAGGTCTTGAAAGCCGTGCGGCGGCGAAACGCCGGCGTATCGTCCTGCGTCACGGCATAGAACATCGGCGCGTGGCCAACGGGATTGATGATGGGAAACATCGCCCCCACGGAGATCCCCAGCGCAGTCAGAAATTCGTTAAGCATCGTTGTTCCTCACTCGTAATGTTTGAGGCGCTTGTCGATCACGAACGGTCCGAAGGGCAGCAGGGCCGCGATGAAGACCATCGCCCCGCACGCGATCGGCCAGCGCTCTTCCATGGGGCAGTTGTAATGGTAGGAACCATTCTGTCCAAGCAGCTCCGCCCGGCATTTGTCGACCAATCGTGCGCCACAAACCGGGAACTCTTCGCCCAAGGCTGCGTACGGGCTACGCGGTGCAATGCGATTCAGGTCAGGTGCAAATACGCGGAGTTTTTCGGTGTTCATGACGTCACGACAAATGATGGGAGCAGGTGGACTGCCAGCCCGCGGCACCGCCAGCGGCTCAACGGGGACGTAGCCTGAGGGGCCGCGGGCCAAGTACTCCGGATAATTCCCGCGGTAGCCCAGCAGCTTGGCGAGCGGGGCGATCAGCGCAAACAGCGTTCGCTGCACCACTGGCGGCGGCCAGGTAAACTGGACCACGTCGTCAAACTCCCGCGCGAAGACGGCCAGTTGCAGGAGGTTTGGCATCCCCCGCCGATTGACCTTGCCATCCTGAGCCAGTCCGAAGGCGTTCTGGATCATGACCTCGAACCGGCCAGCCGGACGGATCTCAACGCGAACCACCGCATCTTCGTCACCCGCGTTCCACCAATCGTGGGGTACGCGAGCAGCGACGAACAACATGACCCCTGGCCTCGGGTTAGTTACCCGCCCGGACACTCGTACTCCAAGCTGGCCGCGCAGAAGAGTAAACCGCTCTTCGATCGCCGGGTGGTAATGCTCCCCGATGACCGCACCGCCCGGCCGGATGTAGAGGTCCGCCACCAGAAGTTCGCCGCCGGTCTGTTCCGTGCAGACAGGCCATTACGCCCGGGCCGCCTCCCAAGCACTTCTGAAAGAATTGCTTGGGAAAGGGCTGGCGCGGCGAGGGGTCTCTGGCTGTGTTCCGTCGGTAGGCCAAGCCCTGGTGGGAAGAAAGGGTCCCACCCCTTTCTTGGGATTGACCTGCCTCCGCGCCTTGCCAGAGACCCCTCGGCGCTGCCACCATTTCGGAAATTTATTTCGGCATTTGCTCTAAATCTTTCAGGGCACTATCTCTTTTCTACCGGCTTGGTCGTCGGTATGGTGGGCCAGGCCGTCTTATCGATAAGTTCACGGATGCGTTTTTCAGCCTCGAGCCTGGCTTCGGGGAGCAGCTTCGATTCGGCGAATGTCTTGCGCGCTTTCTCTTCGAGCGCGCGAAAGGCTTGCTCGCGATCCTCAGCCGTGAGCTTGTTCCAGAGTCCGTCTTCGTCCTGAAGGACGCGAACGTCGCCCATGCCGAGCGAAAGAAGTTTCGGAGGGGGAAGGTCCGCACTGACGAAGCGTGTTCGTGGATCGATATTGATGCGAATGGGATCCCTGAGATCGAAGCCCGCCCTGGCGGTAAAAGTGGCTTCGAGTTCGAGGTCTTTTGTGCTGTAAAGCCAGGTGTGGGTCCATCGGGTGCGGACGAGCGCCTGCTTTTGAAGGGTGACCAGTTCGAGAACGGGAGTGTTTGCAGCAATGATCACAACGGAATCGACACTGATCTGAGGAGTGAAATTCAGCGTCCGGTCGAAGCCGGCAGCAATGGATTCCGCCATGCGGCGAGAGTCCTGAGTAATTTCCACGCTCATTCTCCAAAACAGCAGGAGCGTGAGCGCAATTGTCAGTGCCGCCGCCGCGATCACCCAGCCCAGAACCCCCAGGCAGCCGAATTTCCCCTCACTCTGCGGCCCTAGTGAATTTGGGTCGGGCATTCGGGCAATGCACGGAGAAAGGCGCGTCCGTAGGGCTTACTGAGGATTCGGCTGTCGAGGATGACGATTGTGCCAGTGTCGGACTTCGCACGGATGAGACGCCCAACTCCCTGGCGGAGTTTGAGGATGGCTTCCGGAAGCGAATACTGTTCGAAGGGACGCCCTCCCTCCGCTTCGATGCTTTCGAGCCGAGCTTCGGTGAGAGGATGGTCGGGTGTTACGAACGGGAGCCGGGTGATAATGACGCTCGAGAGCGCCTCTCCTGGCACATCCACACCGCTCCAAAAGCTGTCCACACCGAAGAGAACACTCTTCGGATTCTCGCGAAATTCCTGCACCATCCTGTGCGCGGGCATGCCACTTCCCTGCACGAGCAGGTTCCAGCCTTTGACAGCGAAGTGCGTCTCAAGAGCCTGCGCGGCGGTGCGCATGGTTTGGTAACTGGTGAACAAGACGAAGGCGCGGGCCTGGCTCTGATCGGCGAAATGCGCAATCCATTTTTCGAGGGCTGCGTCGTAGCCGGGATCCTTTGGTTCGGGCATTTTTTTGACCAGATGCAGGGTCATTTGCTTCTCGTAGTCGAAGGGACTACCGATTTGGACGGCGCGGCAGCCGGTTGCGCCAACCCGGTTTCGAAAATAGGAGAGATCGTTGCTTCCAACCGAGAGCGTAGCGCTGGTGAGCACCGTGCAGGTATTTTCACGAAAGATCATGCGCCCAAGGGTTTCCGCGAGCTGGATGGGCGCAGCGTGGAGGGCACAAAGAGTTTCCCGGCGACCATATTGCTCGACCCAGTAAACATGATCGGGATGCTCGATCCGGAGAAAATCCTCAATCGTGAGCCGGGCTTCGCGCAGACGGTTCGCGGCTTCCAGCAGTTCGCTCGTTCGATCGTCATCGTTTTGCTTTCCAGCCTGGATCTTGAGAAGTTCGGTGAGGCGGGTAAGGCCAACGCTCAGATCGGAGGCATCGGCAAGGCCGGTTTCTCGAACACGAAAGACGCGTCCGCGCTTAAACGCGCAGCCGGCGGCGATCCGGTCGAAGAAGGCATCCGATTTCGGGATCAATTCAGCGACGGCACTGCACGCTGGTCCATTTTTCATGGCCTGAAAAAGGCCCTTCTTTGAGCGAGGGTTATAGAGGCGCTGCAGGCTGCGTCGCAGGCCGAGTTGGGAGATCTCCATTCCGATGTGGCGGGAGGCGACATCCTCCATCGTGTGCGCCTCGTCAAAAATGACGAAATCCTTCGCAAAAAGAATTCCATCGCCACGTTCCTCGTCCATGCTTCCGAGGAGAGTGAAGAAGAGGGCGTGATTGAGCACAACAAGATCGGCGGCAAGCACTCTGCGACGCATCGCCTGATAAAAGCAGCGCGGATTTTTTGCGCAGGTCTTCGGTGTGCAGACATGTGGTTCGCTTCGCACCTCCTCCCAAACCTCCGGTTCGGGCTGCACCTCAAAATCGCTAAGCGAGCCATTCCTCGTCGTGAAACTCCAGTCCCGAATTCGCTCGATTTCGCTGCGTTGGCCGGAAGTGAAGAGGTCGTTCGCCTGGCTGAGGGCGCGCTCGAGCCGGGTGCCGCAAAGAAAATTGTGACGCCCTTTCAAGAGAGCGGCCTCGAATTCGATGGGCAGCAGTTTCTGGACAAGGGGAATATCCTTGTACATGAGCTGCTCTTGGAGGGCGATGGTGTGGGTCGAGATGACCGCCTTGCACTTCGTTTTCACCGCGTGGAGGGCGGCCGGGATGAGATAGGCCAGCGATTTTCCAACTCCCGTTCCGGCTTCGACGACGAGATGACCGCCCGACTGAAGCGTCCGCGCCACCTGGCATGCCATGCGCTGCTGCTCGGGCCGGTATTCATAGTTCGACACAGCGGAAAGACGACCGTCCGCAGAAAACATCTTCTCGATTTCCAGCTCGAAGGAGCTGCCCATCGCGTCTCCAGAATCCTCTCTCAGAGAGATCATGAGAGAAGCGGTGGCCTGTTGACGGAATCGAAGCGCGCCATTAGTGGTTGAGGGTTTGGGACTGATGAGAATACTCGACCGTTACGTGCTGCAAAAGTTTCTGCTGCCGTTCGTCTACTGCTTTTTAGGCTTCATCGCCATCTGGTTCATTTTTGACCTCAGCGACAATCTCCCGGATTTTCTTCAAGGCAAGGCAGGTTTTGATGTCCTGCTCGAATACTATCAATCGCAGATTTCCGAGATCATTGTTATCTCCCTTCCGATCGGCGCGCTGCTCGCCCTGTTATATTCGCTGACGGCCATGTCGCGCTCGAACGAGATCATTTCCATGCTTGGAGCGGGTGTGAGTGTAACACGCGTTCTCGTGCCGCTGATAGCGGTCGGCTTGGTGTTGACTGCGATCACGGGCTATTTCAATTATGAAAACGCCCCTCACGCTGCGATGATCAAGAAGCGGATGCTCAGGGATATCAAACGGGGCAAGAAGACCGAAGTCGGTCTCACGGGTCATCTTTATCGAAATCGCGAAGACCTGCGCACCTGGTTCAGCCGCAAGGTCTACGTGGACGGTCAAAGGCTTTCCGATGTGCAGATTGTTCAGCAGGACGCCGAAGGAAATATTATCAAGCAATGGTACGCCCGAGACGCCTATCATAATGACATTACGAAGAGCTGGAACCTGCAACGGGCGAGATATGTCGAAATCGACCTGGAGGGAAAAATCGCGAAGTCCGAGATGCACGACGAGATAGAGATCCCGGGCTGGCGCGAGACACCGTGGCGGATTGCCAGTTCGGTCATGAATCCGGACTACCTTTCCGTACCAGAACTTAAAGATTACCTCGTGTTCAACAAGGACTTTCCCGAAGTTCGTCTCGCTCCCTATCGGACTCAGCTGCAGTACCGTTGGGCGCTACCATGGGTCTGTTTGCTGGTGGTGTTCATAGCCGCCCCGCTCGGAATCGTCTATTCGCGAAGAGGGATCCTGGGAGGAGTGGCGGCTGCGATCGGACTGTTTTTCTCCCTCGTGTTCTTCAGCAGCCTCTTTGTCGCCTTGGGCAAGGGAAATCGCATTTCGCCATGGCTTGCGACCTGGGGCCCGATGGCCGTCTATTTGCTGATCGGTCTGGGCCTGTTGTGGTTCCGCTCGACAAACCGGGATCTTCCCAAGATCAAGCTTCCCTGGACGAGCTGACAATGGAGAGCGAGTGGGAAATCAAGTCCCGTGCGCACTGCTGCGCGCGCACAGGCAAGCAATTTGGACAAGGAGAATACTTTTACACGCTCCTATTCCGAGAGAGAGAAGGATTCCGGCGTGAGGACATCAGCGAGGAGGCCTGGGCGAACCGGAACGAAAATATCGAGCCATTTTCCTTCTGGCGCTCAAAGTATGAAGCGCCAGCGCGACCGGCTCCCGAGCCTCTTCCGAAGGACGATGTCGAAAGCCTGCTCCGGCGTCTTATTGCGAGCCAGGACCCTGCCTCGGCAAACGTCCGCTACATCCTCGCGTTGATGCTCGAAAGAAAGCGGATCTTGCGTCCCGTTGAATCGCGCGACGCCGGCCTGCTCGTTTATGAACACGCCGCCACCGGAGAGACCTTTGTCGTCGCGAATCCTGACCTCTCCCTCGAGAGCATTCCCGCCATTCAGAGCGAAGTATACGGCCTGCTGGCGCGCTCGTTTGGGGAGCGCTAGAGCAAATGCCTGCGAATTTCCCATTGTTCCTCGCTCCGATGGCCGGCGTGACGAACACGGTGTTTCGCCGGATTTGCAAGGCGAGGGGCGCCGATGTTCTCACCACCGAATTCGTTTCGGCGGAAGGTATCCTGCATAGGAATGCGCGGACGAGGTACTACCTGGAATTTCAGGAAGACGAGCGTCCTTTGGGCGTTCAGTTGTTTGGCGCGGAGCCGGAGCGGTTAGCAGAAGCAGCGCGGGCCGTGATCGACTGGGTGCGTCCGGATTTTCTCGATCTCAATTTCGGGTGCCCAGTGAACAAGGTTGTCTGCAAGAATGGCGGGTCGTCGCTGCTTAAGGATTGTCCGCTGCTGGCGCGGGTCGCGAATGCTGTCGTGCGTGCCGCGCATCCTCTGCCGGTGACCGCCAAGATTCGCATCGGGTGGGACCATCGTTCGGTCAACGCCGTGGAAACCGCGCGCATTCTCGAGCAGAGCGGCGTGCGCCGAATTGCAGTGCATGGTCGCACAAAGGAGCAGGGATATTCCGGACGCGCCGACTGGTCGGTAATTGGAGAGGTTGCAGCTACCGTGGGAATACCTGTCATCGGCAACGGAGACATTGCCAGTGCCGAAGATGCCTTGAAACGGCGGAGCGAAACGGGCGTCGCCGGCATGATGGTAGGACGCGCCGCAATGGCCTCGCCGTGGATTTTTTCCGAGATTCGGGCCGCGCTGAACGCCAGTCGTGTCCTCCCTCCGCCTTCCTTGGAAGACAGATGGCGGTTGATCTGCGCTCATTGCTCTCAGGAAGTCGTCTGGAGACGTGACGAGCAGATGGCCATGAAGGCCATGCGGTCCCGGCTCATGGCCTACACTCGGGGAATGCCGGGGGGCCCACGGCTTCGCGATCGGCTGGCTCATGTAGAAGGTCTCACCGAGCTCGAAGATCTTGCAGCAAGCCATCTTCGCGTGGCCGCCGCACTTTCCGAAGCGACGGTCAGCAGTTGACCGCACTTCGCAGCCGCCTGACCTATGCTTTTTAATACGTCAGAATTTCTGTTTCTTTTCCTCCCGCTGACGCTCGGGGTGTTCCTCATGCTGACCCGCTTCAGCGGAGCACGCGCGGCCATTGCCTGGCTGACCCTCGCCTCGCTCTTCTTTTACTCATGGTGGAATCCATCCTACCTTCTTTTGATTCTTGGGTCCATCGCGGTCAACTTCAGCCTTAGCCGCCTCATATCGGCTCACACCGGCCGCCTGTCCGAACGGGCTCGCGCAGCTCTGTTGCAGCTTGGTCTTTGCGTCAATCTCGGGACGCTTGCCTATTTCAAATACGCGAATTTCTTCGTGGACAATATTAATTTCTTTTTCCATGCGGGATTCAACTTCGAGAAAGTCATTCTTCCTTTGGCAATCTCGTTTTTTACCTTTCAGCAGATCGTTTTCCTCGTGACCGCGTGGCGAGGCACAATCAAAGGATACACGTTATTGGAATACGTTTTGCGGTTACATTCTTTCCGCACCTGATTGCCGGTCCGATCGTCCAGTACCACGAGTTACTGCCCCAGATTGAACGGGAACGCTGGAAGTCTGTGCGTCGCATCAATCTGGAAACAGGCCTTACAATCTTTGCCATTGGTCTGTTCAAAAAAATGGTGCTCGCCGACGGATCGGCCGAATACGCGAACCCCTTTTTCGACTACATGGCGACGGGTGGCTGGGTGTCGACAGCCGACGCATGGACCGGGGTGCTCGCCTATTCGCTCCAACTTTACTTTGATTTCTCCGGGTATTCGGACATGGCCATCGGCCTTGCGCGAATGTTCGGGCTTATTTTACCTCTGAATTTCGACGCGCCTTACCGAGCCACCAGCATTATCGATTTCTGGAGGCGCTGGCATATGACCCTTTCCCGCTTTCTCAAGGAGTATGTTTACATACCCCTGGGTGGCAGCCGGCGCGGCGTGATGCTTCGCTATGCAAACCTGCTGATCACGATGCTGTTGGGCGGACTTTGGCATGGGGCGGGATGGACGTTTGTCACGTGGGGAGCGCTGCATGGGCTTTACCTCATGTTGAATCACGCCTTTCACTCGCTAAAAGGCCGCCTGCCGCAGAACCCCTTTCTTCCTCGACCGATAGCCGCCGCAGCCGGCTGGACCCTCACGATGTTTGCTGTGACTATCGCTTGGGTCTTTTTCCGCGCCAGTGATATGGGGACCGCTATGCACGTGCTGATGATATTGGCTGGCCAGGGACAGGCGCCGCCGGAACAGTCGGTTTTGCTAGAACTCGGTTTGATGGACCAATGGGGACTCAAAAACATTTGGATCGCCGCTCTGATCTTGATTGTTCTGATTGCTCCGACCACCCAACAATACATGAGACGTTTCCAGTCGTATCCTGGTGTGGCAACCGGCGAGAGGAGGCGGTCCATTCTGCTTTGGAAACCGTCCTTCCTACATGGCCTTTTCATCGGCGTGATGCTCTTCGCCATCGTTAGGCGCTTCTTCGTCCTCAAGCCCACTGAGTTTGTCTACTTCAATTTTTGATGAGCTACGCGGTCCGATTTGCTTTGGGAATTTTCTGCGGCCTGCTGCTTAGCGTGATTGCGTGGGCCGTGCTCTATGCAAGCAGCTTCGGGTTTCGCAGCACCCCCAACGCGCACTACATCGCAAACTGGTTCGAGCAGAAGGCCAACATTGCCGCCCGCACGGCCTCGCCTCGGATCGTAATCGCTGGGGGTTCGAATGCGTTTTATGGCCTGAGCGCCAAGCGGATCTCCGAAACGCTCGGCGTGCAGGCGGTCAATTACGCGACTCAGGGCGGGTTGCTCCTCGACTACCATCTCTACAAGTTGCGCCAGATTCTCCGTCCGGGTGACTTGTTGATCCTTCCCCTGGAATTCGAATTTTACGATGCGGATGAAAGACCCCTGGACGTATGCATTGAATACGTTCTCGGAGCGGATCCAGCATATCTACGAACTCTTCGTTTCGACCAAACGGTCTTTTGGTTCCTTGCGCCCCCGTCAGGTCTCCTCGCAAAGAGACTGTTCACCTCGCGCGCGATCTACCAAGAGACCCTTCAAAGAGTCGCCAACCAAATGAAAGATTTCATGAACGCTTTCGGAGATCGCGTCGGCCATTCCTCCGCCTCGATGACTGAATCGGATAAACAGTTTATCCGAAGTTTCCCGGCGCACGACTTCCCTAAGCGCGGCGATTGCTTGAGAGCGGAACACCCGTGGCGGCATCTGCGCGATTTTTCTGCCTGGTGCAAAGCGCATCAGATAACCATCCTCGCCGCCTATCCCAACACGATTGACGATCCCTCTTTCCACACAGATCTGGGCCGCCGCAATTTGGCCAGGATTCGGAAGCGCTTTGCTTCTATAGGCGTGCCCATGGTCGGCAAGGGACGGGAAGCGCTGCGTCCTCGCGAGGATTTCTACGATACCGAATACCATCTGACCGAAGAGGGGCAGAAAAAGCGAACAGATGATTTTATCATTCTGCTGCATCCTTTTCTTGAGAAATGGCAGGCGAGTATCCCTTCAAGGGACACCCAATCGAGACCGCCCTCAACGCTACGCAAGATAGTGGCCAAATGCCACGATGGCGCTAGAGCAAATGCCGAAATAAATTTCCGAAATGGTGGCAGCGCCGAGGGGTCTCTGGCAACGCGCCCAGGTCCGAGCGAGTCGGCACATCGACGGGCGTTTGTAGGCAAGGACGTGCTTGCCCGCGGCGAAAACCGGGCCTCGCCTTTTCGATCTCTACTATTTTCTGATTTCGTGATTGAGCAAGCGATCCTAAGCAACGACGATCAGCCGATCCGGCTGGACCGCACTGCCGTGCCCGGCGACGTTGGCCGTCAAATCAGTGACGGCATTAAATTCGTGCTAATATACAGAGATCAATAATCAATTGTTGGGCGCTTAGACATGCGCTTATTGAAAGGAATATGTCTGTGTCATCCAAGCTCTGCCCAAGGATCATTTTAGAAGGGACACGGCTCACTTTCAAAACCGATATCGCCTTGGCACTCAACGAACATCCGCGAATCGTCGGCCCACGGAAATATCGCTATCATTCGCCTCATTTCGGCGGAGTGGTGTACCTTTACCAACTTCCCCTGGGGGCGCGGTCTAATCAACTTTGAACCGCAGGAAGAAGCACTGGCGCTAGAGACCTATCAGACCTGGGCACGCCTATTTGAATTGCAACGATACTATTCGTGGATTGTTGACCGATTTCACATCTCCACTCAGATGTATCAACTACGCACCTACGCGAAACACCATGATTTCAAATGGCTGGAAGAACGGTTGCTTCACCTC
>JAXIPG010000255.1:0-2976 GCA_045403045.1 Terrimicrobiaceae bacterium
GTTGTCTGCGCGTGGCTTTCCGCAGAACACTCAACCGCCCTGCAGCGGCGCCATCTCCTTGAGCCTATTTGCCGGGAAGGCAGGATTCCCGGCATGGGAACGGAGTCCGACTATCGCAAATGGTTTTCGAATGCAGGGTTCGTTCTTGAAAGCTTTGAGGACGTGAGCGCACAAGTCCGAAAGACGTGGACGATCTGTGTCCGGCGCCTCCTGCTGCACCTTCTCCGCCAGCCTGGCTATCTCCGTTTCCTATTCAATAGCCGAGCGCATAATCGTATTTTCGCGGTCACTATTTCCCGCATCTGGCTCGCCTACACCTTCGGGATCATGCGTTACGGCATCTTCACTGCGCGCAAGGAATAGGGTAGCGGCAGATGAATGAGTCTAGAGCGCCTTGAGCCGGTCGATATCCATCGCGACAAGGCACACATCATCATTGAACTCCTGGGTGGCTGAGAATTGCTGTACCTCGTCAATGAGGCTGCGGCAGAGTTCCACCGCGGGAAGCTCGGTGCGATCGCCGACGGCTCTCGAGAGTTTCTGATAATCGTAGAGCTGGCCTCCGGATCCCTCGACTTCGAACAAACCATCAGTGAAGAGCAGCACAACGTCGCGCGACGAGAGCTTGCAACGGAGAGTCTCATACTTCGCTCCATCGAACAGACCGAGAGCCGGACCCGGCCGTGCCCCCATGAGCGGCGAGGCGGTCGCGGCAGAGCCATTCCCTGAGCGCGTGAGATGCAGCGGGTTCGGGTGACCCGCGTTGGCATAGCGCAACTGGCCTTTGGCAAGATCGGCCACCACGTAAAATGCCGAAGCAAAGAGCGTAATATCGCTATTCCGAAAGGCCCCTAGCAGCGCGCGATTGATCGCGACCAGAAGTTCCCCGGGTTTCGTCCACAGCGCACGCAGTTCGCCGACCACGGAGCGCACGATTGCAGCGACGAGCGCGGCGCGTACGCCGTGCCCCATGACGTCGCAGATGAACAAGCCCGCCTTGTCGTCCGAGATGTCGAGCACGTCGAAAAAGTCGCCGCTGACGATCATCGAGGGCCTGAAAAAGGGATAGAAACGCACGACGCTATCCTGCTCGGCAGCGTGATGAGGAAAATTTGGGAAGCGTTGCGGCATCAGGGCGCTCTGAAGTTCGCGCGCCATTTCGAGGTCCTGTTCAAGAGATTCATTTCTCGCGCGAAGCTCTTCTGCAAGCCTGGCGAGCTTCTCGGCGGCGCGTTTCTTTGCGGTGATGTCGCGGGAGATGCCGAATGTTCCGATGATGTGTCCTTGCGCGTCGCGCAAAGGCATCTTTGTGGTCGAAGAAAAGGTGTCCTCGCAATCTGGCCGCGTCTCCTTTTCTTCGTAGTCAACTATCGGTTTGCCGGTACGAATGATTTCGCGTTCGTCCGCCAGGGCGGCGTCCGCGTGTTCCGTGAAAAACAAATCCCGGTCACTTTTTCCAATCATGTCGGGGGGATTCTTGAAGCCGTGCCACTCGGAACAAGCCCGGCTGACCGCGATAAAGCGGCTGTCGAGGTCCTTGAAATAGATTCTGTGAGGCAGGTTTTCCATCAAAGTGGACAGGAGATTGCGTTCCTTGGCCAAGGCCAGCTCGGTTTGGCGGCGCTCGGTAATGTCCCAGGCTACGCCGACGATCCGAAGGAGTTCCGCATTCTCGTCGCAGTGTACTCTCGAACGGATCCTAACCAAATGCTCGCTTCCGTCCGACGGCCAAGCCACCTGGAATTCCGTATCGAGTGCGGCGCGTGCTGCAATCGCGCGCGCGAATTCGCCGCGAATCCTCTCGCGATCCTCTTCATGGATCAAACCGAGAAAGTCCTCATAGCTCCCCTTGAATGCGCCTGGAGCAAGCCCGAAAAGGGCATGCATTCGTTCATCCCACCAAATCGCGGCAGCAGGCACATCCCAATCCCAAGTTCCCATTTCCGCGGAACTCAGTGCGAGATTTAGTCGATCCTGCTCGCTGCTACAAAGCGCCTTACTCATAATGAAAAAGGGATATCGTTATTCAGCTTTTCCAGGGAGTCGAGAGGGGAAATCGACAGGGGGGAGGCAGTTGTCGCCGCGGTGTCCGAGAGGCGCCGCGGCGACATCGTCTTTTAGAGTTAAGCCCCAAAATCGAAAGCGACGTGAACGACTGTTCGAGTTCCGAGCAAGGTTTTCATCGTCAGCCTGTTATCTTCGAAAAGAACCACTCGGATTTTGCCTCTTGCACGATCGGAATGGTTGCCAATTAAGCGGTGCACCTTACCCGTCGAGCGTGAAACCTACCTTGATCGTCACCTGCCAATGAGCAATCTTGCCTTCCTCGATCTGTCCGCGAGTCTCAAGGACCTCGAACCAGCGAAGGTTTCGCAAGCTCTTTGACGCCTTGGAAATGGCATTCTGAACTGCGTCTTCAATGCTGTCGGCGGACGAGCCCACGAGTTCGATCTTCTTGTAGATATGATTACTCATCTCGAAAGGATACGCCTTTCGCTTCACAAGACCAATCACAAAGTTTCGCAGCTCAAAACGTGATTTCGCAAATTTTCAGAGAGGATAAAATTTCTCTTGCAGAGTGCCCAAAATGAACTATCAGTGACAACGGGTTTAGGGAACTTTCGAGTGAGGGTCGATAGGGGTATCGGCAGGGCCGAAAACAGCTGTCGCCGCGGTGTCCGAGAGGTGCCGCGGCGACAATGTTTTGAGGATAGTTGTGAATCCGCTTATCGCACGCTCGGTTCAGATTGCGTAATGCTTTGGTCGCCAGGGGGTGAGGCCGACCAAGGCATATCCAGGGTGATATGGTGCGGGAGGACGAATCCGCTGGCGGCTAAATGATTAGCAAGATGGGCCGCCAGAGTGGTGGAGTCGAGGAGTGGCGCGGTTGCGGCTAGTGAGCCGCTCCGTTTCCACTCCCCGCTCATCAAACCGGACGTGCGGATTTCCCGCATCCGGCTTCCGGACCAAGGTGAT
>JAXIPG010000003.1:0-4891 GCA_045403045.1 Terrimicrobiaceae bacterium
GCTGCTCGAGAGTGACCGCGCGGTTGCCGACGATCGCAAAGCCCGACCACGCGGTGCCGATCGGTTGCCGCCAGAGCACTTGCGGCGGCTCTTTCTGCCAGTCGCGCGCCAGCGCCGGACCGTCGCTGATCACGCCGTTGCGCTGCGGACCGAGATACTGCGGAAAATCCGGCCGCCCGCTCTCAGCGAGAGTCGTTCGAGGTTCCGCGGGAGGCGGTGTCGGCGCCGCGTGGCGCCTCCAGCGCGGCTCGAAGATGGGGACGAAATCGCCCGTCACCCCACGCCACCCGAAGGCCGCGCTCAACGCGCCGCCCAGCGCGAGCACAAGGGCGAAGACCGTGAGGCGCATCCGCCACGGCGCGCGCGAGAACAACAGCCACCAGATCGTGAGCATCAGCAGCGCGAGCGCGATCAGCACGAAGATGGCGACATTGCGAATCTGGAAATCCACCGACGACCACAGCCGCGCGACGCCGATGGCCACCGCGCTCAGGCCGAGGATCACAATTGCAGGCCACCAACGAATCGGAGGACGGGTTGAGGAGTCATTCATCGCATCCGCTTTGCCGACACAAGCCCCGGGGCGCAGAGCCCCAATCAGACCGGTTCAGACCATAGTGTGGAAGGTTCCGGGTTCGCCGATTTCGATCGGGCGGCAAAGCGATCGGATCTCGTTGCGCTCCATGGCTGCGATAAGACGGTGGACGGTTTGCCAGCCGAACTCGTCGACACGGCCGCGCAAAAGAGTCTCCGGCGCACTCACGGCATCTGCGAGGCTCGCGGCCAAGCGTACCTCACCGGCGCGCAAAGCGACGCAGTACAGGAGCCACCGGCCGCAAATTTCGAGGACACAATCTTCTTCGACCGCAGCCGACCGACCGAGTGAAATCAACTCCATGTGGTGCTGGTCTTCGAGCCAGACCGCCAGGCGGATCATCGCCGAAACACCAGAGCCGCTATCCACGTCAGCAAGCTCGCAAGATCGCGTGCCGCAATTCAGCCTTGCTCTTCGGCCGAGCGGCCTTCGTCGACGCGACTAGCGCTGCGGTAAACTTCTCGACGTTCGTCTTCGGCTTCGTCTTATCGCTGGATGGTGTATTGCTCATGATTTGCCTTTCTTGGTTGGCTTTTGCTGCTCCTGCTGATAAAGCTCTTGGACTTCCGCGTCATGCTCGGCTTGCAAGTCGCGCTCGAATTGATCGCCGCGTCGCGCCTTCTCGCTCGCGATGGCGTTGAGCGCTCGAGCGTCGTCGGCAGATTCGCGCTGCCGACGGGCCAAGTCTTCCGCGATCGACTCGGAAACCGGCCCGAATGAATCTCGGATCGCTTCCTGCTCGGCTTCCAAAGCCTCCTGCTCAAAGGGCGGGGGATCCGGCTGCCCAATAAAAGCTCGCAGCGACTCCGGAACTTCGGACAAGTCGCGCCACGGCGAGGAGGCGCCTGCTACGAGAAAGCGACCACTCCCTGGTTCGGCAGTCAACGACCACTTTTCCGGCGATGGCAGGATCACATTTACCCGGAACGTGATCGGCTCCCGAGGAGTCGTAGGGGCCGCTGCGGCGGGGGTCGGAGCACGCTTCAGCTTCTTCACAGCGACGATGATCGCTCTCTCTCCGTAAGGAAGCAAGCAGCTAAGCGTACGAACGAATAACGACGAATAACGACGAACAACGAACGAACGAGGCCCGCGAAAAACAGCATGCTGTGTAGTTTCGTCACCCTGACGTCCTGTGCCTAAGCGGTTTTGTCACCTCGCCCCTGGTAGGCGTCAATTATTGACAATCTTTCTGTTTGGCCGCTCGTGTTGGGCATGCAGTTTTCTTTGTTTTTCTTGTAAGTCCTCAAGTCCACCGATGACGACGAATTTGCCGCCGAGGCTTCTACAAACGCTCACAAAGAGCAAAATGTCCTGTCCGTCATACTTGTCGATCCGTGAAGCACACGCCATAGGACCACCTTGGAGCGCTGCAACTCGCGGTAATTCGAGCTAACTGAGCATTGAATTTGCTGCTGCCGCAACCCAGTGCGTGAAATCAAAGTCACCCAAGAGCTGCAAAGTTCGCTCGTTGTAAGACGGACTGGTGCAACGAACAGTTGGGATAACGACACGAGATTTGGAGCTGAGTTTCATTCGGTTGATTCGGCATGTTGGCGGGCTGGTTTTTGCGGCTGGAAAGTCGCCTCGAAGGTGCGGAGGAAGTGCGCAAAGAAGACGGCTTCCGAGTCGTTCGGACTACTGATCGCCCCAGCGTCTCGAAGCTTAACCAATTCCCCGGCGATACGGCGCGCTTCAGCGAGTTGCTCAGGGGTAAGCTGCTCCGGTACGCTTGGTACGCTTCTTTTGGAGTTTTCCGTCGGCGAAGGGCTGGTGGCGATTTTCATTTTTGTGTGAGTTGGTCAGCCTAAAAAGGGATGAAAAAGGGAGGGGCGTACACGCGCGATGCTGTTTTGGCGGTTTTCTCGCCCGCCTCCGGTTTGTACTTCTCAACCGCCGCCTCAACTTCATCCGACCAGTATCCTTTTCCGCGGTCCTTGCCCTCCTGTACCTCGTGCGACGTGATGTCGTATTCTTTGAGTTCTCTGCCCATTCGGGTCGCAGTAAGCAGTTGGTCTTTGTGCTCGCGCCATGGTGCCTCCGAGTCATCGTTAAGCCGCGAGAGCAGCGTGAGCGTCTTGCAGAAAAATCTCTTCCCGGGTTCGAGGCCAAGCTCCTCGCGAAGTTTGGCGAAATCGTTAGCGAGGCGAGAAATCTTCCGGCGCAGATCTTCGAATTCGAGCTTATGGCCGCTTTTGAGCTTCTCGGTCTTTGTGCCTTTGGGCTTGCGTTCGAGCCGAACGGGAATCGAGCGGCTGAGAATCGTCCGTTTCGGCTGACCGATCATGGCGATTGCCTTCGGGCACCAAGTCGAAAACTGACCAGTCTCGCCCTTGTCGTTCACGACACGGATGACGTAGGCGAGTTGCCGCTCGTGACCGGAGTTGATCACTCCACGCATCGCTTCGTCTTCCTTTAGGTATGTGTCCGCCTCGTCTAAGATGAGAGTCGGATGATTGTCGCCGATGGTGCGATAGATGGCCGCCGCGCTGATGTTGCTTGCCGGAATCGGACGGTTGGAAAGATACAAGATGAGCTTCAGCAGCGTCGACTTGCCGCAGTCCTCTTCTGGGGAAGTGACAAGCAAGATCGGGAGGATATCGACTGCATCGTGGAGGTAGGTGAGCACAATCCACAACGCCACCGCGCGGTAATACGAAGGCTTCATCCAGACAAAGCGTCGAATCGCCGTGCAAACTTCATCGAGCACTTCCTTGGGCGGCCAAGTGCAAACCTGGTAGACGTCGGCGCCAAGCGAGTAGAAGAGCATGAACGCGCGGATTTCGGCTTGGCGGACAGCGCGATTCTTTAGATGGTCAGCGTCGAAGCAAAAGAGAACTTGGCGATATTCCAGGGCGAAGCGGGCAAGCTCGGGGTGAATCTTCAGGACGGTATTGAGGTCGGAAGTCTCGGGGTCATGATGGCGATCGCCGCATCAGCATCAGCATCATCATCGGAATCCGGTGGGCTCTGACCGGGCTGCGTCTTTTTCCTTGATGCGGCGACGCCCCAGACCCCCACTAGGCTGATTGGGAATGCCCCCGCCTGGAGGAGGGTCATTGCCTTAATGGGGCCCTCGGTAATGACAAGGGCCTTGTCGATGTCTTTCGCGATGTCGCGAGTCTCTGGTGGAATCCAGGGCATCGAGTCGCTACCGATTGGCGCGACAAACTTCGCCTCCCCGTAGGAGGGCAGCGGGCGGGCCAGATAGTGGACAAGCTCGCCGTTGAAATTCCAAACCTTGAACCAGAGGACGGCCGACACTCGCCTCCAAAGATCGCTTCGGCAAACATGGTCGTAGTTCCGGGCGAGCCGCTGCGAAATCTTCGAAGGATGCAGAGGGGAATCAATTTCGCCACCGTGCTTGATAAATGTCTCTTCGAGCACGCCACGTTCGCGGAGATAGAGCCTTGCTGCGTCTGGAGAAGGAAGATTGGCCTCACTACTGGAGCCGGGATCTACAGTATCCATGTCACCTCCTCCATTTGCTTAGTGTTTCCTTCCGAGCCGTCGCTCCTTGCTCGCCAGCATGGGATCGCATTCGCGGGATCTTCGAGCGCTCCGACGGGCGGCCGCTGGCGCTTGGCAGTGCCATCTGAATTCGGCTTGCTAACGCTCGATTCAGGCGCTAAGTTCGTCATCGAATGTCATCTTCTTACCTTATTTAGGTTTCGGCAGGGCCGCTTCGGCGGCTTTTCCGTTTTTGTCCCAACGGCGGCTTAGAAATTTTCCACGAGCCGACAACTTTTCCTCGAACGCCAGCCTTAGTCATCCGGGCGGGCGCCGCTTGCGTCACGGCGAACTTGCCGTCTTTACCGCGCTCGGTCTCTAAGAGCAGCCCGATCCAATATTTGTTGCCGCTGGAATCGTGATACAAAAGCGCTTTATCGATCGCTCGCGGATCGAGCATAACGAATCGCTGGCGATACTCGCGCGGCTTGTCAGCATCCGATGGGGGGTGGACTCGAGGAGTGGCGCGGTTGCGGCTAGTGAGCCGCTCCGTTTCCACTCCCCGCTCATCAAACCGGACGTGCGGATTTCCCGCATCCGGCTTTCGGACCAAGGTGATGTCATGCTGTCGCCCACGGGAAGCTGGGTGTGGTTGCCGCCAGCCGTACCAGCCCCAACGTCCCGTAAAGGTATTCGTCAGGATAACGGCCAGTTCCGGCACCTCGGACTTTATGTTTCCGACACAACCACTGACGCAGCCGATAACAGCAATGAGCGTCCACTGCGCGATAGACTTTGCTCACAGGTCCAAGGCAAAAGTAATTGCCCCAGCCTCTAAGCAGCGCA
>JAXIPG010000299.1:0-15236 GCA_045403045.1 Terrimicrobiaceae bacterium
AAAAAATGATCTCGTACTCATATAGAATTAGACGTGTTTCGTTGATGCAATATTCAAAAGAAGAAGAAAATGGGTTAGTGCATTCAACTGGAAGATGTCTTTTTGAGTCAATTTGTCACGGCCCTTCGCAAACCCACCAAATGGCTGGCGCGAGCGCAGGGGCAGTGACTCGTCCGTGGACGTAGCCGCCGGCTTCCCAGCCCTGCGCGACGACAAACGTGAACCCGCGCGTCTGCCGCGCGGCGTTTCGGCAACGCTACCGAGCGTGCGAAAGATCACCGCGCCAGCTTCACGACACGGCGGAAACCGGATGCGACCGACGCACGGCGACTCGGAAGTTTCGCTGAGCACGTTCGCGCAGACAGTGAATCAAGAACCCGGCCCGCGCAGCCATGGAGTAAAATAGCAAAGCCGCTTCATTTCCGAGGCGGTTTAGGCATCGATTTCGGCGGTAACGACGAGTTCGACCGCGAGGTTCAGCGGTAGTTGCGTCGGAGTGAACGCGGCGCGCGTGTGGACACCGCGTTCGCCCAGCACAGAAGCGAAGAGGTCGGACGCGCCATCTAGGACTTTTGGCGCTCGGTTCCACCCGTGGGCGGAGGCAACATGGCCCTCGACGCGCAGAAGCGTTCTGCGCCGATCGAAACCGCCTAAGGCAGTGCGGATTTGCGCGAGCACGTTGAGCGCAGCGAGACGAGCGGCGGCGTAGCCCTGGTCTTCGGTGAGTTCTGCGCCTACCCGGCCGGTGTAGAGAAGTTGGCCGTTCTTGATCGGAAACTGGCCGGAGAGGAACATCAAGTTGCCGCAGACTAGCCATGGCACGTAATTGCCAGCCGGCTTCGGTGGGTCGGGCAGTGTGAGGCCGAGTTCTTTCAAGTGCCGTTCGATGCTCATGCTGGGACTCTTGTTTTGGCCGCGAACCCAAAAACCGCGGCCTCCGTTGATGATGGCGCAGAAACTTGTGGATCCGTCGCTGAAATCGCGGTCGATGCTTATCTGCTCGCGCCGAGGAGCGCATCGATTCGCTTGCGCACGGCTTCGTCCATGGTGATTAGCGGCGGCCAGCGGCGATGAAAGCCTTCTCCGGGAAGTTTCTTCGTCGCATCAATGCCGAGTTTGCTGCCGACAGCGATTTCGCTCGTGGCGTGGTCAAGCACGTCAGCCGGGCCTTTGGTAAAGATGCTGTCGCGCCGTGGGTCGGTATTGGCGCAAAGACGGAAGAGGACGTCGTTTGTGCTGTGCACATTCACGTCATGATCCACCACGATGATGTACTTCGTAAACATCATCTGCCCCATGCCCCAGAGGCCATGCATGATCTTGTAGGCCTGCATCGGGTAGGCTTTCTTGATGCTAACGAAAACAAGATTATGGAAGACGCCCTCGGCCGGCAGCGCGATATCTACGATCTCGGGAAAATTCATCTTGAAAACGGGTAGAAACAATTTTACCGAGGCACCGCCCATGTAGAAATCCTCCATCGGCGGGATGCCGACGATGGTGGCCGGATAGACGGCATCCTTGCGATGCGTGATGGCTGTGATATGAAAGACGGGATACGGCTCAGGCAACGCGTAGTATCCTGTGTGATCACCGAACGGGCCTTCCTCGCGCAGCGGCTCGCGCGGGTCCACGTATCCCTCGATGACAAAGTCCGCATTGGCGGGAACTTCGAGGTCACTGGTCTCGCACTTTACGAGCTCGATCGATTTTTTTCGGAGATAGCCTGCGAGTAGAAATTCATCGAGTCCATCGGGCAGCGGCGCCGTAGCGGCAAAGGGGAAGACGGGATCGCCGCCAAGAAAGATGGCGACCGGCATGCGAGTACCCGTCTCGTAGTATCGGCGTCCGTGGCGTGCGCCAACCTTCTGAAGCTGCCAGTGCATGCCTGTAGTGCGGTCATCATAGATCTGAATGCGATACATTCCGACGTTGCGTTCCCCGGTGTCCGGGTCGTGAGTAACCACGCACGGAAGCGTGATGAAGCGTCCTCCGTCGAGCGGCCAGCACTTGAGAATGGGGAGATTGAGAAGGGTCGAGAGCGGGGAGCGAAAAGTTGTTCGATTCTTCCAATCCGGCGCCGGAGGCCAACTCTCAACTCTCAACTCCGCACTCTCAACTTTGTGAATAATCTCCTTGCACGGGCCGTTACTCACCCGTTTGGGCTTCGCGTGGCGCATCTCCAGCGCCGTGCCTAGCAGTTTTACGGTTTCGCGGAGGTTGGTCGGCGGCTTGGCCTTCAACAACGCGCCAAGCTCGGCAGCGACGTCATCCACGGAGTCCGCGCCCATGCTCATGGCCATCCGCTTCCAGGAGCCCATCGTGTTGATCGCGACGGGAAATGGACTCATTTCGCCGTTGACCGTGGGCTTTTCGATCAAGAGAGCTTTGCCGCCCGCTGGCGATTTCATCTCGCGGTTGGCGAGCTCGGTGATCTCGAGTTCAGTTGCCACGGGCCGGCTAATGCGTTTAAGCTCGCCCGACTTGTCCAGCGCTTCGACAAAGTCCCGAAAGGAGGAAAATGCCATATCAGGCCGCTGAGGCTGGAGATCCGATCGGCGCGGAGCTGGGCGCGGGCAGGAAGAGGCTGCGCAGTTCGGCACGCAACCACATCCGCGCGCCGCGCAAGATCAGCTTCCAAACGTGCCGATTCGGTTCGAAACCCTTCAGCAATGTCCGGGAATCCAGATTCATCGAGCCATAGACACCGGCTGCCTGGCGCTTTTGCGCGATGCGCGCAAGGCGCTGATTGTAAAAGGCCATGAGGCGGCTGACGATCACCCCGTCAAGCAATCCTTCAAAGGGAAATTCCGCAAATCCCGCGCGCGGGCAGCGCACCACGCTGCGGACGGGTCCGAAAAAAAACAGCCCGAGATCCATAAGAAAAGCGGCCGTCATTAACTCCTTGTCGCCCAAATAGTGGTTTTTGTCCCTGTAAAGCGCTTCAAACCAGCCCCGATACGAGCGCGAAAACCGCTCGTTCAGGTCATTGCGAAACCGAGCCCAAATAGCATTCGTAGGATGCTCGGGCAGACTGCGCAAGAGCTCCAACCGGCGGGCAAGCAAGGTCGCCCGGCCGCTCGCATCGATCACCCAGCGTGCAAAGAGTTCACGCTCTCCGCCGGCGTCGCGAACCTTGAGACTGGAGGGACCGGCTTCGGAGATTTCGATTGAGGCGACCTTCGCGGGGCGCCAAACGTCCGCGCCGGCTTCTTTTGCGAGCGAGAGCACGTGCTCATCGAGCACCTCGCGATCCACTTGATAGGATGGCAAGCGCACCTGATAGAACGCTCCCACCTCTCCGCAGCGGTCAAAGTCATCTTCGGATCCTCGCGAAAACCAGAAGCGCAAGCCATTCTTGACCACATGGTGATGGCAAAGGTGATGCGTCAGCGCCAGGCGTTTGGTAAGGAAGCATCCGCTCACCTCTGTGGTCGCCTCGCCCACCTTGCGATCGAAGTGCGCCGATCGCTCGATCACCACAACACGAAGATCTGGAGCTTCGCGTCGGAGCAGCAAAGCGGTTGCCGCGCCGGAAAACGCACCACCTATCACGGCGACATCGTAACTCTCCTGCATCCCTTCTGCATAGACAACGAAACGAGCGCTGGCAAACAGTCTCCTTCAGGAAGCACGGGCGAGTTCGAGAAGGATGTAGGAGAGGAACGTTGCGATTCGTCGGATAATGCGGCATCTTGAGGCATGACGATAAACATGCGCAATTGGCTTTTCGCGACGGCTTGCGCAATAGCGCTGTGCGCTCCCCTCCAGTCACAAACGGACAATTCCACAAGCGCCGCAAAACAGACGGACAATTCTGCAAAGGCCGAAAAGAACACTGTGAAAAAACTCGACGGAACAAAACTCTTCGGATTCGTCGAGGTCACGGATGATTACACGATCCGCATTACGAATGATTCGGGAATCACCAGGCTCCCGATCGCCCAGCTTAGTGATGCCGACTTTCAAAAATACGGATTCCAGAAAGATCGGACGAAAGACGGACGGTTCTGGTACGAACGCAAGGAGGCGCTTAAATCTTCCGAAGAGGATCCGAAATCTGATGGAGACCCAAAATCTGGCGGAAAGTCTTCCGTCGAGATCCGACTGACGGAAATCTCGGCATTTCAACCTTTCATCGCGGCCTACGAAAAGACACTTGCTTCCAGGAACAGCGAAAAATCGACCGTGACAAGCAAGCCCGAGGAGAAACCTGACACCTCCGACATACCATTCAGACCCATGTTTTCTGAGCCGGGTTTGGGAGGTCCGCTTCCCCAGTCTCTCTCGGGATTAGGCAGTTCAGCGATCCAACCGGTATCGGCAATCCAGCCTGCGGTTCCCGGTGGAGGGCAGATTATCCAATCGGCCACAGGGGCGGCGGGATTGCCGTCGCCGCCGTAGGGGCCTATCGGATTTGTCAATTCCGACCGCAGATTTCCAAGGAGTTCGGGGAATCGGCATCACCGATGCCGGCTACAATGTTGTGGCGGGGATTTTTCTGACCGCTGTCACGAGGCGCTCGATCATCTCGCGATGGTGAGCGGCCGTCACCGTGATGCGCAACCTTGCAGAGCCTCGCGCAACGGTCGGATAGCGGATGGCAGGGACAAGAAAGTTCTCAGCCAAGAGCGTTCGTGAAGCGTTCATCGCAAGCTCCTCACCACCGACGATTACCGGAAAGATCGCACTTTGCGCAGGCGCTAGCAGACCGGAAGCGAGCGTTGCCATATTTTCCTTAAGCTTCCTCACGAGCCCTCCTCCCTCATCCGATTCGAGGAGTTCCACCGCCGCGCAGGAAGCTGCGGCGCAATGCGGCGGTGGCGCAGTGGAGAAAATGAAGCTGCGAGCCCGATTTGTCAGATAGTCGCGAAGGGCAGCAGTGCCGCAAATATAGGCGCCAGACGATCCCAGCGCCTTCCCGAGCGTACCCATCTGTACCTCAATGCGACTGGAAACGCCCGACTCATCGGCCAATCCGCGGCCATGTTTTCCCACCACCCCGATCCCATGCGCTTCATCAACAAGAAGCCATGCCCCGAAACGATCCTTCAATTCGACAATTTCAAGCAAGGGGGCGCGGTCTCCGTCCATGCTGTAAACGGACTCGACCAGGACAAGCACTCGCGCGGTGGGGCGTGTCTCAGCTGCCCACCGCAGATGGCTTTCCAATTTTTCGAGTCGATTGTGCGGGAAGACCCGCATCGACGCCCCGCTAAGTCGCGCGCCATCCACGAGACAAGCGTGACAAAGCTTGTCCAGGATGATCACGTCGCCCTTCTCCGCCAGCGCGGGGATTGTTCCCAGCGCTGCGGAATAGCCGCTTGAAAAGCTCAATGCGGCCTCGGTCTGCTTGAATCGCGCCAGCACTTCTTCAAGACGTTGGTGATGCCAGTGCGTGCCGCAAATCAATCGCGAGGCTCCCGCGCCCGCGCCGGCTTCTTCCAGCGCATCATGCGCCGCCTTTCGAAGACTTGGATGCGCTGCCAGTCCGAGATAGTCGTTGGACGAGAAGTTCGCCAGCAAGCGTCCGTCACAAGACACCTCCGGCCCTTGAGGGGATTCGAGGACGCGCAAAGAACGGCGGAGGCCCGCATTCTGAATGCGCTCAAGCTCGCACGTCAGGAACTGATCGAAGTTCATCCATTCATCAAATGCAGCATCTGCCTCACCGCTGTTTCCATTCCGGCGAAGATCGCCCGCGAAACGATGGAATGGCCGATGTTAAGTTCAACAAGGTGGGGAATTCGGAGGATGTGATGGATATTTTCGTAGTTGATTCCGTGCCCGGCGTTGACATTCAATGCGGAAGAATGGGCCAATTCCGCGGCCTTGATGAGACGGGCAAGTTCGATCTCACTGTCCGCACCAAGGCTGTTTGCGAAAGCTCCGGTGTGCAACTCGACGAACTGCGCTCCAAGCTCTGCTGCTGCCGCAACTTGCGACTCCTCGGGGTCAATGAAAAGACTTACGACGATCCCTCGCTCCTTGAGGCAGGAAATCGTTGGACGCAGCGAGGGCTTCTGCGCCGCACAATCGAGCCCGCCTTCCGTTGTTACTTCCTGGCGGTTTTCCGGGACCAGGCAGACATCCTGCGGCAGGATGCTCAAGGCAAACTCAACAATTTCCGCTGAGTTGCCCATTTCCAGGTTAAGCTTTGTGCCGATTCTCTCCCGCAAATTGTGGATGTCCTGATCCTGAATGTGTCTCCGGTCCAGACGGAGATGGGCTGTGATGCCATGAGCTCCGGCCCGCTCCGCCGCCAGAGCTGCCGCAATGGGATCCGGCTCTGCGTTCGGCGCTTCTGGCATGTCACGATAGCGGGCCTGGCGCAATGTCGCGATGTGGTCGATGTTGACTCCTAGTTTGATCATATCGGATGAATCAAGAGTTGAGCGAGGAGTGACAAGTGTAAAACTGTCGCTTAAAATTGCGAATTCGGTTCCTGACGCTCCACAGCCAAATTTGGCGGGCTTCTGCCAGCCTTTGGCGCTGTCTTCGCGCGATTCCACGAGAAGCCAGCGCCTATCACCGCCTTGGCATTGGGCACTATTTGGAGGATTTGCGGGTGTTGCCGGCCACAAACTCCCGGATGTCCCGCAAGATACGTCGATCGACGTCATCCTGGGTCTCGCCGCTCGCTTTCAGCCGGCTCTTCGTGACAGTCAACGAGTGATCGCCTCCTTCAACAATATGGAGTTCATTCACCCCACGCATTTCCCCTCTGACTCTCTCGAGCAACTCCAGTGGGCAAAGTGGATCGCGTGTCCCCTGCACGAAAAGAACGGGCGTTGATAGTTCCCGGAGTACAGTGTCTCGGAGCTTCTGCGGATCACCACCGCCGCAGAGTGGGTAGCCTAGGCAAATGACAGCAGCCACTTCTTCTTCCACCGCAACGTGACACCCAACTCGTGACCCCATGCTCTTGCCAATTAGAACTGCCGGGCCGCTGTGGGACCGCCGCGCCTGCTCCAATGCTTTACGATGAGAAGCGATGAGCTTCGGCAAAGGATCGGGACGCTTCCGCCCTTGGGTCATATACGGGTAGTCGAAGGTCCAGACGGCGCCAATTGTCTTTAGCAGCTCCGCCCAACGGCGCATCCAGGAATGCGAGGAGGGGGCACCCGCGCCAGGGGCAAAGACGAAAATCGGAGGCTCCACAGTTGCTGTCTACCAGAGACCACGCGAGTCTCCAACGTTCGTCGTACTTAGATTTTTCGATTTAAACTCACGCACTGCTGCAGCCGCTTGGCGACCTGGCAGTCGACCTCGCCATCTCGCAAGTTAGCTCCTACGACTACGGGGCTTGAACAGAAATCGGACGGACACTATCTCAATCGCGTGACCGGACGGCTGAAAACACTTCCCTGGATCGAGATCGGCATCCTGACACTCGCCGCGGCCTTGCGTGTCGCTTTGCTCGACATCAAGCCACCTCATTTCGACGAGGGCGTCAATGGCTGGTTTGCCGATCAAATGACGCGCAGCGGTTACTTTCGCTACGATCCGACGAACTACCACGGGCCGCTGCACTTTTACGCGGTCTTCGTTTCGCAAACTCTCTTTGGGCACAATCTCTGGGCGCTACGGCTGCCGGCTGTCGTCGCTAGCCTGCTTGCGGTCTGGTCCATGCTACGCTTTCAAGAGCATTTCGGCGCTCCGGCCGCCCGGGTCGCGGCGCTCGCAATGGCCGTTTCACCTGCCTATGTCTTTTATGGACGCTACTCGATCCACGAGTCGTCGATGGTCTTCTTTTTGACACTTTTTCTTTGGGGGTTGCTCGGCCTTTGGGAAAAGGGCGAGCGCCGGTTTCTGTTCGCGCTGCTCGTAGCAGCGAGCGGGATGATTCTCACAAAGGAAACCTATGTGCTGCACATCGGCAGCTTTTTTCTCGCCGGCCTCGTGCTGTGGCTTTGGCAAAAGCTCCTGCCCTCGCACCCGAAGCTGCCCCTCGCGCGCCAGCATTGGACCTGGAAGGATCTGACGACAGGCGCGGCGATCGCCCTATTCGCGATCGTATTCTTCTATTCGGGAACTTTTCTGGATTTCCAGGCGTTGAGCGGACTCTACGAAACTTTTGCCGCGTGGTTTCACACGGGAGTCGAGGCGGCGGGACACGAAAAAAAGATCTATCAGATCGGACCCTTTAATTATTACTGGGTGGCACTCATGGCACGTTATGAATGGCCCGCCCTCCTTGGCCTCGGGCTTTGCCTTCGATATATAGCGCCCTCCGACGCGCGCCTTAGGTATCTCGCGGTTTACGGTTGCGGAGTCCTTGTCGCTTACTCGCTCATCCCATACAAGACACCCTGGTGCATCATTTCGATACTCTGGCCGTTTTATTTGATACTAGGTTCGGGGATGGCGGTACCGGCCGCGCAATCCGTCAGGCAGCTCGTATACGTGCTTCCTCGGTTTGTGGTTGCAATCAGCCTTGCGGCCAGCGTCTTCCTTTGCGTCCGTCTCAATTTCTTCCGCTTTACAAATGAGAAAGAGCCTTACGTCTACGTGCAGACATTTCCCGAGATTGAAACGCTCACCAAGCCGCTCCTTGAAATGGCAAGGAAGGATCCTCGCTATTATCACGTGCATGGCCAAATCCTGTTGGACAGCTATTATCCGCTACCGTGGATGCTCGGCGACTTTACGCAGATCGGGTACTACAAGAAAGAGGAACCACCCGAGGCTTATGATACGGACTTCGTCGTCGCGCAGAGGAATGAAATGGAGAAGATCGAATCCGGACTTGTCGGCGAGTACTATAAGCGAACTTTTCGCCTCCGCGATTCGCAGGACGAATGTGTCGTCTACTTTCGCAGGAAGACCTTCGAGGGATGGTTCAAGGGCGCGCCGCCTCTCTTTCAAGGAAAGCCATGAAGTGCCTTTCTTCCGCGCTAGCCTTCGCATCCACAACCGTCGTCACCGCGATTTTCCTGGGCTTCCTATCTTCCGGGCTCAACCCTTCGGTGGCCTTGTCAGCGATCGCGTGCGGCGCCCTGGCGGCGGTTGCCGCCTGGTGGACAACCAATCCGTGTAGGCGAGCGCGAGTTGGTTTCTGGGATTGGTTGGTGCTTACGGTCTTCGCGCTTTCGTCGTTGCGCGCTTTCCTGTGGGTTATCTATTCGCGCGGCGATGAGATCTGCGTGCTTTCGCCAAATAACCTTGGAGACCTTTCCCTCCATCTCAACCTGATTCGCTATCTGGCAAATGGAGTCGCCTTCTGGCCGGAAAGTTCAATTCTGAGCAACGCGCCGCTAAGCTACCCGCTCGGCGCGGATCTCCTTAACAGTCTACTCGAGATCTGCGGCGTGGATACAATCCGTGGTCTGGTCTGGGCGGGGCTCGCCGGCGCGGCTCTGACCGGATATGCACTTTGGTCGTGGGGCGGCGCCTTCGGAGTTGCCGCGTTTCTATTCAACGGCGGACTCGCTGGATTTGCGGTGCTGCGCACGCTTCAGATCGACGATTTCCAGCGCGAGCTGGTCTGGAAGAATCTTTTCCTGTCCATGTTTGTTACACAACGCGGCCTGCTCTTCGCGCTCCCGGCCGGTCTGCTTCTCTTAGATGTCTGGCGCGAGCGCTATTTTCGTGGTGCGAATCGTGTCATTCCCTTCTGGCTGCAGCTCTTGCTCTATGCCAGCATGCCTCTATTCAATCTTCACGCCTTTCTTTTTCTAAGTCTGGTTCTGCTTGCAGTCTTCATAGCCTCCTTCTTCGGTGCAAGAGCACCGGATAAGAAGCGCTTCCCCAGCGCGGGGGGTGCCCAGATCGCCGCAGTGGCGGCGCGGTCAGGCGATTCTTTTCGGGATGGAGCCAGCCCGGTCCGCGAAGTGCTCATTTTCGTCGCCTTGGCTGTTCTTCCCGCCACGGTCGGCATTCTTCTTGTCACGGGATTTTTCTCGGCTTCTTCTGGCATCCGGTGGTCTCCCGTCTGGATTATGGGAGAGACGGGATGGAACCTCTGGGTGTGGATCTGGAATTTCGGCCTCGCGTTGCCTTTGTCTATGATGCTCGCGATCGCGCTCTTCTTCGACAGAGACATCGAGGCGCGTTGCTTCGTATGGGCAGCGAGCGCCATTTTCTCCGCCTGCTGCGTCTTTGTGTTTGCGCCTTGGGAATGGGACAACATGAAGCTGATATTCTGGAGCTGGCTTGTGGTCGCACCGTATCTCTGGAAAAAGATTCTCGCGCCATTGACGTTTCCGGCGCGCGCCGCCGTCTGCGTTGTCCTGTTCTTTTCAGGAGGCGTATCGTTGATCGGCGGGTTGGACGCCCGCCATGGATATGCAATCGGGCGAAGGTCCGAACTAGCCGGCTGGCAGCACGCCATCGCCGGCATCCCGCCCGGCGTCCGCTTCGCATGCGTTCCGGACTACAATCACCCGCTGATCCTGCTCGGACGCAAGGTGGCATGCGGATATGAAGGTCACCTTTGGAGCCACGGACTCGATTACCAAAAGAAGTTTGAGCTTCTCAACAAATCGCTGAATGGAGAAGTGAGCTGGCGTTCAAGCGCACCCTTGCTCGATGTCGAATGGCTCGCCCTGCGAAACAAGGATTTGCCGGCCACAAAACCGCCAGGGGATTCGCCTGCGGCGAATGCCTATGGCGCGCTCTACGATTTGAGGCCTCTTCTTACACAAGACCCATCCAGCCCAGAAAGCCCGCAATTGCGACCACAATCAGTGGATTTATCTTGGTAAAGACGAAAATGAGCGTGCAGACCCCGGTGAGAAGATATGCACGCCAGTCATGGTCCGCGGCCTTGCTCATCACATAGCCGCTTGCCAGAAGGAGGCCAACGGTGAGCGGGGCGAATCCCTTTTCGATCGCATGGCGGACCGGTGAGTCCTTCGCGCGCTCCCAGAACTGCACGACAAAATAGACGAGCAACCCGGCCGGCACAATCATCGCGGCCGTGGCGAGAACGGCGCCCAGAACCCCCATCAACTCTCCTCCGGCGGTCAATCCCGCCTTGTACCCGATCAAGGTGACGATCAGAATGCTCGGCCCCGGCGCCGCCTGCGAGATTGCGAAGACATCCGCGAACTGGCTGTCCGTCATCCAATGGTAGTCGCCAACGGTCTTGTAGTGCATCTCAGGCAAGACCGTATTGCCCCCGCCAATTGAGAGCAGCGAAAGCGAGCTGAACAGAAAGATGATTTGGAGGAGCGTCTTGACGTTCATGGCTTCTTCGTCTTCGGCCACCCCCAAACAAGGCTGAGCGGCGCCAAGAGAGCGAGGCATGGGAGCAGATGCCAACGGAATACACCATTCATCACGAAGATCGCCGCAAAGAGCAACACCGGAATGATGCCCCGCAAGCATTTCCGGCCGGTCTTGACGGCCATCGCAAGTGTAAGCGCCACCGCGGCGGCCGCTGCCCCATGCAGCACGCTCTGCAGCGCGGGCACTTGATGGAACTGAAAATACGCGTAGCCAAGCCCAAGAATGATAAGCACGGGAATCAGGGATAGACCGACGACTGCAGCCGCAGCGCCTGGCAAACCGCGGAATTTCGCGCCGACGAAAACCGCCAGATTGACCTGATTGGCGCCGGGCAGGATCCGGCACATGGTAATCGCACTGAGAAATTCCTCCTCAGCCATCCACTTCTTCTCGACGACGACCACCTCGCGCGACCATGCGGACAGCCCGCCACCGAAAGAAGCAAGCGCGATATGATTGAAGGTCCACGCAAGTTCAAACAGCGTCGGCCGCGCCGGCTTTTCCGCCTCACTCATGCCTAAGCTCGTGATCGTGCGGAAAGTCCGTTTCCTTATGTTTGGACGGATCGAGAGGGTCCGGCGGATCGTAGCTGTGCGAAAGCTCCCAATCCGCATCAAAGACTTCAATAAGACGGTTCACAATTGCTTCGTCCTTAACCGTCGTGCCCAACTCCCGGCGCAAGTCAAAGGCACTGCGATCGATATTCATCGAGCCGATCAGCGCGTGCGAATTGTCGGCAATGAGGAGCTTGGCATGAAGGCGCAGGTTCTTCTGCTTATGAACCTTAACGCCAAAACGCTTGAGGACGCGCAGGGAAGAGAACGTGTCGAGAACATCCCAATCGCTGATTCCGTGCTTGCCTCCGCAGAGTACGCGCACGTGCACCCCCCGCCCCGCCGCCTCGAGAATGCGATCAAGAATGACGGCATCGACGAATTTCGGATGCTGGACATCGAGCTTATGCTTCGCTGCATCAATGAAGTGCGACATTCGGAGACGCGAGTTCGCATTACTCCAAAGCAACCCGGTCTCAGGATCAGGCAGCCAGTCGCGATGCTCCCAATCCGCCTCGAACCCTTCAATGACCTGCGCCACCCGAGCCGGGTCGTGCGTCACCACTCCGTAGTCGCGTGTTTGGGTAAAGTACTTCACGCAAAGATTGAACGTCGAAATGAGAGCGGCCTTTCCGTCCACGACGATGGACTTCTCGTGTGTGACGTAGAACTTCGGGTTCGCCCATTGGATACTGACGCCGTTCTTCTTGAAATAGTCGTAGGTTTCATCGTTGGCGCGATCGCCGCCCGAGCGCTTCGGATTGAGCATCACGCGGACCTCCACACCCGCGTCTTTGCGATCCGTCACCGCTTGCAGCAAGCTCGGTTCAGAAAATGTGAATTGCTTGATGAGAAGCGTTTTCTCTGCGGAACTGATAAAATCGTGCACTGGACCAACGCCGTCGTCAGGCTCAACGATCAAATGAGGGATAGAAAGAGACATAGCTTACGTGGAAACACATACGCCAAGCCCGAGAAAAGAAAAGCCTCCCGTCGGCACGGCGTTTTTTCCTTTCTGCCTGGCCGGGGCCGGTCTTAGCTCATCGTCACGATGCAGAAGGAAACGCTCCCCTTGACTTCCTGGGCTTTCCTTGAGCCAAAGTCGCGCCACTGGCTTAAGGCTCGAGTTCCCGGCTGCATCCATAACGACCTTTTCAGGCACAAGCGAATTCCGGATCCTTTCTGGGGATCGAATGAAAAGGAGCTTCAGTGGATCGAGGAGCGCGACTGGGATTATCGATGCCGGTTCGCCGCGGAGCAGGGATTTTGTGATTACGACCACATCGAGCTTGTCGCTGAGGGCCTCGACACGATCGCGAGCATGCGTCTAAACGGACAGAATATCGGATGGACGGAAAACATGTTTCTCGGACACCGCTTCGATGTGAAGCAGGCGATCCGAGCGGGCCGCAACATTTTGGAGATTCGTTTTGGCAGCCCGATACTTTATATCCGCGCGCGAAGGAAGCCAGGCGACTTTCCGGAGTGGAACGACCCGGTGGGGGGCTGTTCCCACATTCGCAAGGAACAATGTTCCTTTGGATGGGACTGGGGTCCCCGCTTCGCCACATGCGGCGTTTACAAGCCGATCCGTCTGGAGGCATGGCGAGAGAACCGCTTTGAGTCGGTGCGAATCCGCCAGCGACATGAAGCCGGCCACGTCGCTGCAAGCATTGAAGCCCAACTCGCCCGCGAAGGCGACCAAATCCGTGGCATAGTCTGCCGCAACGACCAAGTCGTCGCCGAGATCTCAAATCTGAAGTTTGAAATTTCAAATCCCGAATTGTGGTGGCCAAACGGCCACGGCGATCAACCGCTCTATGATGTGCGCCTTGAACTCGTGCAAGGAAACAAGATCTTGGATCGGTGGAGCGGACGCATCGGTCTGCGAACAATCGTACTCGACCGCCATCCGGATGAATTCGGAGAGAGCTTTCAATTCGTCGTCAACGGACGGGCGATTTTTGCGAAAGGCGCGAACTGGATTCCTGCGCACAGCTTTGTCAGTGAAGTGTGCCGCTCCGACTATGACAATTTGCTGACGAGCGCGGCACAAGCTCACATGAACATGATCCGCGTTTGGGGTGGTGGCATCTATGAAATGGAGGACTTCTATGACCTTTGCGATGAGAAAGGACTGCTCGTTTGGCAGGATTTCATGTTTGCGTGCGCGATCTATCCGGGCGGCGCGGAGTTTCTCGCCTCTGTCAAGGCCGAGGCCGAACACCAGGTAAAGCGGCTGGCTAATCGAGCCTGCTTGGCGTTGTGGTGCGGCAACAACGAAATTGAGCAGATGCCGGCTGCAATTCTGAAAACCAAGCAGCGCAAGAAAGCCTACGACGACATTTTTTACGGCATCCTGCCGGAAGCCGCCGCCCGCTATGACGGCGAAACCGCCTACTGGCCGAGCTCACCGCACAATCCGGAGGGCTACAAGAAGGGACCCAACAACGAGAGGGCGGGCGACAGCCACTTTTGGGATGTCTGGCACGCGCGACAGCCGGTCAAAAACTATGAGAAAAAGGGATTCCGGTTTTGTTCGGAGTTCGGGATGCAATCCTTCAGCTCACCCGAGATCGCCGCGTTGTTTTGCCTGCCTGAGGAGTGGGATGCGTTTGGCCAAGCGATGGAGAACCACCAGAAGAATCGTGCCGGGAATCTGATCATCAGGGATTACGTTTCCCGAAGATATCGTATGGCGACGGACTACCCATCGCTTGCGTATCTGTCGCAGATCAACCAGGCCTATTGCATGAAGGTCGCGGTCGAGCATTTTCGCCGCTCCATGCCACGCACGATGGGCGCCTTATTCTGGCAGTTGAATGACTGCTGGCCGGGGTTTTCCTGGAGCAGCCTGGAATTCGGAGGACACTGGAAAGCGCTGCACTTCGCCGCCAGGCGTCTTTTTGCTCCTGTCCTGGTTTCCGCTCACGTCCCTGGCGACGAGTGGATGGGCATCGGGAACATTTGGAGAAGCAGCATTCGCGAAATTCATCTCCATACGGTCTGTGACGCTCCGGGCAAAACCAACGGATCATTGAGTTGGACTCTCTTTCACCTCGATGGCCGGCTGCTGGAGGCCGGAGAAAAGGGGGTTTTTCTGGGCTACGGACAATCGCACCGGCAAAAGACGCTCGATCTCTCCAAGAACATGAAGACCCACGGCGCACGCAATATCTGTCTGCGTATCCGGCTTGAGACGGACTACGGGGATATCTCCGAAGACACGGTCTTCCTGACAGCGCCGCGCTTCATGGAGCTTCCCCGCACTCCGATCACCACGACGGTCGAACGCACTACACAGCGCGAATTTCAGTTGGGATTCCAGTCGCGCGGTTTCCATCATGCCGTTCAGGTCGATTTGCCGGGAATCGCGCACAAGTTTGGAGACAACTTCTTTGATCTGTATCCTGGGGAGATGCGCAAAGTCCAACTCTGCACGGAAAAGGC
>JAXIPG010000273.1:0-18316 GCA_045403045.1 Terrimicrobiaceae bacterium
CCTCTGACACCGCAGACAGGCCATTACGCCCGGGCCGCCTCCCAAGCACTTCTGAAAGAATTGCTTGGGAAAGGGCTGGCGCGCGGATGGGGAGAAGGGGCCCCATCCCCTTCAAGGGTCGCTGGCTGTGTTGCGTCGGCAAGGTCAAGCCTTGGTGGGAAGAAAGGGTCCCGCCCCTTTCTTGGGATTGACCTGCCTCCGCGCCTTGCCAGAGGCCCCTCGGCGCTGCCACCATTTCGGAAATTTATTTCGGCATTTGCTCTAACCGACGTCTGCGGCCCGATGTCATCGTTCGACGAAGCGCAGCGTATCGCTGATCTCTTAGGAAAAGGCCGCCTTGCCTTATCGAAGAAAGATCGCTAAACACATGACAAGCGCATGCCTTGCAATATTTACGATCCGGCCTCCTACCACGACGCGCACGAGGCGAGGCGGGGCCTGCAACCCCGTCTCTTCGCCCTCCGCCGGGCACAGCTTAGCCTGACAGGCGCGGGAAGTTATGCGCTGAAATGGCCCGTCACCAGGAAGACTGGCCGGGATAGTTGGGTTGCAACGTTTCGTTATGCCTGAGCCGCGTGCGCCAGACCGTGAAGCGCGTCCGGCGAGTCGCCGCCGGACCGGACTGTTTCTCGCCGGTGCGCTCCTTCTCTTGCTGCTTGGAATTCCAATGGTCGGTATCTACGAGAGGACACCAAAGCCGGAGTCCACGGAGGCTGCGAAACGCGCACTTGAAGTAAAGCCCGGCGGCCAACCCAGCGTGATGCAGGTGCGCGCGACAACGAAGAAAGCCCGTGCGGAAAACGTTCAGTACACGCTTTCGCTCGACCAGGAGGTTTACGTAGACGTTCGGGGACCGGGCATTTGGCTGCGCAAGCGCATGGGCGAGCTGGGGAAACAAGATCTCGATCCGCGTGCCAAGGTCACGCTCGACACGGTGGTCTATAACCCTGTGACGGAAAAAGATCAGTATGAGCAGCACCAAGCGCTGCTGGAAGAACAGAAAAACATCAGCGTTGAACGGGAAAGAGTCAAAGCCCTGCCCGACAACAGCCGGGAGAAAAAAGCCAGCTCTGACGAGGTGGAGCAACGCCATGCCAGGCTGACCGAGGACGCAGATAAGCTGCTGCTGGGACGGAGGGATTCCGCATGGGAGCACGCAGTGAAGAATTGGCTAGAGCGCTCCTGTCTGGTAGTGGATGGCCGTGTTTTCCGGGATCTGAACCCGCAAGTCGACCCCTATTGCGGGTGGGACGAGTATTCCAAGGAGAAGAACAGCCAGGGCGAGTTCGATCACGATCGATACGAGGCCCTGCGGTTCAAGATCGTTCTCACGGAGGCCAACAAACAGCAATGGCTGGAGTTGCTCGGCGGAAACGGCCTCGGCAGTGAGCCGGTCGGCGTCTCCATCGCGATGGTCGACCTCTTTGATAACAAGACGGAGATCATGCCCACCGCCATCAATCCATCGTTTGCCGAAGTGCCCGAATGGCAGAAGGTGAACCTGAAAGCCTCGACAGACTGGCTCACATGGCTGCTGCTGGATTGCTTCTTCCTGCTGTTCTTACTGTTCCTTTACTATGCCTTTGTCACGAAGGTTCTTCGGGACTTGGCTCCGGACGGCCTCTGGCACCTCAGCCTCGGGCGGTGCCAGATGGCGTTTTGGTTCTTCATCATCTCGGGCTCTTACATCTTCCTGTGGATCGTCACCGGCGATTACAAGACGCTTACCAGCCAGGAACTGCTGCTCCTGGGTATTAGCTCTGTCACCGGCCTCGGCGCCTACCTCATCGCGGATAAGACAGACTCCGCCGCCGCAAGGCCGCGTGGATCAGACATCCTTACGCAGGAAGAGATGGATCTCGACACCACGGCGGAGCTGCAGGCAAGGGTCGCCTCGGAATCCCAGAAAACGGCCGGGCTGACCGGGGCAGACGCTCTTGGATCCCAGCAGCGCGTGGCAGAGTTCAAGCGGCGAGCGGCGTATTACAAGGCAGGATGGGGCGCCAGGTTGTGGCGTTCGTTCAACGATCTCGTCTCCGAGGCAAACGACGGCAGGCCGAGCTTTCACCGCTTCCAAATGATCGGCTGGAACCTGGCGTTTGGGGTAATTTTTGTGCGAGCTGTTTATTACAAGCTGGCCATGCCGGAGTTCAGCAACGACCAGCTTCTGCTCATGGGCATTAGTAACGGGACCTACCTGGGTTTCAAGTGGTCGGTGTCAAAGCCCGACAAGGACGGCAAGTAGCCGCGTCTTCACATTTCGCACATGATGTCATCCCCTCTCAACATTCAAGAAATGGAAGTCTCGGCCCGCGAGAAGCTTCCTCGGGAAGTCTTCGATTACTATGCCGGCGGAGCCTGGGATCTTCAAACCTTGCACGAGAATCAGGATGCCTACCGGCGATTGCGAATCCACTATCGCGTGCTCTGCGATGTGAGCCGACGCTCGATGGTTTGCAAAATTTTCGACTCGGAGCTGGCAATGCCCATCCGGCAAAGATCCGCTTATGTCCGATGCGTTTTCACTCTTTCACGAAAGGTAAGCTCTGCGATGCCGGATTTATCGAGTTCCCCGAGGCCAGCGGCCACCATGCGATCGTATTGCGCCTTGGTGGCCTCCGCGAGCGGCAGGACAAGGCCTGCAGCGCGGCCAAGGCCAAGAGCGATGCCGGAATCCTTTGCGGCGTGCGCCGCGGAGAAATAGCATGAGTGTTCCCGATTCTGCATATCCTCTCCGTCGGTTTCGAGAACGCGCGAGTTGGCCCCGGTCTGGGAAAATATCTCGCGTAGCATTGTGAGATCGAGACCGAGCGCGTCGCCCAAAGCGAGCCCTTCGGCAAGCCCGGCGGTATTGATATTCATGACCATGTTAACGAGCGCCTTGACCTTGGCTGCCTCGCCTGTGCCGCCGACGTAGCGAAGCGCGGCGCTCATTTTGCGCAAAAAGGTTTCGACCTTCTTGAAAACGGCCTCGTCGCCCCCAACCATAAGATAAAGTGTCCCTTGCCGCGCCTGAGTAATACTCGAGGCCATGCAAGCTTCGAGCGAGTGGGCGCCTGCGGCGAGAGCCGCCTTCTCCACGTCAAGATGACCTTGCGGTGAGATTGTGGCGCAATTGACGAAAATCTTGCCGGTGGCGTTCACAAGCAAATGATCAGCGCTGCCATCGAGACCAAAGACGGACCGCATTGCGGCGTCATCCGTAACAACGGTGACTACGATGTCGCAAAGACCGGTGACCTCGGAAAGACGCTTACAGGGTGTCGCGCCGAGTTCGGCGGCCAGTTCGTCCGCTGCCTCCGCGCGCACGTCATAAGTAGCGCCAATGACATAACCTTGATCCCTCAAACGACGGGCCATGTTCGAGCCCATCCGTCCAACGCCGACAAATCCAATGGTGTTCATATGCGAGGTGTCTTACTCTAATTCCATTCACTCTTTGCCGAGATCCGGAAAGAACGGATTGACTTTTTTTTGTTCTCCCACCGTGGTGAGCGGGCCGTGGCCGGGGCAGAGAACGGTCTCGTCGGGCAAGGAGAGAATGCTTTCTCGGTTGGTCTTCAACGCGTCTTTGTACGAGACGCCTCCTCCGCCCATGGAGCCCGCGAAGATGGCATCGCCGACGATCGCAATCGTGCGCGGCAGACCCCGCACGACGTAGGTGACGCCGCCCGGCGAATGGCCCCACGTTGATCGGCTCTCGATGGAAAGCGCTCCGACTTGGAACGTCTTCCCCACCGTAAACGATCGGGCTCCGGCGACCGGTTCCTTTTCACCGATCCACGCCTCTGCGCCGGTTCTCTCTCTGAGTCGGTCGAGCTCGAGAATGTGATCGCCGTGCGAATGAGTCAGCAGAATGAGCTCGAGCTTGAGTCCGTGAGCATCAATCGCTTCAAGCATTTCGTCGCAGTCCGCCCCAGTATCAAAAGCAACAGCCTTCCTTGCGGCCGGATCCCACAGGAGATACGCATTCACAGTCATGTCTTCGAAGGGCGTATTGAACTGCGAGAGCCCGTCCATGAGTGGAATTTCCGCGGGCCGATAGTCAGTCCTTCCGATTGCCGCGACGCGGTCAGGATGCAGGTTGAGCACCGCAGCCAGAGCACGCACCCCGGGCTCATCAAATGAACCGCTCAAGATCTGGTTTGCCAGGGCCGAGGGCACGCCGGCTTTGGCGGAAAGGGTGTCCAAATCGAGACCCAAGCCACGCCGGGCCTTTGAAAGAATATCCGCGTAGGTGTCTTCGAGGGGAATTTTCATGGCCAAGAATTACGGAGCGGGCAAGAGGCCGTTCTGAGCTGTCAGAGCAAATGCCGTGGAAATTTCTTTCGGCATTTGCTCTAGGAGACTGTTGAGAAACCCACGCATGTCACGCGTCAGCTATTTGCGGCAGGTATCGGTGGAGGGACGAAGGAGCATCCCCTGAAGGGGCTGTGACTGAGGAGCGACGCCGAGAGATGCCACAAAGAGCTCGCGCCCTCCGGGTTGCGCCAATTTTCGGCCCTCGCTATGTCGCCAAGCTTGCGCATAGCACTGCGGCTACGCTCTGCGCTTGGCTCCTTGCGATCTTCCGAAAATTGACGGCAACGTGGCATACGTGGGTTTCTCAACAGTTTCCTAGGACTCAGGCGGACCGGTTTCGCATTTGATAATTAAGGAGGACGTGAAGGGCAATAAACATGCCCAGAGTGGAAAAGATAAGGACTCCGGCGTTGAACCAGAGCAAGCCAACGCGAAATCCAAAATAGGTCTTCACAGGTCCGAAGAAGACATTCAGGCGGTGTTGACCCGCGAGGTCGTTGCGGTAGTCGTTTTGCTCCATTTCAGCCTTGGAGACAAGGTCGGTGACTTTTTGGTTCACGTACACCTGTTCAGCCGTGACTCCACGTTCGCGCGTGCGGAACTTCTCCCGGTCAAACCGGCCACCCGTGATTACGGCGTCGATATCCGCGAAGCTCTTTTCAAGAGCGGCGGGAGATTTTGCCTGAAGCCCGGAGAGAACGGCGAGGAGGTCCTTCAGATCCTCGAGGCGCTCCTCCTGAGCGGGCGACGGGTTGGGCGTCGCGGCAAGCTTGTCAATCTGCCGTTGAATATTCTCCTGGCGGCTGGTTAGCGGATTGAGTTTTGCCTGCGCAAATACGAGGGCCTCGTAGGACCAGCGCATTGGCATGAGCGCGCAGATGAAAGGCACCTTCAGGTCGCCGCGCGGTTCCATCGCGCTTCCGGGATGCCGCGCAGCCCATTGTCTGATCGAATACACGAAGTCGAGGTCGCGATTCATGTCTTCGTACTTGATCAATGCACCGGCCAGAATGATCTGCGGAATCAGAACCACCGGGATCGCCAGAACGGCCGTCTTGCTCTCGTTGACAAGCGCGGAGATGACCAATCCAATCGCCACTCCACTCATCGTCGTGAGGAACATCGCCCAGAAAACGGTCCAGAAAACGCCTCGCACCGAAAGCAGGACGTTGCCCGCAAGCGTGAAAAGAACGCATTGGATGACCGCGAAGGCCGCGAGGGTAAGGGCCTTTGCTAGCACGTAGTAGCCAAGGCGCACGTTGAGGTTGCGCTCGCGCAGCAGCACCGGACGGTCCCGAGTGATGTCATCGACGCTGTTCGTGAGGCCAAGGAACATCGCCACGACCAGCGACAGGAACAGATAGACCGGAATGTGAAAGGCGGAGGCGAAGTCGTAGTGCTCGCTTTCGGAATGCCGCAGGACGAATCCGATGAGCAGCGCAAGGACGGGCGCGGCAAGCAGGGTAATGAGGAGGTTTGCGTTATTGCGCATCTTGCTAAAGAACGCGCGTTTGAAGAGAACACCGAATTGTTTCCATTCTTCTCGCCAGCGCAGGGGTTCGCGCCGCTTGGCGCTCGCCGGCAGGGGCAGTGGCGTTTCACGCGGTATAGTCGGCGACTGGACGTCCTTCATCAGACGGAATGCCTCGTATTTGTCGCGCCAGTAGTCGGGGGAATAGCGGCGCGCGGGAACGAGCTGGCCGCGATTGTTTTCCTCCAAGATGATGTCGCCGGAAAGGTCTCGGAGCGGCGTTTCGAGCACGTCGAAGATAAACTCCGGCCGCGTGGTGCCGCATGCCTCGCACGTGCCCAGCTCGGCGCCGTAGTGCTGCTGGTGCTCGGCCGCGGCGAAATACTTTAGCATCTCCTGCGGCGTGCCGAAAAAAACAAGCTTGCCGCCCCGGTCCAGGAGCACCGCCTTGTGAAACATCTGAAAGATTTTCGAAGTCGGCTGGTGAATGGTTATGAGCACGATCTTGTTATGAGACATTCCGCGGATGATCTCGATGACATGCTCGGAATCCTTCGACGACAGCCCGCTCGTGGGTTCGTCGAAGAGATAGACGTCAGCGGAGCTGATCATGTCCAGACCGATGTTCAGTCGCTTTCGCTCGCCACCCGAAAGGGTCTTCTTGTGGGCCTCCCCGACGACGTAGTTGCGTCGCTCGTTGAGACCAAGTTCCGCCAGCTTGCCATCGATGCGGCGCAGGCGGTCCCGGCCCGAAAGGTGCGGCGCGCGAAGGGCCGCGGCGAAGTCCAGATTTTCCTCGATGGTGAGGTGTTCATCGAACGCGTCGTGCTGGGGAATGTAGGTGACGTATTTGCGCAGGGTGTCGCGATTGGCGTAAAGCGAGCGCCCGTTGAAGAGGACGTCCCCCTGGGAGGGTTGAAACTGACCGGACATAGCGCGCATGAGCGTGCTCTTGCCGCTTCCGCTGGCGCCCATCACGCAAACCATTTCGCCGCGCTGCACGGAAAACGAGATGCCGTCGATCGCGACCTGTCTGTTGCGGAATCGGCAGACGAGGTCGTGCACCTCGAGCGAGCGAATAATGTTGCGCTCCTCTTCGAGAAGGCGCTCAGTGAAATTGCAACGCAGCACTTGCCCCGCGTCGATGCGGATGGTGTCGCCGTCGGCAAGCGGCGCGAAGTTTCGAACTGGCACACCGTGCACAAGAATTGGGCGATCAGTCTGGAGCACCTCAACGCGGCCTTCCTTGCGATCGTAATCGCAGTAGATCTTCAGCAGAACATCGCCCCCGCTCCCGGGCGAAAGCAGGATGTCGTCCTCTTCGAGAAGGCCGGGATTATTGGAAACGAGATATTCACTCTTGGAGGCCTTCAGCTGAAAACGCCCGCCGAACTGCCGTGCACGGCGGCGCAGATCGCCGAGGTCAAGCTCGCTGTCGTTGTGGAAAACGATGTTGTCCTCAAGCGTGGCATCAACGGTCGTCCCCTCGCTGAGGCGAACCGCCTTGAGGACGGCATCGACATCCTTCAAGGCCGTTACGCGAACCCGTAGTCCAAAGGTCACCTCGAGACAGGAGTCTCGCGAGCGGTTCTTCTCCAAGCGCACTTCGTCATCCTCATTGACGGTGACGAAGATCTGGGGAAGCGAGACGTTTTTTCTGGCGTTGAAATAAAAGACGAGATCCTGGTGGGTGAGCACCTGGTCATCGATCAGGATCCGCTGACCGGCGAAGATCCTGCACAAGTCACCGTTCTTCAACACCCTGCCCTGCACAATCAGGTTTCGGCCCGTAAGGTTCTTGAGGATGACCAAATCTTTGTAGCGATAAGCCAAAATGCGCTCCGCATCATGCAGCCCGGGAAGCAGCACATCGCAATTCTCGGGCGGACCGAAGCTGACGACTTCAAGCGGCGAGGTTCCTTGATGATAAATTCCCACGTCGTTCTGGTCGTTGGCATTGAGCTGATAAACGATATCGATCGCCTGGGCAGCCATGCCGAGCTGCGACATGAACGAATAGTAGGCGATGACCTGTTCCTGCTTCAAACCGGCCTTGGAGATCAGGTCGTAGAGCTGAACCCCCAAAAGGATCTTTCTCTCATCATCGAGGTTGGCGGAGAGTTGCTGGGCAATCGCATTGAGGTCCTGATGCTCATGCAGCGCCTCGCGAAAGAGCTTTCTCAATTCGGAATAGACGGTGTCCGGATAGTCATAGCGCAGGAAGCCCAGGCTGGAGTCGATTTCCTCCTCGAGGAGCTCCCCCTCCACTCGCGCGAAGGCCGCAAAGACCTTGATGAGAGTGGGCAGCAGATTCGGGCTCTCGGCGACCGTACGCGGCTTGCGCATCAGCCGGCGCATCATTCTGCGACCGGTTGCTCGCGCCCTGGAGGCGAGAAGAAAAAGCCCTTCGAGCCGACGCTGAGTGCGGCCGGTGGGTTGCTGAGCGACAACTGCCATATCGTTACAGGCTATCTCCCGCATCCCATCTTTTCAACGACGTGTTGCAAGCGGACTCAATTTGGGGATAATTTCCCGTTTATCTCTATGACTCAAGAAGCAACCAAAGCGCGAACCGCTTCAATATCCGCCCCGCCCTTGGAGGATCTCCGTGTTCGCGGGGTCACCCGTCTCATCACACCTTCGCAGATCAAGGAACAGTCACCCGCCAGCCGCTCCCAGAGGGAAACGGTGCTCCGCGGCCGCCAGGAGGCGCGCGCCATCCTTCGCGGTGAAGACGATCGGCTGCTCGTCGTCGTCGGACCGTGCTCGATCCATGATCCCGAGGCGGCGTTCGATTACGCGCGCCGCCTGGTCGCTTTCAGCGGCAAAGTCGCTGATCGCTACCTCATTGTAATGCGCGTCTATTTTGAGAAGCCCCGCACGACCGTCGGCTGGAAAGGTCTCATCAACGATCCGCTAATGAACGATTCGTGCGACATGGCGTACGGGTTAGCTTTGGCACGAAAGATCCTGCTCGACATTGCGGATCTTGGTCTACCGGCTGGCACCGAATTCCTTGACCCAATCGTTCCGCAATACATCGCGGATCTGATCACCTGGGCCGCCATCGGTGCGCGCACCACCGAGTCCCAGACCCATCGCGAGATGGCGAGCGGGCTTTCCATGCCCGTCGGTTTCAAGAACGGCACTGATGGCAGCGTGCAAGTGGCCATTGACGCGATGAAGAGCTCCCGGACACCGCACAGTTTTCTAGGGATCGACCAGGATGGTTCGACCAGCATTATCAAGACAACCGGTAATCCCGATAGCCATGTTGTTCTGCGCGGCGGTCGCGATGGCGCCAATTACGAGCCGCGGCATGTCGCAGCCGTATGTGAAACCCTCAGGAAGAGTGGCCTGCCCCCAGCAGTGATGGTCGATTGCAGCCACGCCAATTCCAGCAAGGACCCTGGCCATCAGCCTCAAGTCTGGGAAAGCATCATTGCGCAACGCGCATCCGGACGCCGGGAAATCATTGGCGCCATGCTTGAAAGCAACATCCATTTTGGCGGGCAATCGCTGGGCAACGATCCGTCAACCCTCAAGTATGGCGTCTCGATCACCGATGCGTGCATGAATTGGGAGATGACGGAGGAATTGCTGCGTGGGTCCCAACCGTAAAACGTGAAACGGCAAGCTCCGGAAGAGGTGCGGAGCGCTGATGAAAGCGGCGCTTCCCGCCTTAAATTCCGATGACGGTCGCAGAGGCGCCCTTTGCCGCCATCGACTTCGAGAGTGCGGGAATCCGGCGGGGCGGCACTGAAGTGCCAGTACAGATCGGCATCGCGCTGATGATGCGCCTGGAAATTTCCGAGGCCTTCACCAGCTTCCTTTTCACCGACGAGCCTATCACCTGGGCCGCGCAAAAAGTTCACGGCATTCGCACGAGGGATCTCATCGGCGCGCCGCGACTGCTGGAACTCTGGCCCGAAGTCCGCAGACTCCTCGAGAGTCGCTGGCTCGTCGCACATGGTTCCGCCACCGAGAGGCGATTTCTCCGCGCCTTTCCCTTCCACGGTTTCGGACCCTGGGTTGATACTTTGAAACTCTCCCGCGCGGTCTGGCCGGAGAAAAAATCCTTCGCCTTGGGCGACCTTATCCTGGACCTCGGGCTGGAAGACGACCTCCGCAACGCCCTTCCGGGCTTTCGCTGGCATAACGCGCTCTCCGATGCCATGGCCTCACTCGTTCTTCTTCGCCGCGTCGTTGCCGAAGCAAGTATCGGGGCTCAAGAAGTCGAGATTCTGCTGCGTCCGAATGATTCGCGCTACCACCGGCTCAAGGCCAAATGAATCCCTCCTCGGTCAGAATCGCGCCAACACGCGCATCGTGGGGCTCCGCGGGGACGCTTTCCACTATCTGACACTTGAAACAGACACCCAGCGCATTCACTGCTGGGTTGGCCCCTAGCCACCTGTCGTAAAATCCTTTCCCTCTTCCGAGCCGCGCTCCGGTGGGGTCGAAAGCCAGGCCCGGAACAATTACGAGATCAGGGGAAGTCGCGGCTGTCCCGCCCACAGGTTCGCTCACTCCAAGGGCTCCGATCTCGAATGTGGATCCAGAGAAAAATAAAAGCATGCCGTTCTCCGCGATTCTCGGAAAGGCTATCTGCTTATCCACAGGGAGATCTTCGCCAAGCCAATCGGGCTCTCCGGGAAGCGCCACAAAGCCAAAAACAACCCTTGCGGCCTGCCAAGCAGCGGATTTCCGCAGGTGGTGACGGATCTGTTCCGATGCGGAAGCCTTTCCGGCGACATTTCGCACCATCGCTCTCATTTTCACGCGCAAAATTTGCTTTTCGTTCCAAACCATTCCACAATCGGTCGAAACCCATGGTGCGCCCGTTGCTAAAAAGAAGAAAGCGCGCAAAACCGCAAAACCACGTGGACATGCGCCTTGGCGACGGGTGGCATAAACGAAATTTTCTTGCGGAAGTCGTTATTCCGTCCCTCTTTACCAGACGTCACGGACACAAGATCAAGCCGGTCTTTCCCGAACTTGCGCCCGGCAAGATTTGCATCACATGGATCGGGCATGCGTCCTTTCTCATTCAAACTCCCGAGCACAGCGTGCTCATCGATCCCAATTGGGCGAAATGGCTCAAGGTCATTAAGCGCATCAAGCATCCCGGGATCGAGCTCCGCGACCTTCCGGCCATCGATCTCGTGCTGGTCACCCATGCTCACTTCGATCATCTGGATCGCCGCACGTTGCGCGCCATAGCCTGCGACCAGCCCATCGCCGTGCCCGAACACGTCGGCAATCTCGTGCATGATCTGGGATTCAACAGGATCCACGAATTGCGCCACTGGCAGAGCTTTGAGCATGGCACGCTCAAAGTTACCCTCACTCCTGCACGCCATTGGGGCGCACGCATCCTCCACGACAGCCACCGGGGATTCGGAGGCTTTCTCCTCGAATACGCCGGCCGAACAATCTTCCATTGCGGCGACACCGCTTACTTCGACGGCTTCACGGAAATCGGCGCGCGCGCGAACATCGAAATCGCCCTCCTGCCCATCGGAGCCTATGAGGCGCCGACTAAACGCGACGTTCATATGAATCCCGAGGAGGCTCTCCAAGCCTTTCGTGAGCTCCGGGCCAAGATGATGATTCCGATGCATTTCGGAACCTTTCGCCTTAGCTATGAACCGCTGCACGAGCCGCCGCTTCGCCTCCTGGAGAAGGCGCTTGAACTTCAACTCCTGGACAAGATCCGGGTCCTCAACGAGGGCGAACCATCGGTATTCTAAAGCATCTGATTAAACAAGCTTCCGAAATCCGGGGTCACCGACCCCGGCTACAACTCTAGCCACACTAAGAGCGCAGCCGGAACAGCGTTTGCGTTGAGTACGTGCTAAGAATCTTCGGGAATTCGCGGGTCTCAACCGTCTCCAGAAGCCGCGCTTCTTTTTAGCTTGATATCTACGCGGCTTTCGTGATAGCCTTCGAAGGATGGGTATTGTCTCCTGGATTTTCCTGGGCTTAATTGCGGGCGCGCTTGCCAAGTTCATTTTACCCGGCAAGGATCCCGGTGGTATTATCCTTACGATCATCATCGGCATAGTCGGCGCCATTGTGGGCGGCTTTTTAGGCAGTTTCATCGGCCTCGGAAAGGTCGAGTCGTTCGATTTCGGCGGCATCATTATTGCAACGGTCGGCGCGATTCTGCTGCTCATAGTCTATCGTCTGTTTAGCAAGAGATCTTGATCTTAGAAAAAAAGCGGCCCGTATTCGCGCCGCGCAAAATACTTTCCCACAAACCTCAACCAGTTACCTCCCATGGGCCTCTTCGCAAATCTCCTTTCAAAGATCTTCGGCCAACAGACCGCTGTAGCACCCACACCTTCCCAGTCACGCGATGCATCGGCACCGGTGGCTGCCGGCGCGACGGCACCGGCCGCGGCCGTTGACGTGACCGCAATTCTTGACGACCTCGCCTCAAAGAATCCCGAGAAGCTCGACTGGCGAAAGTCCATCGTCGATCTGATGAAGCTTGTCGGCATGGACAGCAGCCCCGCGTCGCGCAAGGAACTTGCCAAAGATCTCAACTATACCGGTGACACTGGCGATTCCGCCGCGATGAACATCTGGCTCCACAAAGTCGTGATCAGAAAGATCGCGGACAACGGCGCCAAAGTGCCGAACGAACTGCTCACCTGAGCACCTCGCGAGCCTGAGGTGCTTTCGGTCTAACCCGCTTATCTCACACTCGGGTGGGTCAGTTTGCGTAATGCTTTGGTCGCCAGTTTGTCTGAGGCTATCTCTTCAGTGCGGCATCCCATTGTGAAATCCGCGTCTGTTTCTCCTCGAAAAGCGCATCCGGCGAATCCAACATCTCGATTTTCAGGATCTTGTCCCCCTGCGTTATCGCATTCACTACTTCCTGACCCTTGGTCACTTCGCCGAACACGGTGTGTTTTCCGTCGAGCCAAGGTGTGGGCACGTGTGTAATGAAGAATTGGCTGCCGTTGGAAACCGGCCTTCCCGTATTTGCCATCGAAAAGACTCCGGATTTGTCGTGTTTGAGGTCCGGACGGCATTCGTCCTCGAACGTGTAGCGGGGACCGCCGCGACCGGTGCCGGTCGGATCGCCGCCCTGGATCATGAAATCGGGGATTACGCGATGGAATGTGAGGCCGTCGTAGTAGCCTCGATTTGCAAGATTGAGGAAGTTCGCAACAGTGACGGGTGTCTTGGAGGGATAAAGGGTTCCTTCGATGTCTCCCTTGCTGGTCTTGACGATGATGCGAATCTCAGGCATGTCGCCAGCGTTGCTCGCCGTTACAAAGCAGATTGTCACGGCAAAAAGGGCGAAAAGCGTTTTTTTCATTCAGGGAATTGTGGCAAGGTTTAAGGCATGTCGCAACACAGGGTGAAGATTGGTGTCGTTCAAAGCCGGTGTTCCACAAGTCTCGCCGCTAATCTTGCTGCGGCCGAACGCGGCATTCGAGAGGCCGCCGGACAGGGCGCGCGAATCATTTGCCTGCAGGAGCTTTTTCGTTCGGTCTATTTTTGCCAGGTCGAAGATCACAAATATTTCGAACTTGCAGAGCCCGTCCCAGGACCGACGACACAAAAGTTGCAAGCGATCGCGAAGGAGCTCGAGGCAGTGATCGTCGCTTCGCTTTTCGAGCGCCGCGCGCCGGGCATCTATCACAATACCGCGGCAATCATCGATGCTGACGGAACCTATCTCGGGAAGTACCGCAAGATGCATATCCCGGACGATCCGCTTTTTTACGAGAAGTTCTACTTCACTCCGGGAGACCTGGGTTTCCGGGCCTGGGACACGAAATTCGCCCGCATTGGCGTCTGCGTGTGCTGGGACCAATGGTATCCCGAAGCGGCCCGGCTCACGGCATTGCATGGCGCGCAGATTCTTTTCTATCCCACCGCCATCGGCTGGCATCCGAAGGAAAAGGCCGAATACGGCACGCGACAGCATTCCTCATGGGAGACCGTCCAGCGAGGCCACGCCGTGGCGAATGGCTGCTACGTCGCCGTGCCAAACCGCATCGGTCACGAAGCCCCCGACGGTGGCGAAGGCATCGAATTCTGGGGTCAAAGCTTTATCTGCGACCCCTCCGGACAAATCGTCGGAAAGGCTTCCGGTGATAAGGAGGAGGTGATCGTGACAGAGGCCGACCTGGATGCCGTGGAGACTCAGCGCACGCATTGGCCGTTCCTCCGGGACCGGCGAATCGACGCCTACGGCGAGATCACCCGGCGGTTTATTGATTAGAGCCCGGCGCAGCGATTTGTTCTCATGCCCATCCGCTTGCTCCGCCACGACCGCGCGCATGACTACCAGTTCTTGATGCGCCGGTGGCGGGCCGTCGCGGCTGTAACGGACCTGCGGCTGAAAAAATATTCGGAAGCCGGTGGCTGCAATTTGTATTGCCTCGCTTCGCGCCGGAAGAAGACCGATGCGCCATCCATCTATTTGTCTGCCGGCATCCACGGCGACGAAGCGGCCGCAACCGAAGGATTGGTCGAGTGGGCCCAGGCAAACATCGGCGCCCTGCGCACCCTGAATGCACTCATTTTTCCGTGTCTGAATCCCTGGGGCCTTGTCAATAATTCCAGGCGAGACCCCGATGGGCGTGATCTCAACCGCAGCTTTCATACCTCGGCCGTCCCACAGATCGCCGCACAGCTGCAGTGGCTTACGGGATGCGCGTTCGACCTCGCCCTCAACTTGCATGAAGATTACGATGCGCTTGGCCTCTACATCTATGAATTGCAGCGCATCAAGCCCTACTGGGGTGAAATCCTCCTCGAGGCCGCGGCAGAGCATATCCCGCCGGATCCCAGACGAAAAATAGAAGGGCGTTCCGCGCGAGGCGGCATTGTTCGCCGGGCGATTACGCCCGATCTGATGCCGGAATGGCCGGAAGCCTTTATCCTCTATTTTCAGAATGCCGCACGCATCTTCACGATTGAGACACCCTCCGAATTTCATCTCGACGATCGCGTGGATGCGCAATTCAAAGTCATTTCCAAGGCCGTGGAGCTCTGCAGGAAAGAGTTTTCTTTTCGCTCGAAGAGCCCCGCGGCATCATAAATCCATGCCCCGCGAAGCTGTCATCGAACGCACCACGAGTGAAACTTCCATCCGCACGCGACTGAATCTCGACGGCAAGGGCGTTTCGAACGTTCACAGCGGCATTCCATTCTTCGATCACATGCTGACGCTTTTCGCCCGGCATGCACTCTTCGATCTCGATCTCGATGCGAAGGGCGACATCGAGGTCGACTTTCATCACACCGTCGAGGATGCCGGGATCACCCTCGGCCAGGCTTTAACAAAGGCTCTTGGCGCAAAAATGGGCATCAGACGCTATGGGTTTGCTTATGTTCCTATGGATGAGGCGCTTGTGCGTGCCGTCGTGGACCTGAGCGGACGCCCCTATCTGGTCTATAACCCGCCTTCGCCCGTGGAGGCCATCGGGGGAACCTTTTCCTTTCAGCTGGTGGAGGAATTCCTTCGCGCAGTGGCCGTGAGCGGCGCCATGAATCTGCATGTGGAAATTCTTGCCGGCCGGGATGCCCATCACATGGCCGAGGGCGTCTTCAAGGCGTTTGCGCGCGCGCTTGACCTCGCCGCCCAAATCGACCCGCGCGTTGAGGGAGTGCCAAGCACCAAAGGCGTGTTGTGAACCCTCAAGACCGTACAGGCCCTCAAGTTTCCGCGTTGAGCACTCGGCCCGGGCATTGATGTTGACCGTTCCATGGTGAGTGTCTCCAAATCTATCGGCGTTGTCGATTACGGCAGCGGCAACCTGCGCAGCGTCTGCAAGGCGCTCGAGGCGGTCGGAGCCTCGGTCGCGCTCGTCACGAAAGCCACGCAGCTTGACATGCACGACGCCATCGTGGTGCCGGGAGTCGGCGCTTTCGGCGATTGCGCGCAGAATCTGCGCAAGTCCGGACTGTGGGAGCCGCTGACAGAATGGTTACGGGCAAGGCGTCCTTATCTCGGGATTTGCCTCGGGTATCAGCTGCTCTTTGAATCCAGCGAGGAGTCGCCCGGATGCAAGGGCCTCGGAATTCTCCCAGGCCGCGTGATGCGCTTCGCGGGAAGCGGGCTCAAGATTCCACACATCGGTTGGAATACATTGCTGGGCATACGGGGACCGATCTACAGCAAGCTGTCCGCCAATCCCTATTTTTATTTTGTGCATTCGTATTTCCCCGTTCCGGCCAACGACCGCATCGTGAGCGCCCGATGCGAGTACGGCGGGACATTTGCGGCCAGCGTGAGCAGCGGCAGCCTGCATGCCACACAATTCCATCCGGAAAAAAGCCAGTCCGCCGGTCTTGCATTATTGAGGAACTTCCTGGATACGCTGGCTTAGAAAGGCTGGCCATTCCTCCGCCCACCCACTCTGTCTCATGCTCTTGCTCCCTGCCATCGATCTGATGGGTGGCGAAGTCGTTCGCTTAAAGCGGGGACTGGCCGCCGAAAAGACCGTCTATTCGAGCGACCCCGTCGCCTTCGCCAAGAAATGGGAGGAAGCAGGCGCCGACTGGCTGCACCTGGTCGATTTGGACGCGGCCTTCAGCGGAGAGCCCAGGAACCTCCATCACATCGAGCGCATTTGCGCGGCGGTAAACGTCCCGTGTGAGCTCGGTGGCGGCATGCGCAATTTCCAAAACCTCAGCGGCGCTTTCGCCGCGGGTGTCAGCCGTGTCATTCTTGGGACAAGGGCCTGCGAGTCCATTGATTTTATCCGGCAAACGTGCGCAGAATTTGGCGGCGATCGCATCGCCGTAGGAATCGATGCCAAGGACGGCCTCGTTGCCGTGAGGGGCTGGACCGAAACAACGACCAGACGCGCGACCGAGCTCGCCCTCGCCGCTCAAGACGCCGGCGCGAGGACCGTCATCTATACCGATATCGCCACCGACGGCATGCTCGAAGGACCAAACTATTTTGCACTTCACGATCTGCTCGAAATCCTCGACTGCAATCTGATAGCCAGCGGCGGAGTCGCCCGCGTGGAAGACCTCAAACGGCTGGCTTCGATGCCCGGTCTTTACGGCACGATTATTGGAAAGGCGCTTTACGAAGGAATGATTACCGCGCCCCTTGCACGTTTTAAAAAATCCGCTTGACAATTTGAGCGACCTTCTGGCATTAGGGTTCGCTCAAACCCAACATCCGATGAAAAAACTGCTCCTAACCACATCTATCGTTGCACTGTCACTTTGCGGCGCCTTTGCCGGCGACGGAAAGTCTTATAAGGAAGTAAAGACGGTCGTCGTCCCCGAACCACCCTGCCGATTCCGCGATTTTGAATTTCAGGTGGATGCCTTCTACACCCACTTCTTCGGCTCCCATGGAAGCATATTCCACACCGGCCCCGGTGGTGGATTTGGCCTGAACTTCTTCTTCTGGCGCTACTTCGGTATCGGATACGAGGCATCCTGGTTTGATAGCGACGGAACCGCATTTCATCTGCCCGTTGGCGGAAACTTCTTCCTCCGCTATCCCATTTGCTCCTGGAACCTCGCTCCCTATATAGTGGCGGGCGGTGGCGCTGCGTGGGATGGGGATGTCTACGGTTACGGAAATGTCGGAGGCGGACTAGAGTACCGCTTCACCGATCACATCGGGATCTTTGTCGACGGACGCTACTTTTACGGCAACGAGGATTTCGGCAATGTTGCCAACGTTCGTGCAGGAATGCGATTTGCGTTCTAACTTCAATCTAAACATTGCTAAAACACCGAAGGAGAGATCCTTCGGTGTTTTGCTTTGTTCAGGCGGCGAAGCGCCTCTAGTAGCCTGTCGGCCTTGAAATTGAACCCCCTTTTACAGGTAGATCGCGGTTGAGAAAACGAAGTTTCCCTTTTTGACAGCCTGCTAGGTTCTGCATCGTCCGCGCGACGCCACCAAAAGAAACCGAAGCAGGATCCGGCGATCGATTCTTGATTGTGCGCTGCTCGATGAGACAATCCCCGCATGGCAACCTCCCAAATCACCACCCTTTTCCTCGACATTGGCGGCGTCCTTCTTACCAACGGTTGGGCCACTGATCTCCGCAAACAGACCGCCGAGCATTTTGGGCTCGATTACGAAGAGATCTATCATCGTCATCACGTCACCTACGACATCTACGAGGAAGGCAAGATGACCCTCGATGAATATCTCTGGCAGATCGTTTTTTATGAGCCTAGACCCTTCACCCCCGAAGACTTTAAGAACTACCTTCTCGAACAAGCCAAGCCTTACCAGGACACAATCGATTTGGTGAAACGGCTCAAGGTCGTTTATGGACTGCGTGTCGCGGTGGTCAGCAATGAAGGTCGCGAGATTGCCGAGGACCGCATCCGGCGGTTCAACCTTAAGGACTTCGTCGATTTCTTCATCATTTCCGCTTTCGTTCACATCCGCAAACCCGACCTCGACATTTATCGTCTTGCCTTGGACGTCGCGCACGTAAAGGCGGATCAGGTCGCCTACATCGAAGATCGCCCGCTCCTGTGCGACGTCGCCTCGAGACTTGGCCTGCGTTCCGTCTTGAACCGGAACGCTCA
>JAXIPG010000091.1:0-11209 GCA_045403045.1 Terrimicrobiaceae bacterium
GGTGCTTCTTAAGCAGATGCAGCCGGGAGTCGATCTCTTGCCGCAGCCCCAGTTTGTTGACCATCAGATGGATCGCGCCGATGCCCCCGCAGTTTACAGCCCTGGCTTTCTCGGCCATCTCATAGTGAATATTGCTGGCCTTCATGATCGGCTCGGCCTGATCGCTCCAACCGCGCTCGGGGTCCAGGCGACGTTGAATTCGGCACTTGCGATTACGCAGGATCTTAGGATAGCTTCTCTTCACTCGAAATGACCTTTCTCTTTGGGTGGCTTAGTTGTCCTCACCGCCATCAAACCAAGGATTTAAGGGCATTTCGAGTCTTTTACGTCACCCAAACGATCTCATTCACGCTTCCTTAAGGACTAGTGTGGCGTCGATAGAGAGTGACAATACCGGAATCGCGTCCGTCACGAGTGCGGAAAAAGAGATAGGTTACAAAAATGTTTGCCGTATTGACGGAAAAGCTAAGGGGCAGACTTTTATCTACGTGAGAGGTTCCCGAAGGGAGGTGCTGGCGACGCTTCAAGTCGAAGTCAAATCGCTTCGCAACCCGTTTGTCCAGTTTTTTCTAGTAAGTGACAAGAAGGGGCGGAAGACAACCACCACAATGCAGGACGTTTGGACATGGATGGAGCGTGCCAACCGAATGATCTTTTCGCCCCAGATCAATGTGACTTTCACTTTGAAATCTGTACAGGACGTAAATGTGGATATGGATCTTGGAGATCCAATCGATTTTGGCTCGATAGGGATGATGCCTTTCGTTGAGAAAGTTACTCCTGAGGAAAAAAGATGGCACGCGATTACCGAACGCGGTGCCCTCGGGCGAGAAGTCTTCAATGTGTTTTGTGTCTGGGACTTTGTCCATTCAAGTGATGCGGAGCAGTTCGATGCATTTGTTGCATCGAAGACACGAATCACGGCTCAGGAGATGGAGAGGTCAGGGGCAAACTACAATATGTGCATTATCAAGGATAAAGCTGGCAATGGAATCGTCCCAGAATGGATGGTGTACGCGCATGAGGCCGGGCATTATCTGGAGGGGTTTCCGTTTCATTATGAAGAAAGAGAAGGTTTTTATCCGCTGATGCGAGGCGATGGTTTGATAGGCGCTCGTCTGCTGAGGAGAGATGCCGAGAAGATGAACCCTTGACGCTCTGCACCTTCATCGGACTACAAGGACTTCGGTGGCGAGGGCGAGGGTGCCTGCGAAGCGGCTAGGAGCGGAAAGCCAAGTGCAGTGTCCTTGGAGTCGAGCCGGGCTAGGAAGTGCAGTAATCCGGAGGGTATCAGAGAGTTTGTGTTTGGGTCATAACCTGAGAGAGAAGGAAAAAATGACCAAAGAGAAAAAGGAGACGAAGTGCGACGATTTGATCGACGCGCTTTTGGAGAAGCATGGGATTAGCCCGGAGGCGGTGCTTGGAGAAAACGGGCTGATTGCGCAGCTAAAGAAGCGAGTTGTCGAGAGGGCCTTGGCCGGGGAACTCACCCATCATCTTGGCTACGCCAAAGGCGAAGCGCCCGATGAAGTCGATAACCATCGCAACGGCTACAGCAAAAAGACGGTGGTTGGGGAAGAGGGAGCGATGGAAATCGAAGTTCCCCGGGATCGCGGCGGAAGCTTTGAGCCGTTGCTGATTGCTAAGGGGCAGAAGCGCTTTGAAGGCTTCGATGAGAAGATCATTGCGGCAAATTCGCGCAAGCCATCCCTGGTTTGCAGTAGAGAATATGAGGACGAGGGTCATGGGCAAGCAATTCTCCAGATTTCCATTGAGATCCACCGGTAGCTCACCCCGGAGTCCGACCAAAAAGATGCCGAATCTAGCGAGCTCCGTAAGCGCCCCGTTGTTGGCTTATCGATTTTGAGGATAGTCACGAATCGGTGTCTCTCAAGCACAACCCATCCGCTATAAGTCTAGGAAATCATCAGCACTTGCTTCGCTCTTGCCTGACCACTGGCGACCTTTTTATATGCCTCAACCGCACCTTCAAACGGAATCAGCTCGATCGCGGGAGCCTTTAACGCGTTAGCTTCAAAGCCGGGACGTAGCTCGTCGGCGATGCCTCCGACGTCGCTCGGCGTGAATGCATTGCTATCCACCCCGATTAACCGAGAGAGATTATGGTAGAAATCGATCAGGTCGAAGCTGACACGCCTGTCACCTGTGCTTGTGATCGCTACTTGACGCCCTCCCAACCGCAAGGATTTCAAAGCCGGCTCAAACATAGGACCTCCGACTGTATCAAACACAACATCGGCGCCCTTGCCCCCTGTCAATTGAAAGACACGTTCCCGCAAATCCTCTATGGTCGTGTTGATGACGGCATCCGCACCCGGAATAGGATCTGATTTGACAGCAGCTCCCAAGACACGAAGCCCTTTCCAGTTCGCGATTTGCGTAGCCGCTTGTCCCACCGCACCGGCAGCGCCGATAATCAGAATCGTTTCGCCCTCTCTAATCTCAGCAGCACGCACCAAGGCAGACCACGCAGTGGTGAAAGGAACTCCTATAGCTGCTGCTTGTTCCATACTCAGCGCACGCGGTTTGACAGACAGAACCTCCATCGGTACTGCCACATATTCGGCCTGCACGCCGTCGCGCGTGATGCCGAAGCCAGGAGCGCTACCCCACACCTCTTCCCCTTCAAACTTCTTTCCTTTCACGACAATGCCCGAAAAATCACGGCCCGGAGTCCGAGGCAGAGTTGTTGCCGAGAAATGACCTGACACATTCTTCGCGTCACTCGGATTTATGGCTGCCGCCTTCACTTGAATCAGTACTTCTCCGTCTCCGGGCTCCGGCTTCTGAATCTCCTGAATGGATAGAACTGATGGCGGCCCAAAAGCGCTAAAGCGTAAAGCTCTCATAGACGCTCCACCATATCGCTATTGGCGCTGTTCGCGATCTTCTTGGTTTTGCCGCTTCTCATCAGCCTTTCATTTCGCCTGACCCTCCTCGACCCTCGGACGCTGCCTGACCCTCCGTCATCAAGAAATCCTGGGGCTACTTACTCGGCAAAGCGTCGCGAAATATTCGGTAATTTACTGGGCGATTTTAGCCGGACCTTGGAGGTGTCCTCATCGGATCGCTGATCGCTCTGGTCGCTCATTGGATTCAGCGCCGACTCGATTACCCCCCGGTGCAGATCACGATCTCGCTGCCGATTAGTCCCCATCATACTCCTTCACGATGAGGCAGACATTGTGGCCGCCGAAACCGAAGGAATTGTTCACGGCTACGCGGACTTTTTTTTCGCGCGCCGTGTTCGGCACGTAGTCGAGGTCGCACTCGGGATCGGCCTCGTCGAGATTGATTGTCGGAGGAATGACTCTGTCTTTGATCGCGAGGGCGCACACGGCCAACTCGACGCTGCCGGCGGCTCCCAGAAGGTGGCCGGTCATGGATTTCGTAGAACTGATGGCCACCCGGCGGGCATCTGCTCCCAAGGCGAGCTTGATCGCCCGCGTCTCGCAGATGTCGCCAACCGGAGTCGAGGTGGCATGGGCGTTGATGTAGTCCACGTCGCAAGCATTTACCTTCGCGTGTCGCATGGCGATCTTCATTGCGCGCGCGACCTCCTGTCCCTCCGGGTGGGGCCGCGTCATGTGATACGCATCCGCCGTGCATCCGTAGCCGGCGAGTTCGCAATAGATCGGCGCGGAGCGGCGCCGGGCATGTTCGAGTTCTTCAAGGACGAGAACGCCCGCACCCTCGCCCATTACGAAACCATCTCTGTTCTTATCGAAAGGACGGCTCGCTTCTTCGGGCTCGGCATTCCGCAAGCTCAACGCTTTCATGGCTGCAAAACCCGCTACCGCGAGTGGCGTGATCGTCGCTTCACATCCTCCCGCCAGGAAGACATCTGCGTCACCCCATTTGATTGCTCGCCAAGCCTCGCCGACCGAATTACTGGCCGTGGCGCACGCGGTGACAAAACAGATATTAGGACCTCGCAAATTAAGCTCCATCGAAACAAGGGCACTGGCGGCATTTCCCATCATGCAGGTGATTGCGAAAGGGGAGATGCGAGAGGGTCCTTGCTCAATGAGACGGCGGGCTCCTCTCTCCATGCTTTCGAGGCCGCCGATTCCTGTCCCGATGAACACTCCAAAGCGATCGCGATTGACCTGATCCACACCAAGCTTTGATTCTTCCAAGGCCATTTTCGAAGCGGCCATGGCGAACTGCATGAAACGGTCCGAGCGTTTGATGGACTTCGCGTCCCGAAAATAGGGCGCAGGGTCGAAGCCAATGACCTCGCCAGCGATCTTGCAGGGATAATCCGCGGCGTCGAACGCCGAGAACCGGCGAACGCCGCTTTGGCCTTCCACGGTATTTCGCCAGAATGCCGCGGTATTTAGTCCGTTTGGGGCTACGACGCCGATTCCGGTAATCACCACCCGGCGTTCTTTTGGGATTTCATTCTCAGGATTCGCAAGCATGCGGATTGGTCGGTTTTTGGCATTGAGCGGCTGTCAGATGCTGTTGGAGGGGCTGGGGCTGTGAGCCTGGCAGTTGGAGGATGTTACGGGGCGATGCCCCCTCGGTCCTCTTGACATTCCAAACTATGGGCATATACCTACATTATGCCCGTAGATGGTTCTGTCAATCAAAGCCCCTGTCATTGTGCGGCTCTGCGCAAAGCCGCACGCCGGGTGACCCAGGTTTACGACACCGCGCTCGCTCCCAGCGGCTTAACGGTCACGCAATTTTCGACCCTCGCGGAAATCGACCTGCGTAGAGAACGTCCGCCGACCATGGGTGAACTCGCCGAAGTCTTGGGAATGGATCGGTCGACGCTCGGACATAGTCTTCGGCCGCTGGAACGTGACCGTTTGATCCAATTGACGGCTGGTGAAGAGGACCGGCGAAGCCGTCGCGTTTTCTTGACCCCGGCGGGCAAGGCCAAATTTACCGGAGCCATCGCTTTTTGGAGGAAAGCCCAAGAGTACTTTGAATCGACATATGGTTCCGAGTCGGCGGCTCGCCTTCGCAACGTTCTAAACGATCTTGCCGCCCTGGATTTCACCACCAAGGAGCTCGTCCACTAGCGAGCATCCCGCTGCAGGCCGAAGGGTTGGTGCGGGTGCTCTCAAAGCGCGGAGAGGTGGTTTGTTCCAGGGAATGAAACCTGGAGAAAGGACCCCGCCTTGCACGCGCGCGAGGCCCGGGAAGCCATCGAAGCCTTCGTCGCAGGCCTTCAACCTCAAGCCCTCCATCCCAAGCACCGCTAACCCGACCCAGTCCAGTCCGCTCACTACCGCGTCTCGCCAAATGTCCCTTAAATCCTAAACGCCATTGCCCCTATTCCCTTCCTATGAAAGCCATCGTCTACGACTCACCGCGCAACTTCTCCTATCGCGATACTGCCGACCCAAAGGTCAACCCCGATGAGGTGTTGATACGAGTGCATGCCTGCGGCCTGTGCGGCACCGACCTCCATATCCACATAGGGGAGTTTGGCCCGCATTTCCCGTTGATCCCGGGCCATGAGTTCACCGGCGAAATCGTAGAGCTTGGCGCCGACGTGTCCGGGTTTAGCGCCGGCCAACGGGTAGTTGCCAACAGCAACACCGTCTGCGGAACCTGTTTCTACTGCAAACGCGGGGACCACTTGCTTTGTGAAAACCTGGGCGCCTACGGCGTGACGCTTAACGGCGGTTTTGCCGAGTACCTGAAAGTGAAGGCTGACCGCGTGTTCGCGATCCATAACCTTAGCGCGCGCGAAGCGGTCATGGTCGAACCGACCGCCTGCGCGGTGCATGGGACCGAGGTACTGGATGCTAAGCCGGGCAGCGACATGCTGCTTTTTGGGGCGGGTCCGACCGGCCAGGTGCTGGCGCAACTGGTCAAGCTTAACGGAGCCGCCCGGCTCGTGGTCGCCGCGCCGCCCGGGCCGAAGCTTGACCTGGTCGCGCGGTTAGCCGCCGACGAGGTGGTGCCGATGGACCGCCAAAACCATGAAGTACACCGCAAGCGCCTTCGGGAACTAAGCCCCAAAGGATTCGACTACGTCATCGAGGCCACCGGAGCCCCCGCGGTGTGCCAGGATGCGCTAACGTTTGTCCGCCGCCGCGGCACGCTACTGGTGTATGGTGTCTACCCAGAGAACGCTTCCGTTCGGTTTAACCCCTTTGACCTGTTCCGCGGCGAAATCAGCATTAAAGGCTCATTCGCGCAGCTCGATAGCTTCGCACGGGCCCTTGCTTACTTGGAGAGCGGCCGCGTGAAGGTCAACGAAATCGTCACCGAAGAGCTTCCGCTTGCGGAATTTCAGCAAGCCTTGGATCTCGCTTGGGCACGCAAGGGCATCAAAACGGCCCTGGTTCCACACTCGTGACACCGGGGAGGGCCGTGCCAGTTAGAACGTCTTAGCCTCGGTCACGATGATGCCGGAGAATCTGTTCGTGCGTTTCCACCGGCGCCAGGCGACGTGAAGTTCTATGGTTGCCTCATTTGTAACGGTCCTTCCCAACCGGGCTTGGCTTGAAATAGTCTGTTTGCAATGAACATTCCTGTCGCGGATTCAGGAAAAACACCTATCGGAATGCGAGTGTGATTTCGGACGATCCCATTTCAGATATTGACCGCTACGCGGTGGCTATCACGGGAAAAGTCGGCGAATTTCTCCAGGGTGTCACCCGCGATGGCAGTCCAATTCTCTATAGTGCGACGATTGTATCTCCGGAGTTTATGACGCGCGCTTTGGGACTGCCGGCTTCTTCCTTTCGCGTGTTCGTGGAGAATCAACCGAATGCCGAAAAAACAGAACGCGCAATCCGGAGTCTGCTGACACGAAGACGCGTCGAGCAACCGTGGGATTTTGAAGTCAGAATAAGGAACTCATCGCCTTCCGCCAAGGGGTTGGGAACGTCCAGCGCGGACATGACGGCCGGGCTTCTCGCGGTGGCACGGTATCTTTCGCTCGAGGTGACGGAGGAGGAGCTATTTTCGATCATGTGCGCAGTGGAACGTTCCGATTTTTTATTTTGGCCGGACGCGTTGGTGTGCGCGAATCCGTTGTCGGCGGAATTTTCCATTCAAGGATCAGCTCCCCGACTTTGTCTGGTGGGATGGGACAGCGAGCCTAAGCGCAGAATTGCAACGGAAACGGTTGCCCATTTGGACCATCGCCGGAGTCGTTACGCGTCGGAATATGCGGATCTGGCCAGTTACTGCAACAGTGGGGAGACCGATGCTTTGCTGTATGCGGTGACACGCTCGGCTGAGATCAACCAGGAACTGCTCCCAAAACCCTGCTTTAGCTGGGCTTGCAAAGTTGCGAAGCAATTCGACGCGGCGCTCCTGGTCGCCCACAGCGGAACTTTCATGGCTTTTGCGATTCCGCGCGACGAGGGCGACATGGACCGGCTTGCAGGACTGCAAGGAATGCTGCATGCGAAGGGTTTTGATCCTCTTGTTTTCCAGACCGGAAGTTTGGCGGGCAACGCTTCGTGGGAGACGTCGCGATCGTCGGGGCAGCTCTTCCAGGATTGACAATCCTGCGCTTTCTGATTCGCTAAGGGCTAGTTTTTTGACAGCTCGATGACGATCCGTGGATTCAGGGAAGACCGTGAGAATCGGTCACAGTTACGCTGCGGTATCAAGTTACAATTCTTCACCGGAAAAAACTGAATTTTTCCAGGAAAGTCAATCAACCCTCGGGTTGGTGAAGGCTGGAGAAAAGGCATCCTCCAAACAGAGGAGAAACTTGGAGTCCGAATACCTGCCTGCGGATTTTCACTGCGCGTCGTCGCACGACGATTGCGAAAAAGCTTCATCGTAAAATGGAGAGTGAGAACATGAGAATTGACACCGAAAAAATTGAAACGCCGCGCGCGGATGAGCCGTCCTTGTCGCCGGAGCCGCAGCCCGATATTTTCTCGCGAGCTTTGGACAAGATCAACCGGAAGACCAAGCCTCCTGGTTCGCTGGGCGTGTTGGAAACGGTCGCCGTCCGGCTGGCGGAACTGCAGCAAACTTTGGAGCCGAAGCTGCGCCGGAAGCGCATCTGCGTGTATGCGGGATGCCACGGTGTCACGGCGGAGGGAGTGAGCGCCTACCCCGGTGAAGTGACGGAGCAGATGGTGTTAAATTTTCTGAGCGGCGGCGCGGCGATCAATGTCCTCGCGCGCCACGGGGGCATTCAAATCCACGTCGTTGATGCGGGAGTCGGTGGTGACTGGCCGGCGGAGTTGTTGCGGCAGCCGAATTTCTTCCCACGCGGGGTCCGCCGGGGCACGCGCAATTTCTATCAGGAACCCGCGATGACAGACGCGGAGTGCGAGCAAGCGATCGAGATCGGCCGCGAGCAAGTCAGGCTCGCGGTCGAGGCTGGAATTGATGTGCTGGGAATCGGCGAAATGGGCATCGGCAACACGACCGCTGCGTCAGCTTTGCTGGTGGCGCTATTGGGATTCGATGCGGAGAAGGCGGTCGGCCGAGGCACAGGCATCAGCGATGCCGTGCTCAACCGCAAAGTTGAAGTGGTGGCAGGAGCCGTGAAAAAGCACGGCGCGCAAGCCACCGAGCCGTGCGGGCGATACTGGCTGCAAACCATCGGCGGATACGAAATCGCGGCGATGACAGGAACGATTCTCGAAGCCGCCAGGGTGCGCATGCCGCTTGTGGTTGATGGCTTTATTGCGACCGCTGCGGCGGCTGCGGCTTTCGACATCGACCCGACATGCCGCGAGGCCTGTTTTTTCAGCCATCGCTCGGACGAGCAAGCGCACGGCACTACGTTGAAAGCGTTAAGGGTGGAACCGATTCTCGATTTAAGAATGAGGCTCGGCGAAGGCACCGGCGCGGCGCTGGCGATGCATCTCCTGGAAGCTTCCGCGAGGATTTTATGCGAGATGGCGACGTTCGACTCGGCAGGCATTTCCGGTGCGATGGACGCGCAAGGATGAACGCGCAGGCCATCACCAACGGCATGAGGCAGCAGCTGAATTCCTTTCTGGGAGCCGTCGTGTTCTTGACGCGGATTCCGGTGGGCAGCCTTTACGATTTCCAGCGCGAGAAACTCTCGCGCTCGGTGATTTATTTTCCCATTGTGGGAATGTTCGTGGGGTTGGCCGGTGGGATGGTCCTCACGGCCGGCCATTTGTTCCTGCCCGCATTGATCGCAGTGCTCTTGTGCATGGCGACAACAGTTGCGATCACGGGCGGAATCCATGAGGACGGGCTGGCGGATGCGGCGGACGGGCTGTTTGGAGGCCGGAATGCTTCGCGCCGCCTGGAAATCATGAAGGACAGCCGGCTGGGCACATTCGGCGCGCTGTCGCTGTGGTTTTCGCTGACGGGCAAATTGCTGTTGTTAAACACCCTGTTGGAGCAGAGTGCGTGGCTGGCGTTCGCCGCCATTGTTATGGCGCACACACTCGGGCGCGGAACTTGCGTGGCGCTGCTCTACTTTTATCCGTATGTTCGAGTGGAGGGATCGAAAGCGAAACTGTTTGGCGACAGCGTGAGGCGGGGAAAGCTCCTGCCGGCCCTTGCGTTCCCGGCAGCGCTGGCTTTTGCGCTCACGGGCCGTGCAGCTGCTTCGTGTGTCCTGGCAGCAGTACTTGTGACGGGACTCGCCGGCATTTATTTCAAACGAAAGATCGGCGGCGTGACCGGCGATTGCCTGGGAGCGGCCAATCAGTTGGTGGAACTGGCATCCTACCTCGCGCTGGCAGCGCAACTTCGGTTAACGGACGTTTAATATGTTGCTACGCCTTTTGCGTCATCCAGCGACCGCATCCAGCGGCGAACGATGCATCGGACAGACTGATGTGGCCCTTTCCGCCGAAGGTCTCGCAGCGATTGAGCGCATTGCGGAAGACGCCGCGCGCACGAAGCCGGGCCGGCTTTTATCCAGCGATTTGCGGCGCTGCCGAATGTTGGCGGACGCGATCGCAGCCAGGCTGGACATTTGCCCGGAGCCTGATGCGATCTGGCGGGAGGTGAATTTCGGCGCGTGGGAAAATCGGACTTGGGACGAGATCCGAAGCGATGATCCCCATGCGCTCGCGGCGTGGATGGACGACTTCGTAACCGTTGCTCCACCGGGTGGCGAATCGTTTCACCAACTCCAGTCCCGCGTGGTGTCCGCGTTGCAAAAGATCGATCCTGAGCCGTTTGACAGCCTCCTCCTGGTCACGCACGCGGGCGTCATCCGCGCGGCCGTCTGTGCCTTCTCGGAATTGCCGCTGCGAAGAGCGTTTGAACTGGAAGTGTCCTGCGGCAGCACCACTTGCCTTCGATGGAAAGATAACCAATGGGGCGTCGTGCCCGATGCGCTCCATGTGGCGATTGAGGTGGAGGTCCGGCCTTGAAATCTTTTCTCCATCTTGTGATCGGCGGCAGCCGAAGCGGAAAGAGCCGGCATGCGGAAACCGTGGCGGCGGCCTCCGGCCTGCCGGTTTCCTACGTCGCGACGTATTGCACGGAGGAGGCGGATGAAGAAATGCGGGCGCGCATCGAACTGCACCGGCAGCGCCGTCCCAGCCACTGGAGGACGGTCGAAAATCGTTACGATCTGCGGAATCAGATCCTCGAAAACGACGGACGTCTTTTGCTGGTCGATTGCCTCACCCTCTGGCTCTCGTTTCAACAAATGCAGGCGCGCTCCGCGGAGAGCATCCTGGCGGAGTTGGAGGAGGCGATGCAGACGGCCCGCCAGCAAGAGCGCGCGCTGATTCTCGTGAGCAACGAAGTCGGGACTGGCCTTGTTCCTTCGACGCCGGAGGGTCGCAACTTCCGCGATTTATGCGGCTCCGCCAACCAGCTTGTCGCGCGCTATGCGACCACGGTGGAATATTTGGTGGCCGGCTTGCCGTTGGTGCTGAAAGGAGTCTCCTAGCCATGTCCCAGGCTTTTCATGGCGGCCGATTGTCGGAGGCAGCGAGAGAGTTCGGGCTGTCGCAGGATGCCTTCATTGATTTCAGCGCGAACATCAATGTGTTCGCGCCCGTCGTCCCGCCAGCTGATTGGGAAAAATGGCGCGCTCAAATCACGCGCTACCCCGAAGCCGATGCCCGCAGCCTTCGCGATCAACTCGCTTGCCTGCATGGGGTCAACGCCGATCACATTCTGCCGACCGGCGGTGCCATCGAGGCGCTGTATCTCGCGGCGAGGCTTTTTGCCCGTTGCAGAATCGGCATCGTCGAACCGGCGTTCAGCGACTATCACCGCGCGTTTCAAGCCGCCGGTTGCGAGC
>JAXIPG010000219.1:0-1460 GCA_045403045.1 Terrimicrobiaceae bacterium
CCATACGGGTCTCTGGCTGCTGCCGTTATGCGCCAGGGATTGCAGGACGGGCTGATTCTCGTTGGGGGCGGACAGAACGGGAATGTACTCTCATTCGCACCGCCTTTTGCGATTTCTGACGTGGAGATCGAGTTCCTCGCGGCAAAACTCGAAGACTATCTCGTCTTTTTGCCCGGCTCCATTTCGTAGTCGAGGGCAAGCCGCTCTGCGATGTTCGGCTTGATGACCTCCTCGATGAACTTCACATGGTTGGGATCCTCCAAGTAGAGCGCGAGCTTCTCGGTCGAGTCCAACTCGACGGAAAGAAAGAATGGCCACTCCACGTTCGCATCAGCACGCTTGCCGCATCGGATGCTAAGGACCTCAGGAATTCTTAATAGCTGGATACGGGTTTCCCGCATCATCCACTCGATTTTCGCCTCATCCGCCTCTGACTTCAGTTTAAAAAGAACCAGATGATAAATCATGAATCTGTTTATGTCCCGAGTTGGTCGTCACTTCCAATCCAAGGCGCCCTTCTTGATCGCATAAAGGTATCCGAACAGGAGAATGATGATGAAGCTGCACATACTCCAGAGGATCACAGTCCCGAACTCGGTAACAAATGCCTGAAGAACAACCGCCCACGGATACATGAATACAATTTCAATATCGAAGAGAATGAATAGCATCGCCACCAAATAGAACTTCACGCTGAAGCGCGGCTGGGGTCCTGGCTCGGGTACTACTCCGCACTCATAAGCAGCATCCTTTGCCGCTGTTCGCTTACCCGCCCGGCCAAGGACAAGGTTGGCCAGAAGCGTGACCGTGGCGAAGCCTACCGCGACGATCACATGGAGTAGAACCGGAACGTAATCCTCAAGCATCTCTTTCAACATGTATCCGGGGTGCTCGATCACGGCAATCTCGAAATTACTGGGGACCACATTTGCGGGCTGTACTGGCGGGCCGCCCAAGGCATGCCGACATTGAGAAGCAGAGGAACGCCTTCCTCGTCGGCGCGTCGGAGTGCGCCAATGAAGGCGCCGGTTGAATCGAACCGTTCCATGTGCGCGTCGTAAAGATAGGGCGGAATACAGAAGCTGGCGGTGCGCACGCTCTTTTGTCCGACGCTTGAAGGATCGAGCGTGCCGCGGCAATAAATGACTGATTCACGGATCTGTTGAAGCGGGTGCTGAACGATCCACTGCCGGAAGGGATTTGTGTAAAGGAAGTAGCCCAGGACGGCGAATGAAGCTGTCGCAGACACGATAAACTTGCCGCTTGGAAGCCTCTGCGCGCACGACGCCGCGAGGGTCAGCCCCGTGGCCGCGCAAACAACTACGCCGGGCAGCGAATAGATCACGTAGCTCTCATAGAGCAGAAACTTTTTGAAATAAGCGAACACGAAGGTGATCGGCGGACAAACAGACATTACGAATACAAACGTGGCGGATGCCCATCCGCGCCGAAGGAGATGT
>JAXIPG010000022.1:0-18191 GCA_045403045.1 Terrimicrobiaceae bacterium
ATATGCAAGGGCGCTAACGTTCGTTCCCAAGCAGTCAACGGTGACCTTCTGAAGTTCATAGAAGTCGTCCTCGAAAGCGGTGAGTCGTTCCCATTCGTCTCTGGTGATATCTACGTAGACAAGTCCTTCGACACGCTCGTCATTCTCTCTGATGAGCCCCGGGAACAATTCTCCGGCGACTTCAAGACGCCGATAGCCTTTGATGACGGCTGAGCGGTTGTCGGGAATCCGTCCAATCACGGATTTGATGACGGCTGGGAACATCAGCGTTCCGTAGGCAAAAAACGGCCTTCGATCGTAAGATACTTCCGTCATCAGATAAATGCCTCCGCAACGGAATCCGCCAAGAGTTTGCCCTTACGGGTAAGATGCCAACGCCCGTCGTCCTGGGTAAGGAGCCCGATGTCGGCGAATGCCTCAGCTTTGGATGCCGGGAGAAAGTCCGAAGGCACCCCGCGATTCGTGCGCAAGGAGAAGGCAATGCATTCTGCTTGACGCATGCGATCAGTGAGCGCTTCGCGAAAATCGGCGGGATCACCGCCGGCCTCAATGGCGGAGACATAAGCGGTCGTGTCGCTTACATTCCTCCAACGATCAAAGCCGACGGTGGAAAACGCGCTAGGACCGAGCCCCAGAAAATCCGCCCCAAGCCAATAGGCGAGATTGTGCCGGCATTCGCGGTCCGGCCTAGAATAGTTCGAAATCTCGTACTGGCAAAAACCACCGGCTTCCAGGGTGTCAATGGTCATTTCAAAGAGGTCTGCGTCAAGCGATTCGTCGGGCTGGTATTCCCCGCGGCTCATCCGCAGAAAATACTCGGTGTCCTCTTCGTATGTAAGGCAGTAAGCGGAGATGTGGTTTGGTTCGAGCGCGAGCGTTTCCTCCAAGCTCCCTCGCCATTGTTCGCGAGTCTGCCCGGGGACACCAAATATCAAATCCAGGTTGATATTCTCGAATCCTGCCTCGCGAAGGATCTCGTAACTTCTCCGCGCCTGGCGAACCGAGTGGACCCGCCCGAGAGTCGCCAGTAACCCGGGGTCCCAGCTTTGCACCCCCATGCTAACGCGGTTGACGCCCAACTTACGCAGAAGAGCAGCCTTCTCCAGCGATACGGTCGCCGGGTTCATTTCCACGGTAAACTCCTGCAGGTTGGAAAGGTCAAGTCGCTCTCGAAGGGCGCTGATGAGATACTCCAACTGCGATGTGGACAGAGCTGTTGGAGTGCCTCCACCAAAGAAGATCGTTTGCGGCCTTAGCTGAGCCGCATGGCGGTCCGCTTCGGCCAGGACCGCATCGAGGAAGCTCCGGGTCTTATTGCGATCACTCGCTTCCTTGTAAAAGCTGCAATACGGACACACCTTCGGGCAGAATGGAATGTGGACGTAGAGGTGTGTGATCATTCGGCTGGAATTTTGAGGTAGATTGACAAGATTCACAGGAGATGAAGGTGCTTCTCGTTCTTTCGCTGCTGCTGGTTATGGGTTTTCCCGCGGCCGCGCAGGATAGGGCGAAAGTTTATTACGCTACGGACGCGAATGCAATCGGACCCGCCCGTTCCGTCCAAGCGCGTGTGGTTCGGAGAATGGTGGATAGCCTGGTTTGCGGTGTCACGGGAACGCAATCGGTTGCCGGAGCCTGGAGGTCCTTGGTTTCGCCGGCAGACAAGGTGGGCATCAAGGTGTCCGCGATGGGCCGCTCCGTGAGCGGAACAAATCCGGAGGTCGTCGATGCCATTGTTGACGGGCTAGCGGAAGCAGGGGTGCCACCAAGAAATATCATCATCTGGGATAAAAGCATCGAAGATCTCCTGGCGACAGGTTTCAAGAAGGATGGAGCCCGCTACATTCTCGAAGGCATCGATCCCAAGACCGGCTACGACCAGCAATTTCAAGTCAGCGCGCCAGTGCTTGGCAAGCTTATCTGGGGCGATAGCAAGTTTGGAGATCGCGGCGGCCGGCGTTTTGCGGACCTGCTTTCGAGCGGCGAACAGCTCAGCAGTCAAAGTTACTTTGCGAAAGTGCTCACGACGAAAGTCACCAAGGTCATCAATGTTCCCTCGCTCGCCGACAGCTATCTTACCGGCATTCACGGAGGCATCGTCAACATGACGCTATCGAACATCGATAACTGGCGCCGCTTTGCCAAATCCGCATCGGCGGGCGATTCCTATATATCCGAGATCTATGCGGACCCGATGATCCGCGACAAGGTCGTATTGATTCTTCTCGATGCGTTGATCCTGCAATATGCGGGCGGCCCGTTTCCTGACCCGAATTTCTCCATTCAAAATTGCGTCATTTTCGCGAGCAAGGACGCCGTCGCCATCGATGCGACGGCGGCTCGTTTGATCGAAGAGGTGCGGAAGGCGAATAAGATGCCCTCGATCAAACCGATGATCGCCTATTTGGAAGCAGCCTCTCAGCTCGGCCTTGGGGAGTCCGCGGAGTGGCGAATCCAAATGATGCGAGTCGGCGTCGAAGGGCTCAGATAGCGTTTTCGAAATCGATTTGCAGGACGCAGCTTCAACCGAGCCAACTCTTTACTGCACTGAATAACTCCTCCATCGACTGGACTCTTCTCAAAGGTGTCTCGCGTTCCTTCTATTTGACGCTTCGGATTCTGCCGGCGCCAGTGCGGGAATCCATTGGGCTAGCGTATCTTGTTGCACGCCTCTCGGACACTGTCGCTGACGGGGCGAATACCGATGCGGAAAGATACTTGCTTGCACGACGCGAAGAGATCGAAGGATGGCTTGCGGCCTCGCCGGATCGCAGCGATATCGCAACAGTCTGGTCGACGATTCGCGAAGGACAGCGTTTCGACCAGGATCGCTTTTCGAATCCAGGAGCGTCTCCTCTTAGTGACAAGGAACTGAATCGCTACACCTATCTCGTCGCTGGTTGTGTGGGAGAATTCTGGACGGGGCTCTGCGCAAAAAAGATGCCCGGCTTTGCGTCGCGGAACATTGCGGAGATGACGGCATTGGGCATTCGCTTTGGCAAAGGCCTCCAGCTCGTTAATATCCTCCGCGACCGCCAGGCCGATTCCAGCAAGGGGCGCACCTATGTGCCAACCGAGCGGTTCAACGAAGTCCTGGCAGATGCGCGCACGCATTTGCAAGCAGCCCGCGAATACGTCCGAGCGCTGAGGAATTACCGCCTGCGTGTGGCGTGTGCGCTGCCTTTGTTCCTGGCTGATGAAACGCTGGATCGGATTGAACGAAATCCTTCGGCCTCGCGCGTGAAAGTTCCTCGCCGGAGAGTATGGGTCCTGCTTCTTCGGGCTCTATCTCCGGGCAGGATTTGATTGAGCTCCGTTTCGAAGGATCAAAGACCGGCATCAGTCACAGCCCCGAACGAAGCCGTGGTCACATGTGCAGCGTATTTCGCCAGTACGCCTCGGCGGTAGCGAGGCTTGGGGCGCTTCCAAATTTCGAGTCGAGCGAAGATTTCGTCTTGCGGATTATCGAGGTCAATTGTGCGCTTCCCAGCGTCGATCGTGATCACATCTCCATTCTTCACGATCGCGAGCGGGCCTCCGTCAAAGGCCTCAGGTGTGATGTGTCCCACAACGAAGCCATGCGTTCCGCCGGAGAATCTCCCGTCGGTGATGAGTGCAACGTCCTTGCCCAAGCCTCGTCCCATCACAGCACTGGTTGGTGATAGCATCTCGCGCATGCCTGGTCCTCCGCGCGGGCCCTCGTAGCGAATCACGATGACGTCTCCTTTCTTGATTTTTCCGTCAAGAATGGCGCGCATCGCCGCTTCCTCGCTGTCGAAGACACGGGCTGGGCCACTGAATCGCTGGCCTTCCTTGCCGCTGATTTTCGCGACCGATCCCTCTGGCGCGAGATTGCCGCGCAGAATGACCAGGTGGCTGTCCTTCTTGAGGGGATTGCTAATGGGCGCGATGATTTGCTGCTGCTTTGGATACGGTTTGAATGGCGCAAGGTTTTGCTCGAGCGTCTTGCCGGTCACCGTGAGGCAACCTCCGTGCAGCAAACCGGCGTGAAGCAGCTCTTTCATCATGGGGACAATGCCTCCGATCTCAACGAGTTCGCTCATGAGGAAGCGCCCGCTGGGCTTGAGATCAGCGAGAACCGGCACGCGCTTCCCAATGCGAGTGAAGTCGTCAATGGTGAGCCTCACGTTCGCCGCGTGCGCGATAGCCAGGAGGTGGAGCACGGCGTTGGTGGATCCCCCAAGGGCGATCACCACGGTAATCGCATTCTCAAACGCCTCTCTGCAAAAAATGTCTGAAGGTCGGATGCCTTGCTTGAGCATCTGAATTACTGCGGCGCCTGCATCACGGCAATCCTGCACCTTATGCTTTGAAATCGCCGCCTGCGCGGAGCTGTTTGGCAGGCTCAGCCCCATCGCCTCTAAGGCGGAAGCCATAGTATTCGCCGTATACATTCCTCCGCAGGAGCCAGGGCCTGGGATCGCGCAAGATTCAACGGCATGCATTTCGCCCCTGTCGATCCTTCCAGCCGCCTCCGCGCCGACAGCCTCAAAGACCGAAACAATATCAAGGTTGCGACCGTTTAGGCAGCCGGGAAGGATTGTCCCGCCATAGACAAAGACCGCGGGGCGGTCGAGACGAGCGATCGCAATGCAGCATCCCGGCATGTTCTTGTCGCAGCCACCGATGGCTACAAATCCGTCGAAACCCTGGCAGCCGACAACGGTTTCAATCGAGTCGGCGATGACTTCACGTGAGACAAGTGAGTATTTCATCCCCTCCGTCCCCATCGAGATGCCGTCTGATATGGTGATGGTATTAAAGATGGTCGCCTTGCCTCCCGCGCCATCCACTCCCAAAGCCGCTTCCCGGGCCAGCTGATCGATGTGCATGTTGCACGGTGTGACCATGCTCCACGTGGAAGCGACGCCGATTTGCGGCTTGGAAAAATCGGCTTCCGTGAAGCCGACCGGATAGAGCATCGCGCGGCTAGGGGCGCGGCTCTCACCGTCGAGAACGATGGACGAGAAGGGACGCAGACCAGATTTTGCAGGGGCTTTCACACTCATGAACTAGAACACATTAGAGAAGTGTGCCGCGGGGAGCAAAGCGAAAACCCTTCAGGGAGTTCTTTTGGACTCAATCGAATTGATGGCATCCTGAACCTGCTCGGCCTGCTTGGCGTCGAGTTGTCCGCTATTGAGCGCGGCGCGATAGTTTTGCAGGGCGGGTTCCGGGAGACTTTGCCTCGCATAGGCCTGGCCAAGGTAGATCCGGTAATTTGCCGTCGAAATCCCGGCTTTCTGACCAATGGCGACGAGCTTTTCGAGAGATTCGGCTTCCCTCACATAGTCGTTGAGGGACCTGCGAATCCGAGCGGAAAGAAAGAGTGTATAGGGGTCGTCCGGGGACTGAGGAAGGACTTCATCGACAAGTTCCTGTGCCTTATCCGCTTCGCCCGTCTCAAGGAGGGCTAGTGCCTGAACAAGTTTTGCATGGGCCAACCCATGGTCTCTCGCGAGCGCCCTTCTACTGTAGCCGATGGCATCCTGCCAGCGCTTGTGAGCTGCGGCAAAGGTGGCAGCGTGCGAGAGAACGGTGATACTATTGGGAGCGAGCTCAAGCGCCCGCTCGATGCAAGCCCGAGCGTCCGAGGTGCGTCGAATGGCATCGTAATATCCCGAGATCTGGGCAAGATAAACTGCGGTCTCCAGATCGGTAGCATACTGGAAAGTACCATCAAGAGAACGCGCTGGGAGACCGGAACCGTAAAGGAACAGAAAACCGTGATTGGTGACGGAGGCAAGATGCCAATCCGGGGAACCCATGAGATGGTCAAGAAGAGGTCGATATTCTCCAAGTGTTCCCGAAAGCAGGACAGCGTTCCATTTCGCTCGACGAAGTCCCTCCCGCCATTGCGCAGGATTCGTTGAAAGGCGAACTGAATCCGCCATGGAAACGCTTGCCGCCGAATTTGGAGCGAAAAGCAACAGATGCGCCAGCGCAGAGGGATTCGCAAAGGTTTTCGCTTGATCCAAAGCGCGAACCTGATCGGCCAATTCCGCCGGAAGCACGAGTCTGAGATCCGAAATCCTGTCGCCGCGCCGGGCAATTGCTTCCCACATTGGCGGGACGCAGGTTGCCAGAGTAAGGACCACTGCCGACCCGAAAAGAATCCCGCGCGTTCGCGGATCGTTCAGAAGACGGACGAGTGCAAACACAACAGTGAACGCGATGAGTGCGGCCACCGTCCATCCTGCGAAGACGGCCAGCCATTGGCCGGTGGCAAGCAGGGAGGCCCCGCCCGATCGCCAGAGACGGCCTGCCGTCAGGTCGATCCATGACGCCGTCCCGCATCCATCGAGCTTTTGCAGCGACGCGATTCCGCGAATAGCCGCTGCAAGGCTCGCCTGCGTCGGAGGAGCGCTGAGCAATGGAAGCGAATGAAAAAAACCGCAGATTGCAGAGGCACTCACGGCTAAAATCGCGTATTTGAAAGATGACGACTTGAACATTCGGTAAGAAACTGAGAGAACTTTGCGTCCCTGCTCGATTCAAGCCATGAAACTAACATTTATCCTTCTTTGCGCCATGAGCCTATTTGGATTCTTAGCCAGGGCCGAACCTCTTGCCGTTGGCTCGAAGGCGCCGGTCATCACCGCGATCAACCAGGACGGCGCGCCAGTCGACTTTGGCGAAGTTTATGCCAAAGGCACGACCCTCGTGTACTTTTATCCGAAGGCTGGCACTCCAGGCTGCACGGCTCAGGCCTGTTCGCTGCGGGACTCCTTCGCGGATCTCAAAGGGGAAGGACTGCAGATCTTGGGCGTGAGCGAGGACAAGCCTGAATCCCAGAAAAAGTTTCAGGAACAAAACAAACTTCCTTTTCCACTGATTGCCGACAGCGACGGCAAGGTGGCGGCAGCATTCGGGGTCCCGACAACTATGGGACTTGCAAAGCGGCAGTCATTCATCATTAAGGACGGCCAGATCGTCTGGAACTCGCTTCAAGCGAAGACGGCTGAACATGCGCAAGAGGTCCAAGCCGCGCTGGATTCGCTGAAATAAGCCCTCAGTTACGGCAGCCGAGTTTTGCCGGCAGCTGTCCAGACATCAATCAAACCAAAAGGCGGACGTGCCGTGTCTGAAGTCCGATTTGAAAACGATGGATGCTTTTGTACTTGGATTCTTACCGCGGTGCAGCCGTCTGGATCCAGCGCGACACTCAGCAATTCTCCCCGAACGAAAATATTCGAGGTCGCTCGCCAATCGCTGCTGGCGTTTTTTACTTCAGCGGAGATCAACTTATCGTGCAAACCCTGGCTGAACAGCAAATTGCATGTTCCAGCCGACGCTTCGGGATCGAGTTCCACTGTCACTACGGCGGGAAGCGAGATTTCCGCAGGCTGCGCAATCCGGGCCTCCGGGCTCGTTGGGGCGCCAGGATTCTCCCCGTCCTTAGGACGCAGAACATCGCCATGGCCCACCGACTGCGACAGCAGGCTAGGATCATAGGGTTGGCGCCCAGAAACTTGTGGCTCTAGCCGCTGATTGTTGACGCTGATTGATGCAATTCCGTGCCGTCTGGGTGGCATGAAAAATACTCGTTGGTAGTTCATAGCCAGGGGTATTGTGACAAAACGCACCCCCTGCGGCAGATCCTCCCAGCCAAAGCGTTGCTGCTCGTCACTGGGTCCTAAGAAGCCCTCCACTGCGACAAGCCTTCCGTTGCCAAGCGCTTCGTAATCGAGTGGCCCTCGCTCCGGTTTAGCCCGGGACGAGAGATTCCATTGCAACAGAGTGCGATCGTTTTCCGAAATCCAAATACTCATCTCCTTCGGAAAAGCGCGCTCTATCAGGACTCCGAGGCCCCTCCAATCTGCACCCGGAATCAGGGGCTGGGAGACTTCGGATTTCCACAGGATCACAGCAACAAACACAGTGAAGAGCACGTCGATAACAGGACGAACGGGCGCAAACATGCGGGTCGAGAGCACCGAACCCGTCATGAGAGCGGCGAGGAACGCGAGCGGCGCGGCCATGTAGGCCGCAACCCGAACGGGAACAGTCTTGCAGTAAAGACAAAAGGCCAAGAAACCCAGAATGGCCGCTGCGACACCCGCGAGAGTCAGACGGTCGAATCTGGCTGCGAAGCGTCCAAAGGCCACATAGAGCAGCGCAACCAGAGCGATCAGAACAAAAGTCAGCGCCTCAATCTGCACAGGGAGGAAGTATTCAAACGCTGAAAAAACTCCGTCGATGGAGTCAAAGGGGGAGCTGAACTTATTTCTGTAACGGTCCCGGTATCCCGTGAAAACCGCATAGACCTTGCCGAAAATGGGCAGATACAACATGAGAATGGCCGCCAGGGAAAGTAAACCCGCCAGAAAGGTCTCCCGTGACGGACGATAGAGGAACGCTAGAAGCAGGAGGCCACCCGCGAACACAACATAAAAAGGGAGGGTATATGTTCCCAGAACACACAAGACCGCCATAAGGTTGAGCCAAACCTTTCTGTGGGTGCGCAGCCACTCGGCGAAAGCCACGCAACTGAGCATGGCGAACAGGAAGATCAGACCATAGCCCCGCGCTTCGAGAACGCGGTCCATTGCGAAGAAATTCACCGCTGCGAGCCCCGAGCAAGCCAGTCCTGGCAGAAGCCACCCGCGTCTCGCGGCGTAAGCGATTAGCAGCCCAAGCGAACCGATGACGGAAACGAAGGAAATCAGCCGGGCCCGGAGTGGCAGGGTTGAATCCGCCCCCGGAATAAGGGAACTGACGACATTATAGAGAATGTGATTCCTGGCGAGGCTGTAGGTGCTGATGGCAGGGACGAATCCTCGCGAAGTATACTTCGCGATACTCATGATCTCATCCTCACGAAGCGAGGAAGTGGCCTTAAAATGCCATATCGGCCAGGCGCGATAGAGGGTGATCGCAACAATCACTGCAGCGCAGAGTAGACCGGCGATCTTCCAAATTCTCTGCGACCTACCGGCCCGCTCCGCCATCCATCGCCATGCGTGTTCCAGTCTCGGAATGAGAAAATCCAAGGCCGTTCGGGCTTCGCGCATCAGGGCCAGAAAGGTCCACACACCGACAAGAAACACCGCAAGCCAGAGCGGCCCCTTTAGCCAGCCAGGTACCCGCTGGGCAATAACCATCAGCAGGAGGAAACAGACCAGTCGCAGGAAAAACCAAGAACTGACTTGTGTTAAACCCTTAAAACTCCACATGAAATATTAGGAGTGGTTGCTTGCAGTATCGATTCTGAGTTATCGCTCCGCCAAATCACGATAGCAGCCAAACCTAACGGATGAGGCCCCAGCGCTTGCTGAATGGCCAATAGACGAACAGGCCTTTGCCGGTAACGTTTAGTTCCGGGACCGCACCGAAATCGCGGCTGTCCTTCGAAAAATAGCTATTGTCACCAAGGGCAAAGCAACTCCGTTCCGGCACCTTGAATGTTTGGTCTGGTGTGGAGAGGTAAGGAAACTGGTACATGTTCGAATAGCCGCGATACCCATTCTGGCCAGTCATCACCCGTTGGAAAACCCATTCAGAGGCCTTCGTGCCATCGATGAACAAGTAGGGAGCGTCGATGCGCAGTACGTCGCCCGGAATACCCGCCAGCCGCTTAATATAGTGCTGCGATTCAACCCCGGGCGGGAGACCGATCTCGATGCGCCGGATTCCGTTTGTCTTGAACACAAAAACGTCTCCTCGATGCGGACTGATGAAATGATAGGACATCTTGTCGACAAAGACCTGGTCTCCGGTCTCGATATACCCGCGCGCAATCGTTTCACCCTTTCGATAAGTCCTGCGTGGCTGCACGCCGAAGTCGCGATAGAGGGTGTCGCGGGGAGCAAACACCGTATATTGCGTCCTTTCCCCGATAATCGTGGTAAAGGTAAAAAAGTTCAGATAGGTGACTTCCCGGAGCTCCAAAATGATGTCATCCTCCTTTGCCGTGACATCGATGGAGTTGCGGCCGAGCCAGACGAGTTGAACCACGCGGGCGAGGGGATTGGGCGGAGAAGTTGCCGTCGGGGTGCCGACAATGCCGAAAAGCGTCGGTTGCATCGATCCCGTGGGAATCTTGAAGGGCTGAAGAAAATATGCCCGCACTCCCGCCGCAATGACGATGGCTACAAGGAAAACCTCCACATTCTCCCGCCAACCGGAATCCTTCGCAGGAGGGGCGATCCGCCCCACAGCTCTTTCAATCTCGTCGCGAACCGCATGAATGTGATCTCGCTCTCGGGTCTTGAGGGCTTGCTTGAGCTTGGCGAGCAGGTCACGGAGGGCGACGAGATCCTTTTCCGGCAAGATGTCCTCCTTGTAATGGATCAGTCGCTTCAGGGCGTGCCGGTAATGCTTGCCCTCCTTGATGTGCCGCGGCGTGAAGAACATCGAAGCTAGCTCCTTGCCGGATCTCGAGATCCGAGTTCAATGATCTTCAGAGAGCTCGGCGCGCAACTCGAGCTACTTGAGGGGCAAGCTGCTAAAAACAGACCTGCGGTCCGTTGGAAAAGGCAAGGTTGGTCCAGTTCGCTCGCAGAGCGAACATGAGCAGATTGTCGTCGGGGCATAAGAACGAGGATCTCGAAGAACAGTCAGGGACGGATTCTCAATCCGACAATCTGCTAGCTGGTCTTCAGGACTTGAATGAAGGCCTCTTGGGGAATATTGACCGAACCGATGGCCTTCATCCGTTTTTTACCCTCTTTTTGCTTTTCTAATAATTTTCTTTTTCTAGTAATATCACCACCATAGCACTTTGCTGTCACGTTCTTACGCAATGCGGTTACGTTTTCTCGGGCGATGATTTTACCACCGATGGCGGCTTGGATAGCGACCTGATAGAGTTGGGCGGGAATGACCTCTTTGAGTTTGGCTGCGAGGGAGCGACCGCGTGCGTCGGCCTTGTCGCGGTGGACGATAGAGGAGAAAGCATCGACTGGCTCGTTATTCACGAGCATTTCGAGTTTGACGAGATCGGCCTCTCGATAGCCTGCCGGTTCATAGTCCATCGAGCCATAGCCGCGGGTGAGGGTCTTGATTTTGTCGTGAAAGTCCACGAGGATTTCGTTGAGCGGAAGGGTGGCTGTGATCATCACACGCCGCGAGTCCAGGGATTCTGTGTGCTCAACGGTGCCGCGTTTGTCGAGCACGAGTTGCATCATGTCGCCAATGTTGCCGTTTGGCACCATGACAAAGCATTTCACGATGGGCTCGCGGATTTCGTCGACAACGCTCATGTCCGGCAGGTTGGCCGGGTTGTCCACCTCGATGTGTTCGCCGTTGGTTTTGACGACTTCGTAGACCACGCTGGGGTAGGTGGCGATGATGTCCATGTTGTATTCCCGCCGGAGGCGTTCCTGGATGATCTCCATGTGAAGGAGACCTAGGAAGCCGCAGCGAAAGCCAAAGCCGAGAGCGACGGAACTTTCGGGTTGGAAGACGAACGCGGAGTCATTGAGCTGGAGCTTCGACATTGCCGCTTTGAGGTGCTCGAAATCCGCGGTATTGATAGGGTAAATACCACTGAAGACCATGGGATGGACCTCCTGGAAGCCGAGTAGGGGTTCCTGAGCGGGTTTTCGGGCATCGGTCAAGGTATCGCCGATCTTGATATCGGCGGTGCTCTTGATGTTGGCGATGAAATATCCGACATCCCCGGCATTGAGGCGCGGCTGTGGAAACATTTTTGGCGTAAACACCCCGACCTCCTTGATCTCGTAATTCTGGTTGGTGGACATGAGCTTGACACCCATTCCGGGGCTGACGCTGCCCGTGGCGACGCGGATATACGCAACCACCCCACGGTATCCATCAAAGATGGAATCGAATACGAGGCCGCGCAGTATCTCGTCCCGCGCCTGGGGCGGGGGGATGCGATGGACAATAGCTTCCAGAATTTCCGTGATGCCTAGTCCCGCCTTTGCGCTCGCTTCGATGGCCTCCTCGGAAGGGATTGCGAGGATGTCCTCCAGTTGCTTTTTCACCGTTGGGATATCCGCGTTTGGCAGGTCGATCTTGTTGATGACCGGGATGATCGTCAGGCCTTGCTTGAGAGCGAGATGAACATTCGCCACGGTCTGGGCCTCGACCCCTTGAGCGGCGTCCACGATGAGCAGCGCGCCTTCGCATGCTGCCAGGCTGCGGGAGACCTCGTAGGCGAAATCGACGTGCCCAGGAGTATCGAGCAAGTTGAGCCGGTAGTCCTGTCCGTCCCTCGCTTGGTACTTCATCGCCACGGGATGCGCCTTGATGGTGATGCCACGTTCGCGCTCCAGATCCATCGAATCGAGCAACTGGTCCTGTTTGTCGCGTTCAGCAATTGTTCCGGTGCTCTCGAGCAGGCGGTCAGACAGGGTCGTCTTGCCGTGGTCGATGTGCGCGATGATGCAAAAATTGCGCGTGCGTTCGATGGACATCAGGAAAGGTGGGGGAATATCCTAGACCGAAACCGCCCGGTCAACATTGCAAACTGAAGGAGAGAAACAATTCCGAATGAATCGGCAGGTCTGCATCGTGCTCGTCACAATGCTTATCGCTCTGGCGCTGCCTCTTGCCGGCGTGATCTTGACCTTGCAGAGTTTCACGAAAAGGGAACCGCAAGCATCGCAAGAATCCGGATCGGGCGTTTCCGAGGCGCTGCAATACATGCTGGAAGGAATCGCCGACGAGAAGCTTGCTCCGGAGGAACTTCGAGGCAGTGAAGCCAGGATCGAGCTCATAGCGGATGAATTGAACGGGGAGAAAGTGCGCATCGAAGGGCTTCTCAAATCTTATGGAGGGATTGCGATTCCGACGCTTGAGAGCGAAGCGGAGATCCGGCTCCTGGTCCAGATTCCTGGCGAGCATCTTGAGGAGTTCCTCGTTGCGTGCCGCGTGGGGAAGGAGGGGGGGCCGGTCAATGATCCCTCTGGCGGTCTTCTGGAAGTTGTGATTAAGAGGACTAACTCGCAATGATAGCAATCGCTTTCGCATTGGAATTTGAGAGCGCCTGTTTTCGCGCACGGCATGATCCGCGCCTGCGTGTCGGCGTTTGGCTGCTTGGAGCGATGGGTGCGGCGGCTGCGACCAGTCTCAAGCGAAAACTTGATGACAGCGTACCGGCCCTGCTCATTTCCGCGGGATTTGCGGGTGGTCTGCAACCCGGCCTCAGGGTGGGGGATCTCGTTTTGGGCGAGAACCATTCCGATCGGAATGTCGTGGCAAATCTTTCTTTGGACAACCGATGGCATGTTGGTGGTGTCACTACGGCGCAAGCCATTCTTGAGCGGGCAGAAGATAAGAGATGCCTCGGATTGGAAACCGGGTGTCTGGCGGGCGATTTGGAAACGGCGCAACTCGCCGAGGTATGCGCCGAACGCGGTCTGCCCATGCTCAGCGTGCGCTGCATTAGTGACGCGTTGGAAGACGATCTGCCGGTGCCTGCTGACGTTCTCCTAAATCCCCAGACGGGCCGTCCGAATCCGTTCATGCTGTTCCGCTATCTAGTTAGTCATCCTTCGTGCGTTGCGGGCTTCAGCAATCTGTTGAAGAATTCAAGAATGGCACAGGTTCAGCTTGCGGAGGGATTGGAAGAAATTCTGCCGCAGCTTGTCAGGATGGCGTGAGGCGCTTTTGTAACGAATTCGCCGAAGGAAGTCACGCCTGTCCGGCCGCCTTTCCCAATTCGTCCAGGCGTTCCCGGATGAGCGTGCGGAGTTCGTCGCGCTGCTGAGCGGTAGACTTGTTGCGCCGAATCGCTTCGAATATCCTTTCGCAGGCCTTTCGCTTTTCGTCGCTCCAATGAGAGGAACTCGCATTGTACTTTTCGAGCACGGCCTTGAGTTGCGACGCGCCGAGAGTGGCTTCGTCGCGGCGAGCGTGTGTGCGATTGATGAGGTAACAATAAACGCCGATGGCACGGTCGAGCAGGATCCACGGAAAGTTCACAGCGCGGCACGGACCGACAGAAATCGTGCTGCCGCCGAGTTGCACGTGCTTTCCGGGAGCCAACGGAAACGATCCAGGCAATTTCGCCTTCAATTCCGGGCGTTTCTTTCCCATGAAAAAAGTCGAAACGGCTCCGCCTGCAGCGCCGAGTAGCGTGGGCAAGCCGATCGAGTGCCCTGCGGTGGCGAGATCGAAGAGGGCGCCCGCCGCCGCGCCGCCGATCGTTCCGGCGACTACCAACTGCCTTTCATTCAATCCAAACAAGCGCCAGGTTTCCTCACTGAACAGTCCCTCATCAATGACCTGATCGATCGCATGACCCGGTTTCACACGGTGATGCTCGAAGAGAAGGATCAGCTCCTTATGCGCCCTTGCTTCGCGCTGGCTGACGGTATGCATGAGTTGCTCTTTGAGCTTTTCGCCGACGGCCCTTCGCCGCGAGGCCAGCTCTGATCCTGGTGCGGTCTCGTAATGGGTGAGCGCATCGCCAAGCAAATCAAAGATGATGTCCGCGCAGTCATCGAGCCGCTTTTCCCATTCCTCGCGAAAAATTGCCACCGCATCCATGAGCTGGGGTTTCCAACGCTGCTCGATGCCCGCTAGAGTCTCGAGCAATTCGACCCGGTCTGAAAAGCTCGCGGAATGGGCATTGAATTCACGCACCGCATTGAAGTGCAAGCCGAGCCGGCGCCTCCATTCCACCAAGTGATCTTCAGCCTTCGTCCGGTTGATGATGGCGAGCCGGGGCTGGCCTGTGAGCCGAAGAATTTCCATTTCGGCGATGTGGATTTCGAGGAGGGGCTCCGATCCATCTACCACATAGATGATTCCGGCGTCTTCATCGATAATCGGCGCGAGAAGACGGCATTCGGCTTCAAAGTCCGGCTGGCCTCGATGCCGCGCCAGGAAACTGCGAAACACTGTCAATGGCTCGCTGGCCCTTGCGGCTGGTTCGAGCTCACGGAGCGCCTCAATGGCGTTCTGGAAACCAGGCGTATCATAAAAGGCGAAGAGATCACGCAGCCAGAATCTCTGGCATGTGACGGTTTCTCCGGGCATCGAGCTGATTCGCACCTGGTCGTTTTCAGCGAGTGTCGAGACGACGGACGACTTTCCGTGGTTCACTGCCCCGACAATGGCGAAGGTTGGGACGGTGTCGCTCATGAACGCCATTTTTCCAGGCCGAAGCGAAGATCGTGAATCGCAAGGAAATTGCGCCATGTGTTAAATTCACCGGTCTCCACGGGCTCATGGGAATTCACTTTGCCCACAAGCACGACGAGAACCTCGATTTTTCCGCCCGCTGCTTCCGCAATTTTTCGCAAAACCAAAGCGATGGCGCGGATCGGCGCGCGGCGCGCCCGAATAAAGACCGCGATGCCAGCAAGCGAGGGAGCCTCGCGAGCAATTCTCTCCAGCTCGGCGGCGTTTCCACCGGGGTCGTCAATGCGAACAGAAAGCACTGGCCTTGAAAGCCGCCAGCCGAATCCCGCGCTCAATCCCGCTTCGATCTCGTCCTCCTGAATCTCAAGCTCGCTCGCGACCAAGGCGAGGCAAGCGCCACTAGCGTTGTGATCGACCGATGGGAAGGATTCAGGTAACGCAGGTTTCTCAGTTTCGGGATTTCCTTGAATGAAGGGTCCGGTGAGCCTGCGAAAAAGCGCGTTGCAGTTCGCGTGGTCGAAGGAAAAGCCGCGCAACGCCGCGCGCAAACTCAGACCGCACCAGATCAAGAGAACCAACCGAACGAGAAATCCATAAAAGAATGTGGCGTAGAGCAGGAAGGGCCACCACGAAGTCATTGCCGGCAGAGAAAGCGATTTTATCCCCTCGCTGTAGGAGAACCGGCTCTGCTCGACTTCCTGGCGGGCCGGATGGGCGTTGGGCAAGAAGGACCACGGGGTGGCGATCGAGGAAACCAGCCTGTAGACTGTCTCCGGACTCGTCCTAAGAGTCGATTGCCACCCGAAGGCGACATCCCTGCCCAAAGGCAGCAAGAGGGCGATGAGTACACCCGCATTGAAAAAAACGCCAAAAATTTGAGTGATCATTAGGAGCGGCCATAGCAGCAGCTCGAAGATCTCGCCTTTGTGTCGAATTCCCATGAGCCTTGCCCGAATGTGTTCACGTCGCTCGCCCGGAAGGCGATGCAGCGCAGTGCTCAATGACCAAAGCAACCCGGAAAGCAGCTTGCGCAAAGGACGAAAGTTCTCGAAAAGGTGCGTCGTGCGTCTCAGGAGCCAGATGCCCAGCGCGGCGGCCAAAATAAGCCACTGAATGCCTACTGTACACGCGAAAAACCAGGCAACATTTACCGGTTCGTCGCCCCTGTATGTCAAAAGCACCGCCGCAGCGACGCTTATTCCAATGGCGGCACCAACCACCGTGGAGAGCACGCTCAGCGTCTGCCAGGCCGTAAGAAAGTATTCGCCCGGCGGCATCTCTGAAGTCTGACTCCGCCTCATTTCCAGCCAGGCGCGGAATATCTCCTTGCGGCTCTTCGCTTGGCGCGACCCGGCTGCGATTTTCTCAAAGATCTGGCCGTCGCGAGCTCGCAATTCCGCAACATCGATATCGCCGTCTTCAGCGAGGAACCATTCAAAGTCGATAACGTCTGCAATTTTCCAAGACACAACTTCTCTTGCATACCATAAGGCGCTCCCTTGGAGCAGAGCAAAACTAACCGGCAAAGGCGACCGAACGGTGCGGCCCGCGAAATCCCATGTTCGTCCGCGGTGCGATCATCGAGATCGAAATTGCCCTTGCAGTCCGACTCGATCTGTAACTTCGCGCCGAAGTACAGCCACGGCGTGAGCTCGAACCTCTGGGTATCGAAATGTGCTGCAAAGATCACCCAAAACCTGCTAACTGGCCCGATGCCTGACGCGGAAAACATCTGGGTGCAATTCGACGCCGAGCACAAACCGGCCGCGCCGCAGCGCAAACCGCGTCTAGCATGGGTGCCTGTGGCGATCGTGCCGATGGCCCTCACCGTCGTCGCCGCCGTCACGATCATCGCACGACGTTCGCCCGATTTTCGAGAATTGCCGACTGGCGGTAACCGCGCAAGGATGCAACGGGAACCGACCACGTATGCGCGTCAATGCTACCACCTTCTTTTCCTTCTGCGGATCGCATGTTCCGTTGCTCCGCGCTCTCACCGAGCGTGCGGGCGAGATTTCGGAAGCCGAGGTGTTCCGCGCGATTCGAGCGCATCCGGGCGAGGGCGGCGAAATGGCGGAAACCACCTGGCGCCGATTGCGAGAGCTACAAATCCTGGTTCCCACAGAGCCGAACAGCGACTTCCATCTCGTGGCCGAGCCGGTGGCGCGGTTGCTGAGCTATCTCTTCGACGAGGCGAAGGCAGCGACGCCAGAGATCATCCAAGGCTACATTCGCTCGCTCGATTCCCTGGCAAAGCGGCTCGTGCGGATGATCGAAGGTGACGATGTGATTGGCGTGGGCCTCGCCTTCGAAGAGATCACGACCACGCTCCGCCGTATCTACGCGGACCTAGAGGAAACTCAACGCAGCGTGCTCCTGGAAGTCGCGCGCTACAAAACGGAACGGCAGCGAGTCTCGGTGCGCGAAAAGTATCGGCGCGCATCGTTCATTGGATGGAGCGGTATGTGGAGCCGATGATCGAGATCGTCCGCGCGGACGGGCCACTGCGCGGGACCTTTGATGAAGTTGAAGGATTGCTGCGGCAGACGCGGGAGCGGGCATTGTTCAACGATCATCCCGCGCTGGAGCGCAATCTCCGCCACCTGCGCCTCGTGCGCCAGCACGCACTGCCTGCGAAACTATTTCACGAATTTCTGGCAACGGCAAGGTTGCGTCAAGGAACGTGAAAGGCATCTCAAGAAGATGCATGCCCATGAGGCGGTATTCTGGGAGGGTTATGATCCATCCGAACCCAATCAAAGCTCGTGTAGACAAAGTGATCGCCGACATCGAATCGGTTTTTCGTCCTGTTTTCGAAGAGCGACCAGTCGGTTTCATCCTGACTGAGCCTATCTCGAAACTGTTCAGAAAGAGAAAGTAGAGTCTTTTTTTGTTTCCCAGTGGACGCCGCCGTCGCAAACCCGTGCCCGAAACCCAGGGATGCGCGTCACGGCGCGGCGGTTCCTTGCGTCACTATATATGACATATATTATATGATGTTATAGATATTCGATTGTGCGAGACGTAGTTCGATCGTGTGAATAACTTCGGAAGAACGTCGAGCCTGCGAAACGCCGGGTGCGATGGGATCGCCCGGGTATTTTCTCTTTTCG
>JAXIPG010000125.1:0-15210 GCA_045403045.1 Terrimicrobiaceae bacterium
CCGAGCCCTTGAGGCATGGAAGAGCCGGGACACCGCCAAGACCTCCGACGCCTGCCGGATCCTGGCGGAAGACTATACGATTGAGCGAAATGTCCAGGCGACGCTGGATGTTCTCAACGAAGCAGCCTGTCGGAGTTGAAAATCGAACTCTCATTTTATGGGGAATTGCGGTTGTGAAACGAAGTTTCCCTGCCTGACAGGCTGCTGAAATTCCGCCTCCGGCGGAAAAACAAGCAAAAATCCTGCTTCTTTTCGGCACGCAGTACCGTTTTACTCCGACAGGCGCCGGATCGAAGAGGCCTGCGCTGCGAGGCGGGATTCCCGAGGAAAATTCGACACGGACTTCCAAGTCCGACAGCCTGCCAGGTTATTTGAAGACTCTTCGCTCGCGCATCGTCTTGCCTCTGGCTGCCCCGCCAATCGAGGATGGCGTGGTCCACCTGGATGCGGGCAGGATTGTCGCCGTGGGACGGGCGCGAGAATTGGCAGGCGCCGAGGTCGAAGACCTTGGCGACTCCATCCTTATGCCCGGGCTCATCAATGCGCACTGCCATCTCGACTTCACCGTCATGCGCGGTGCCATTCTCCAGCAGGAGAATTTTCCCAACTGGGTGCGCCGAATCAATGACCTCAAACGCACGCTTTCGGACGACGATTACTTGCAGTCCATCTTCGACGGGTTTGCCGAATTGCGCCGTTGGGGGACTACTTGTGTATTCAACATCGAGTCCTTTCCCGAACTTATGGTGCGAATGCCGCCTCCGCCGATTCGCGCATGGTGGTTTTATGAGCTCATCGACGTCCGCAACCGCATCCACACCGAGGATGTCGTGGCTGGTGCGCTCACGTTTTTTGACAAGCATCCGAACTGGATGGGCGGTTTCGGGCTCTCGCCCCACGCCCCGTACACCACGTCAGCGAGACTTTACGAATTGGCAAGATTCTGCTGCGAAAAATATGCGATGCCCTGGACGACGCATCTGGCCGAAACGGAGGAAGAATTCGAGATGTTTGTGAGGGCCTCCGGTCCGCTGTATGAATTTCTCAAGGAACTTGGCCGCGGTATGCACGATGTCGGCGGAATCACCCCTGTCGCGCGGCTCTTGGGCGATCACGCTGTGCCGAGAGGCGGCATTCTGGCGCATATGAATTGTCTGGCGGATTCCGATTACAGGCTCCTGGCGTCTTGCGCGAAGGATATCGCCGTGGTCCACTGTCCGAAGTGCCACGAGTATTTTGGGCGTCCGCCTTTTGAGCTGGACCGATTTCGTTCCGTCGGAATTTCCGTTTGCCTTGGCACGGACAGTCTCGCTAGCAACACGTCGCTCAATCTCTTCGAGGAAATGCGTCACTTACGAAGGAATTTCCCTCATATTTCCTGCCCGGAAATCCTGGACATGGTCACGCGACGCCCGGCTCGGGCCATTGGCCTGTCGGGCGAGTTGGGAGAAATCAGCGCCGGCGCTTACGCCGACCTGATCGCAGTGCCCTATGCAGGCGCAATAGGCGACGCGTTTGACGCCCTGCTTGATCATTCCCTACCCATCACATGGATGATGGTGGGTGGGCGCTGTCAAAGAACATAGTCGCCCAAATAGAGACGCAGGCGCAAAGCCGCAGCTTGCCTGGAAGCGGTCAGGAGTTCCTTACCAGCCATCTCGAAGCGGTCGGCCAATCCGAGGAGACGGATTGAATCCTCGACAGGCAGGTTATTCGCAAGAATCCAGGAACGCAGACTTTCGACCCATTGATGCATTTGCACGAGGGCGTCCTTGAGCGCGGTCTTCGATGGAACCGAAACCTCACGCAGTTGGAAAAGATCGGTCTGCGAGGACAATTCCGAATTCATGACCTCCCGGAGCGAATGCAACGCCTTGCGCCCCTGCACCGCCTGCTGATCTGGCAGCAAAGGAATCAATTGGCCGGTGGACATCACGAGATGCCCCGCCGCGCGGCGCAGGGTCTGGGTGTATTCCCGAAGACGCTGTGGTTCGTCAGGTGGACAATCCGGCTTGTTCATTACACCGATCCAGTTCATTGCCTCTCCTGGGATGAGGGCCAGGCGTTGATGAAGCCAGGGGGGCTGCTGCTCGGGAGGAATCTGCAAGATCATCCTGCAGAGGCGAAGAAGCTCAAGAACGCGGTTGCGAATTTCCCACTGAGGAAGCACGGGCCACAGCAACCTCTGAACGAGAGCGGACAAGACCAAACCCAGGACGATGCCAAAGTACACACCTATGATGGATTGGAAAGTTACAGGCTGCTGGGCATTCAACGCCAACGTGCCGACAGTTGCAAGCAGCGTAACTTGCATGCCAAAAGTGACTCCCGGAACTGCCTGCGTGAGGTAGCCGAACCGAAAGAGGACCACGAAGAGCAGCGTGTTGAGGATGAGATAGTCAGAAAGGGCCGGCGTTAGGAACAGCATGGCAACGACGTATAGGACTCCCCCGGAGGCTGTGTAAGCGACGCAATGGAATGCGCGACGGTCGCCTTGGCCTCCGGGGTAAAATCGGGAAAGGACAGTGAAAACCCAGGTAGCCAGGACAATCGTCGAGCCGCCGGGAGGTTTTAGCCAATTTTGAACCAACAGACCCAGCGTGACCGCGATACACGCTTTCACGCCGTTGCGAATCCAGAATGGATCGAGCGGCGGGGAGGGCGGCGAAACCGCCTCGCGGGAAGGTTGAAGGGGATTTGCAGGAAGCGAGTCGAGCAGCGCATTGAGCTTGCCAAGCTGCTGAGCAACCTCGTCGATGGACAGCGCGTGTCCGGAAAACTGAAGCGCTTGCTCGACGGGAATGGAAGCCGGAATATCGGTCTGGCGGAGAGCGTGGAGCTTTTCTCGCCACTGCGCGCAACGCGCGGTCATCTCCGAGAGCGCGGACGCGCGGCGCGAGGAGTCCGCATCGCCATCGGCGAAAACACCCAGACAATCGGCTGTCGCGGCATGTGCCGCTTCGAGCTCCGCGCGAAGGTGCCGGCGGAAGGCGGCCTCCTGTGGCAAAGTCTGAACAAGCGTCTCGACCGCGGCGGAGATCCGGTTGAGGCAGGAGATGATTTCCGTGAACGTGGGAAGTCTCGCGCGAAAATATTGGCTCTCCATCGCCCCGAGGCGCAGCAGGTTTTGCAGTCCCGCAACGACAGTGGCGAAGCTCCTATCGTTCAAGTCGGTGTTTTCAGTTGATTCTCTGAAGAGAAGAGCCGAGCGAGCCGCCAGGCCTTTTCGCAGTTCACCCAAGGCCAGGCGCATCTTTTCTAAGAATTCCTTGCGGGCATACCGGGGCCAAATAATGCTTGTTACAAACACAGCTGAGATCACACCGACGCTGACTTCTTCGATTCGCGCGAGGGCCGGCTTCCAGGAGAAACTGGGATTGTTCATTCCGTTGCTCGCGACAACCATCGTGGTCAGCGCGCAGAGCAGGAACGCATAGGGATACTTGGTGTATCCGAACATGGCTGTGCCGAAACCGACGACACCGCCTATCAGCAGGAGATAGAGAATTGGCTGCTGCTCGAGCCTGGCTGTAAGCAAATATCCGATTACGCCTCCGGCCGCCGTCCCAATCAACCGCAACACGGATTTCTCTGCTACCGCTCCCACGAACTGCGCGAGCATGATCACAAATGCCGTGATCAGAGCCCATGTCGGCTCGGGCAATCGCAGGAAAAGGGCAATGAATACGGAAAGCACACCCGCAAGGCCGAACTTGATGCCGTGGCGAACGGCGAGGCTGCCGAAGATCTTATCAACTCGCCCTCTCCACGTCCCTGACTCCGCGCGGAGCACGGGAGTTCTGTCGCTCATCGTCGCCGAGTCTGCCATCGGGGACGGAGTCTCGCCTCGCCAGCGGTCATATTTCAAGCAACCTCGCGAAGAATTGCCGAGCGGGAGAACGATATTCAGGTTGCACGGTGGCTTGCGTTGGCGGCAAAGACGTGAAAAAACCTCCTGTTGGATGGACCTGTTCACGCTCCTGAAGACTCCCGAATTGCGGTTCGGTGATTTCCTTATCCCGTGGGGGATGGTCATCGGCACATTGGGATTTCTTGGAGCGTGGATCGCAGTTGGAGCGATGGAGCGGCTCGGATGGACACGCGGAATCTGGCATCTCCCGCTGTTCTTTGTCGCATTGGCCGTCTTTCTCGGATGCGTCGTCGGTTTGATTTTCACCCCGTGAAGATCGCACGGTCCCATCTCGTTACGTTCGCCATGGTAATCCTTGCGGTGGTTGCAACCTGCGTCCTCTACTGGCGATACTCGACGAAGCCGTGGACGCGCGACGGTCAGGTGAGAGCAAATGTTGTTGGGATTGCTCCGTGGGTGGCCGGGCCGATTATTCAGATCCCAATCAAGGACAATCAGGCGGTCAAAAAGGGAGATCTCCTATTCGAAATCGATCCTTCGACTTTTCAAGCCGCGGTCGATAACGCGGCGGCAAAGCTTAGGCAGGCGCAGGCGGCAGAGATCCAGGCGCAGCAGGAACTCGCTCGCCAGACAGAGCTCTATGAAACGAAGACCGTTGACCTTCGTGACGTGCAAAATGCACAAGACAACTATGCCGCAGCTTTCGCCGATACCGCGGCCGCGCAGGCAAACTTGGAAACCGCCGATCTCAATCTTGGCTACACCAAAGTCTTTGCCCCCGTGGACGGTTACCTCACGAACGTCAACACCAGCCCAGGTACCTATGTCAACCAAGGCCAGCAGTTGCTTGCTTTGGTCGATTCAAACTCCTTTTGGATCGCCGCCTATTTCAAGGAAACGCAGCTTAAGCACATTCGCGACGGAGCCAGCGCGAGGATCACGTTGATGGGCCATGATCTTGAGCCCTTCGAAGGCAAGGTCGTTAGCGTGGCATGGGGCATCTTCTTGCAGGATGGTTCGACGGTTGATTTGCTGCCTGTCGTCAGCCAAACTATCGACTGGGTGCGGCTTCCCAACCGGTTTCCAGTGCGCATTCACGTGACGGGCACTCCTCCCGTGCCCTTGCGCATCGGGCAAACCGTCTCGGTCGCTGTTCAGGGAGGGTAAGCATTGCGCGACAAAATCTTTGTTAATTCGCGAGAAATAGGTCAGCGTGGCGCGCATGGCTTCGCCCCATACGCCTTCGCCTCGCGCCCGCGTAGGTTCTTCGGAGACTTATCCTCGCCCTCAACCCATCGTCTATTTCATCGGGCTCACCGCGGCTCTCGCCGGTTTGCTCTTTGGATTGGACGTCGGAGTGATATCGGGCGCAGAGGGATTCATTCAGAAGGATTTCAAGGTCTCCGACGACGCAATCGAGCTTATTGTGAGCGCGCTTCTTTTGGGAGCCGCTTTTGGCGCTTTGTTCAGCGGAGTCTTATCCAGCCGTTTCGGACGGCGCAGGACGCTTCTCGTTAGCGCGATCAACTTTATCATAGGCGCTTTGCTTTGTGCTGTCGCGCCTAATGAGCATGTGCTTATCGGCGCGCGCTTTATCCTTGGCATTGCCGTGGGCATAGCATCCTTTACCGCACCGCTTTATCTGTCGGAAGTCGCGCCACAATCGGTGCGCGGTTCGCTAATCTCGATGTATCAATTGATGATCACGATCGGTATCGTTATTGCCTTCCTAAGCAACACCTTTCTGGCGACCTATGCGACTATTGGCGGCGTAACCGGCGGTCATTGGCGGATCATGCTTGGCGTCATCGCCATCCCGGCGGCTATAATGTTCATCGGTGTTTACTTTTTGCCGGAGAGCCCACGCTGGCTGTTCCTCAAGGGTTTCCGCGAGCGGGCAATCGAAGTCTTTGAACGCATGAAGCTCGATGAGGCGGAAATCGCAAGCGAGGTTCGCGAGATCGAAGACAGTTTGAAGGTGAGACAGAACGGTTTCGAACTCTTCAAAATCAACCGAAACTTTCGCCGTGCAATCGCCCTTGGAGTCGGCTTGCAGATCATCCAACAGCTCACCGGAATTAACGTCATCATGTATTATGCGCCGCGCATTTTCGGGATGGCGGGGTTTGAGGACACCAATGAACAGTTGTGGGGCACAGTAATCGTGGGCGTAACAAATGTGCTGGCCACTTTCATCGCGATTGCCTTTGTAGACAAGTTGGGCCGCAAACCGATCATGTATGCAGGTTTCGTGACCATGGGAGCGGCTCTACTCACGGTGGGTGTTCTCTTCCTTATTGACGGAGACACTCGGATGATGCCCAACGAGAAGGGTGTCATGGAGGCGGTCACAATCCTAAGGAGTTCAAATTATGCATACCCGGCCGTTTTCGCTTTGCTTGTCTTTATCATCGGCTTTGCAATGAGCGCCGGCCCAATCATCTGGGTGCTTTGCTCCGAGATTTATCCGCTTTCCGGGCGCGACCTTGGGGTGACCTGCAGCACAACTACGAACTGGATTGTCAATGCCGTCGTGGGCATGAGCTTTCTCACTTTGATCAATAACTTTGGACCGGGTAACACCTTTCTGCTGTATGGCGGCATGAACGTGTTGTTCATCATCTTCTTCGTGCTTTTCGTTCCCGAGACAAAGGGCGTTTCGCTCGAGAAAATCGAGCGGAATCTGATGTCCGGCCTTCCGTTAAGGAAGATCGGCCGTTAGCAGCGCCGTGCCACCCCGTGCAAAATCTTGTCTCATATGAGACAAGATTTGTCGGCTACTTGCTTCCTGGCTTGATGGCAGGGATGTCGGCCAGATCCGGCGGAAGCTTGTCTGCTTCGAAAGTCTCCACGTCCATCTGCACGAGCGAGACGAACGGACATCCAAAATCGGGCAGCGAGCCACCGCTGCGGTCAACGATGGCGCCTGCCGCCGCCACGATCCCTCCATGCTCGCGGACTATCTGAATCGTTTCCTGCACGCGGCCGCCCCGTGTCACAACGTCCTCGGCAACGAGAAATTTCTCGCCTGGCGTGATGGTAAAGCCACGCCGGAGCACAAGGCGCCCTGAGCCATCCTTTTCCGCGAAGATATGCCTTTTCTCGAGGTGGCGAGCGACTTCCTGGCCAACAATGATCCCTCCGACGGCAGGTGAAATCACCGTCGCGGCCGGGTAGTGTCCGAGCTTTTCCGCAAGCAGACCGCAGACCTGCGCGGCGACGGTGGCATCCTGCAACAAGAGCGCACATTGGAAAAACTGGCGGCTATGCAGGCCGGAGCGGAGGATGAAGTGACCTTGCAGGAGGGCTCCGGTTTTGCGGAAAAGATCAAGGACTTCATTCACGGGAAGAGCGAGGGGTAAAGCGTTTGTACAGAGTTCAAAATCCTAAGAAATGAGGCAAGTAGGAATCCGCAGATGAAGCAGACGGAGAGCAGAATCAGTAACTGAAGCCGCCATGACTACCCATGGTCTCAGGGCCTCGCGCGCCATCTGCGGATTGGTCGATCAACCCTCATCAGATTGAGGTGCGGCTTCGCTCGTTGCGGCGTTGATAAACGAAAGGCCTTTCTTTTGCCGCTCCAGGAATTCAATGGCCAGGGCGCGATAGGCTGCCGCGCCGAGACCGGAGGGGTCATGTTCAAGAATGGTTCGGCCATGACTGGGGGCTTCACCGAAGCGGATCGTTCGCGGAATCACCGTGTCGAAGACGACTTCCTGGAAGTGATTTCGCACCTCCTTGACCACTGCAGGATTGAGGTTGGTGCGGTTATCGAACATCGTCATCAGAAGGCCGCAAATGGACAGCCCCGGATTCGCCCCGCAAGCGCGGATCTGATCGGTCACCTGCATCAATAGACCGAGACCCTCCAGCGCATAGTATTCGCACTGGATGGGGATGAGAATTTCATCGGCTGCCGCCAAGGCGTTGGACATCAGGATTCCGAGCGAGGGAGGGCAATCGAGAAACATGAACTCGAATTCGATTTGCATTCTGAGGGGCTCGAGGACGCGGCGAAGTTGAAGCATGTGTTCGTCCATCCGGGCCACCTCCACCTCCGCGCCGGCCAAATCAAGATCAGCGGGAATTGCGAAAAGATTTGGAAAACGCGTGGGAACGACAAGTTCCTGCACGGGACGCGCTCCGATCATGGCCTGATAAAGGCTTTGTCCGCCAAACTCGCCCAAGGCAAGTGCGCTGGTGGCGTTGCCCTGGGGATCAAGATCGGCCAGGAGAACGCGCACGCCGTGTTCGGACAGCGCGGCGGAGAGGTTCAGGGAGGTTGTGGTTTTTCCCACTCCACCCTTTTGGTTGGCGACAGCAATGATTTTCACAGGGGACGTCTTGAATAATACTCTACGACGCCATCTGCAACCGCATCGGCATACTCGCGATAGACGCTCTTGCGCATGGCTCCGCCGAAGTTCCGGCGCCCCTTGTAATCCCCTGCCAGAATGCGGGCGAAGACAAGGCGGCTGTTCATAACGTAGGGTTCAATATAGATGACGGGGCAAACGAAAAGCCGGTTGGCGAGGAGGTTGCGCGCCCAGACATAGGGGTTGGCATTAACCCGGATTGCTGTGCCGGTGCGATAAAAATAGGGTGGTAGGCCGGTGGCTGCTCCCATCTTGCTGGAGATCACGTTTGTCAGGGCGAGTTCTTCGAGGAACGAACGGTTGAGAAGTTTGACGAGCATGTCGTAGCGCTGATCCTCGTAGGCAAGTTCCTGTCCGCTCAAGGCACCCGCGATCAGAAAATGAAGATGATTTTGACTGACGAGCTGCGGTTTTGTCGCGTCGCCCCACGGCTCGGCATTGAAATGAAGACAAATGACCACGTCGGGGCGAATGGTTTCATTGATTCGCTTTGCGCGCCGACGGATTTCCGCTACGCGATAAAAAAGCCGCTCGCTTTCCTTGCGGAGATTCTCTTCGTCAGCGGAAGTACCCTTATCCGTAAGAGACGCGATCGCGGCACTCTCGAGTTGGCCTGGACTAAGGGAAGTGGATGGGTTGGGCTTTCGGCGTGTCAAGAAAACCTGCGCGCCGAGGTCTTCCAGGCGCGGAGCCAATATCTCTGCCACAGCAAGCGTCATGTCGCCCTCGGCCACAGGCGGGGCGTCGCCGATTTGAAACCAACGCTCCTCCATTTTTGCCCAATAGCCGCCGATATGGCCCGGGTCGAGCGCGATCCTCAGACCGGTGAGCGGCTTCCCAGGCTCTTCGGCGGGAAGCTGGGCGCGCCCGCGCCAGTACGCCGGGATTGATTTCGCCGTATCGCGGGTGCGCGCGAAGCGCAACAAAAACGGAGGCCCATCGGGTCGTGTCGTGATGATGGCCATGTCATCCTGCACAGCAATTGTCTCTTTCCACACGCCGGCGGGAGCGTAAACTTTGTCGAGCAGTGCGACGAAATCCTGGCGCGTGATGGTCTCCTGAAAGGCGTCCAGCGTCGACCAATCCGGAGGGGGAGCCAGAGGACTGAGGGCCGCGTTAAGTGACGCTGTAAAGAACAGAAACGCGACGGTGACGTGGGCGGCTTTCAAAGTGCGGGAATTTTTACACTGTGCACCGTGGAAATTTCGATAGAAACGACAAATGATTCGCATTCTATTTCTGGGCGACATCGTCGGCGAGCCCGGACGCAACGCTGTCATGAGATCCGTTCCCATATTTCTCAAGGAGCGCGGAGTGGATTTCGTCATCGTGAATGGCGAGAATGCTGCGGGCGGTCGTGGAATCACCGGGAAGATCGCCATTGACCTCCTTCGAAGCGGTGTGGCGGTCATTACCACGGGCGATCACATTTGGGATCAGAGGGAAACCGCCTCCTACATTTCCACAGAGCCGCGTTTGCTGCGTCCGATGAATTATCCCAACGGAGCGCCGGGGCAGGGGAGCGTCGTTCTGGAAACCGCCAAGGGCAAGGTGGGCGTCCTCAATCTCCAGGGCCGTACCTTCATGCAGCCCCTACTCGACAATCCCTTCCCTGCCGCTCTGACCGAAGTCGAATGTCTGCGGCAGGAAACACCCGTCATCATCGTGGACATGCATGCCGAAACGACCAGCGAAAAAATCGCGATGGGCCGGTTCCTGGACGGGAAGGTCTCGGCCGTCTTTGGTACCCATACCCATGTGCAGACAGCCGACGAGCGCATTTTCCCGGGCGGAACCGCATTCCTTTGTGACGTTGGAATGTGCGGTCCTGATGACTCCTGCCTCGGCCGCGATCACCAGCCGATAATCAAGCGCTTCATAGACGGCCTGCCCGGACACTTCCCAGTTGCCGCGGGCCCGGTGCGCCTCTGCGGCGCGATTGTCGAAGTCCAGGAGGCCAGCGGCAAAGCCCTTCGCCTCTGGAGGGTCAGCGAGACGTTCGTCGAGGACTGAGAACAGGCAAGATTGCGCAATACACTTAACTACAGTTACTAAAACAATTTTTTATGCTCAGAACGACAAAAGCCTGGGGGGTTCTTCCCGCCGAGGCTCAAGCCTGAGGGGAGGGGATGCGTCCTCGCGTGCGGTGTTCGACGCCTCGCCGAACACAATTGCCGCCTCAACTTGGCACTCCAGCCGGCGCCACCCGGTCGCGACGCTGGCGCGTAGCGACTGCAGACGTGGCGTCACCGGCACACGCGGGACGCTGTTTCTCCCCCAGAAAGAGAACCAAATTTTCAAGTTAAATGCTGAAATGCTGAAAAGGTCAAACGCTGAAAGCTGAAGTTCCTTGGCGCTTCTTTGCGAACCTTTGCGCGAGCTGAGTCAGAAACATCGGATTCTTGGCGCCAGGAACGCGGAGAAGGCGATGGTCTTACGCTGCTAATTCACCAAGCTCATTTTCGAGTCGCTCGATGTTGCCATTGAGGAGTTCGCCGCCAAAGTTGATCAAAAGCCCGTGTTTCAAGTGGGACAGTTTCAAGTACGTGAGCATCTGTTTCTTGTGAACCCGAGAGAGGGACCCGAGAGATTTCAACTCGACAAGCACCATTCCTCCCACAACAAGGGGCGCTCGAGGGCCCTGATTGAAGCGCCTCCCGCGAAGCTGAATGGGAATTGACTCCTGCCGCTCGACTGTAAAGCCGCTTTCGGTAAGAACGTCGGCCAGTGACGTCGCGTAAACGGAATCGAGGAGTCCGGGTCCGATTTTCCTGTGAATTTCAACCGCACTGTCAATCACACACGTGGCGATGCTATTTGCGTCCATGTTTAAAATGCTTTTCTGCTGTTAGGTCCTTAGCAGAGCTAGTCCAGGGCCGATTTCGCGCTTTGCACGCCAAAGACGACCGAGTTCAGAGGCTTGCGTCCGGTTCTTCCGGCTCACACAACCTCAAAACCCAAGGGTTTCTATAGATTCCGCACGCTGCGAAGAACTCAAATGTGATAAACCTTTCCAATTCTTTGAGGAACGCGCCTAAATGGGTTGCGAGTGGACCTCCACGGAGTTGTTCCCACACATTGGACCTTCGGCCACCAGTGCGTGTTGCAAGCACTCACGGGTTCCGCCAAGACGTTGAACCAAACCTTGCGGCTTGCCAGCGCCGGTTGCTGAATGACTTCATGCCATCACAGATACAAGACGTGGATTTTCGGGCTTGAGATGCCCGAAGCGCAGAAAGCCCCGGCAGCCGTTTGGCTGCCGGGGCTCTCATCTTGTCGCCTCAGGGGAGGCGCGCTGGGCGGGAATCAGCGATCTGGATTGTTGCTAATACTCCGGCTTACACAATCTTGAACGCTCCGCGAAGTTTCCTGCGAAAGCCCTCTAACCCAACGAGCACAGCGCCCAGGAGCGCAACGGTTGAACCGCCATCTGGGACTTTCAATTCAGCATTGAAGCTGGTGGCCCCATACCCGCTGTGAGCAATGACCAGTTGCTGCGTCAAGGAGTAGGGGTAATTCAGCGCTAACTCGCTATAGCTCGTCCCAGAGAAGACACCTCCTAACAGTCCCTGAGACGTCATGAGACTGGACGTTGCCAATAGAGTATTCGAAGCGTCGTAATATGTTGAATACGATACCGTCCCATACGAAGTGCCGCCGATGCTGGCCATCACGCCACCGGCTGATGCGCCGAAGCTGTTGTCGGAGAAGAGAATGGTTAGCGTGCCGCCCGTCGTGCCGGAAATATCGACCGAGCTAAGGTCCAAATGAGGCCACGTCTGGCTGCCGAGTATTGGTGTTGATACTCCGGTCGAGACGTTTAGCATGAAATTCCCAACGGCACCGGAGTACGTGACTGCGCCTGTGAGTGAATTGCTATCAATGCCACTCCCATCCGCTATCGTCACTGTATTTGTTCCATCGCTTATCCGGAGCATTGGGACGGCATGAGCGGGTGGCACAGCAGCGAGAGCAAGAACTCCGACCGCAAGTAGCAGTAATTTGTTTAGAGGGGTTGATTTGGTTTTCATGAGTCTTTGTGAAAAAGTTGGTAGATAACCTGAAGCAAGCATCGTGCCAAAAACGTTGGTTAGATATAACACATTGCGTATGAGCATGTTAAGAATGTTTCGTTCAGCCGGCAGCCTCTTTTTCTGTCAGGCTAGCTGTAAGGTGTTCCGACGTCCCGGTGCCATCGGCAAAGGGGATGGCGTATAAGTAGCTGTTGTATAAATGGTTACGCCAGCATTTTGGGTTGCACTGGAATGTAAGCTTTGCCGACGTATCGATTGAGAAGCTCATTTAGTCTTGTCCAGCTCGCTTATTGCGCGTCTGGCATCTGCCGCAAGAGGATCCTCAAGTCCGGCGGCCAGCGCTTCTTGGAGAGCTTCTCGACCCTGGTGCTTCGCATTGGCTTTCAAATGAGACATTCCCAGATAATAGAGATGCTTGGCGTCCAATGGTCTCTTCTCCGAGCTTTGCCGCAACAATTGCACCGCGTAAGCAAACTCCTTCCTTTGGTAACTGAGTTCGGCGAGGATTTGGGCTAGCTCGGGGTCGTCCGGAAGGGCTTTACGAGCCTTTATGGCCAAGTCGTGCGCTTCGTCGCGCTTTTTGGGGTCTTCCGCGTATAACGATGCCAGGCGCTTCTGCGCAGGGGCGAAATCCGGGAAGTAACGCAAGACTTCGGAGTAGGCAGTGGCTGCCGCGTTGGAATCGCCACGCTGGACGAGGATCCCAGCCTGAGCCATCAGCGCCGGGACGTAGTTCGGGTTTGCTTTGAGGACCTGATCGACCTCGGATTCCGCCGCGATGAGATTCGTTCCCTCGAGCGCCGTCATCGCCAGGAACGACCTAGCGTCGCTCGACTGGCTGGAATCCGCGGCGGCCGCGAGGACGCGCTGCATCGCTTGTCGCGCTTGGCTCACTTTGCCCAAGCTATACGCCGCCCAGGCAAAATCGTGTTGGATTTCGGCGTCGTTGGGGAGCCGACGGGCACTATCCTGGAGAAGGCTATAAGCCCAGGTGAAATTACCGGTCTGATACGCCACACTTCCCAAAATACCGGCGATTTTCGGATCGTTTGGTGTGAGTTCTCTCGCTTTCCTGGCGAACTTGAGAGCCTTATCGCTGTCTTGCAACGGCCCGGCATTCAGTTGGGCCAGCTTCGCGGTGGCCGAGAGAAGCTTGGGATTCAGCTTGAGCGCTTGTTCGTAGGCTGCAGCCGCTTTTGCGAATGCCTCCTGCTTTTCGTAAGACTCGCCAAGCAGCATGCGTGTTACGAGGTCGTCGGGCTGCTGCTTGAGAATCGCTTCCAAGCCGTCACTCGATAGCTCCGTTGCGTTGCCTTCGAAACCTTCCAGTAGTGCAAGCTTGTGTCGGCCCTCTTCTTTTCCCGGAAAATCATTTGCTGCCGCCGCAGCCTGACGGAAGGCCGTTCGGGCTGCAGCCATATCGGCCATCATATAGCTCGCCATGCCCAGATGGAACTGAATCTCAGGGTTATTCGGAAGTTTTTTTGCGCTTTCTTGAAGCAAAGTCCGGGATTGCTGGTAGTCGCCCTTTTTGTAGAGGATCCATCCGAGGGTGTCTGCTATTCCGGCGTCTGCCGGTTGCAATGCCCTGGCTTTCTGCGCAAGAGGGTAGGCTTTTTCGGGCTGGTCCAAGCGCTCGGCATACAAGTAAGCGAGATTATTCAGGGCGTGGGGCATGTCGGGTTTCACCTCCAGAAGTTTTTCATAGGCGTCCCGGGCTTTCGGGAAATCGTTCATTCTATCGTGGATCAGCGCCAACACCAGCAGCGCGCGATCATTGTCGGGACTCCTGGAAAGCAAGCGTTCAAGCAGGGCGATTGCTTGTGGCAACCTGTTTGCCGCCATGTAGGTGGAGATTAGCAAGTCGTAGGTGCTTGAGGAATTTGGATCCAGCTCAAGCGCTTTAAGAAGGGCAGGCTCGGCGTCATCCCACTTAGCCTGAGCCGCATAAACTTTGCCTTCCAGGAAGTACGCGCCTGGAGACTCGGGCGTCTTCTTAATCTGACTGTGGACTCGTTGCATTGCGGCGTCAAAGTCCTTGCTCTGGATGTCCAAATCGACAAGCTGGGCAACGGGTAGCAGACTCTCCGGCGCTAACAGACCCGCGGCTTCAAAGGCCTTCCGTGCCTCATCAATTTTGTTCTGCTGCCGTAGGACTAGTCCCAAGAGAAAATGGGGCGCTGAGCTTTGAGGATAGATCTTGATTTGCTCGCGGAAGAGCGCAGTGGCATCGTCCAGCCGCCCCAACGAATGGTAAGCTTGGGCAAGAAGCAATTGGGCCTGAACCAGATCGGGTCGCTTTTTCAGCAACCCGAGCATCGAAGCAACGACTGGTTTAGCATCCCCGCTCTGAAGATTGATCTCACCCAAGAGCAGTATCGCTTCGGCGTAGTCCGGATTCGCCGTGATCGCCTCTTTCAAGACGACGGCGGCCTGAGCTGCATTGTTGTCCTGCAGGTAGGCGCGTGCGAGTTGGTATTTGATCGGCGCAAACTTCGGGAGCCTTGTATTTAGACTTTCAAGGATTTCCAAGGCCTTCTTGACCTCACCTTTTGCCAGCCAGACCTCGGCCTGCAGTAAGCGAGCTTCAATGTTCGCCGGGTCTCGAAGCGTGATATTTTCGAGGAGCTCCAGCGATTCATCCCGTTTCCCCTCGGTGAAGGCGATTTGAGCTAGGAGGCGCCAAGCTGGCAGGGAATCTGCCGCTTCGCGGATGATTTCATCCAAAAGCGCTTTGGCCTCATCCGGTTTGCCGGTGCGCGCCTTAAATTCAGCATAGCTCAGACGCGCTGCGGACCTGAGTGGCGCCAGCTCCGCTGCAGCCTTGAATTCCTTGTCTGCATCGGTCAGGTCGTTTCTCAACCAGTAGAGCTTTCCCAACGCGAGATGAGCCGCGACCGAATTTGGATCGAGGGAAAGCGCGTGCTTG
>JAXIPG010000066.1:0-12170 GCA_045403045.1 Terrimicrobiaceae bacterium
CGCCGTCAAAACTCCCTGCGCAAATACGCCGCTTCTCTCGGCTTTGAACTCGTTCCTATCCAAAACCTTGCTCATTCAGTTTCTTAGAAGACAGGCCATTTCGCCTCGGCCATTTGGAAATTTCTTTCGGCATTTGCTCTAATGTACCGGCATCAGCGATGCCGGCTACAGAGCCGGGCGGAATAATGGCCCCGGGCGAGAACGGCTTTTCCAGCCGCCTTTATTGCGAAGGATCCTGGGGTTTCATTAGAGGAACTAGCTTCCATGCGTCCGCTTGAGTCAGCTCACGGGCACCGAAGCACCAGATAATCACTTTTTTCCCGGTGAGATAATCCGAGCTTGCGCGGGCGCGGCGCGCGAGACTCACCCGGGCGGATGTCGCGCCCGATCCGCGCACCCCTAGCACGTCCACCGGCGCGCCAAGCGCAAACGCGAGTTGATCGGACAGGCCCGCGCCTGTGGCATGCATGTCACCCCCATCGTGAAAAACAAGCACATGGCTGTCACCCAGGACGAGAATCGGACTCGCACGGTCCGGTTCCACGCGTCCGGCCTGGCCTTGTGGACGCACGAAGCGCAAGACGACGTTTTCCTTGTCGCCGCCGAGATCGCCTTGAATTTCCACCGGCTCTTCGCTGACTTCGAGCGCGAGGGTTTTCGGGGTGACACCTTGCAGCATTTCAGCGAGCTTGTGGGCGGCCAGTGTGATGGCGCTACCGTTCCAATGGGTGTCCCGCGCGCAATAGACGGGACCTTTCGATCTCGCGTTCGCAAATTCCGGCGCCAGGTCGAGAACCTCCACGCCTTTGGCACGCAAACTTTCGTAGAAGCCTGCTTCCGGAGCCGAGACGCTTTCTTCTTTCAATCGCGAATCAAGAAAGTCGGGATGCACCGTCGCCTTGGCCGGGATGGGGACAACGATCAATCGGACGCGAAGGCGCTTGAGTTGCTCGCTGAAGTCCACGATGGCTTCAAGAGGCCTCTTGGGGTCTTCGGAGGGATCGCCGGCAAGCAAGTGCTTGATTTCGGCCGGCAGAAATCGCCACCCTTCCACGCCTTCGATTGCTGAGGATTGCGTGGATTCCAGGCGTTCCTTGAGGATCACATCGGTCTCAAGAGCATGGTTGGATGTAAGAGCGGCGAGAAAGCAGGGAAAGAGCAGTTTGTTCATGGGGCCAGTTCGGCGAGGTTCGGTTCTTCGAGCAGGAGGTTTTCGTCCTCGAGTTCGCCACGATTGATTCCTCCATATTGCGCCTCGGCATCCGTCCAACTTGTCAACAGGAGGGAAACGCTATCGCCCGGACGCAAACGCGCGGCGGGGGTCAATTGTTGATTTTTCATGGTCTGGAGATAAACGATCGCTTCTTTCGCTGAGTCCCCTTCAATGCCGGCGAGATGAAAGGCTGTGAGATAGTCCTTGTAGGGCGTCGTGCCGGGGCGCGGTAGGGCCCCGAAACTCCTCACAGTCGCACGCACCGCCTGGCGCTCACCAGCCTCGAGAACCAGGAAATCCGTTGCAGTCCGTGCAGGGGCTTTCAATGGTACGAAATCCCAGTTGCCAGTCGCCAGCTCCCGCACGGCAAACTCCCAGACGACGAGCCGCTTCCCATTAAAACGATCGCGACCGCGAGCAAGTTCCTGGCCGAGAAGCTCACGAGTGGCAAGAGCTCCCGCGTCGTTGCGAATAATCGCATCGATGGGCCGTTGCAAAGCGTGGCTCAGTTGCTCAACGAAGCCGGCTGAAGCTCCCCACCCCATTCCTTCCAATGAAAAAATATTGAAGAAGCTGTCTCCCAGGACAAGGACGTCGGCACGAGAATCCGCGGACCATGGCTTACCGTCCGGCCGAAGGACGGGATGGATCGTCACGGCCTCTCTTGGGTAGAGGCGAGAGGTTGCCGGAAGTTTAAGCATTGCGACGATATCGCCGAGTCCATGGATGATCTGGCTGGAACGATCCAGTTCGATTCGCTCGGCAGTTCCCGCCAGGCCAACTGCGCGGAGCTTTTCGGCCAGCAAAGCCACAGCGTGTTGCATAGCTTCCGGCGTCCAATGGGTGTCCGTGCGCAGAAATTGAGACCGCCCGGTTGAGCGTTTCTTTTCGGCAAAGGAGTGCGAAATATCGAGATAGTCAATCTGAACCTTCTCCAAGCTCTTGAGAAAGGCCCCATAGGACGGATTCTGCAAAGGGATCGGTAGCGGCGGACGGTAAGAGGGGGACAAAAACTCTGGCTCAATCATTGGTTTGACCGGAATCGGCATGATGACCAGATGAATGCCTCTGCTTTTCAATTGGTCGCGAAACTGAATGATGGCTTTGAGCGGATCAGGCTGGATAGCTTTTGTCGCACTGGAATCTCCGCTGCGCGCCCGGCTCCGCTGGAAAGATGGATCAAGAAATCCTGGCCCAGTGAGATATGCGACGTCGGGCTGGTAGAACAACCAGCGATCGCGGCCCAGATAGACCTGTTCGTTGCCCAAACCCAGGAATTCCGCGGTAAATGCCTGTGCGTGGGGAAGAGCAGCGCGCGCAATGAAAGAATCGCTCTCAAGGGCCTCTTCGTAGCTCTGGAAACCACGCATGAGAACGCCGTTTGCATCTTTCAAGCGGCCCATCAAATCGCCGTTCGCGGGGTTCACCAACGCCGTCCACGCCTGGCGCGGGTGCTTGGAGATCTCGTAGGCAGCCGGTAGGACCCACGCTCTGCTTTCCGCAAAGCCTGCGCGAATTTCGATGATATGCTGAGTCACGGGCACGCTGACAATCGTTAGGATAAAGGCGGCGGCCAGAGCCACGCTCATTGAGCGAGTGATTGAGGTGTTGCCAACTTCCACCTCGGCAATCTCCTCGCGGCTTAGTTTCGTGTAAGGCGAGTCGGACATGCCTCAGAAGATGAAGTAGATGAAAGGATTGTAGGCCTGTGTGGCCATGACCAGAAGGGAAACCCAGAACAGTGCGAAGATGACGGCGCCCTTTGGAGCCGTGAGCGTGCGCGTCCAGTCCCAAGTCTGAACGCCTGCCCAGGTGACCACGCCAGCGAGGATCATGCTTACGAGATAGTAAGGTTGATAGATCATGCCGGCGATCAATCCAGCGCCGGCTTGAGGCGTCCCCAGACCGAGCATGCTTTGGCAGTAAGCGAGCGCGCCGGGCAGGTCCCTGGCGCGGAAAAAGACCCAGGCGAACACCACAATCAGGAACGTCAGGAAAATCTGCGCGAGACGCGGCAATCGATTGAACATGCCATGCCTCCCCTGGCTGCGTTCGAAGGCAAGCATACCGCCATGGATCCCGCCCCAGATGACAAAATTCCATGATGCCCCATGCCAGAGGCCTCCGAGCAGCATCACAAGCATAAGGTTGCCATACGTTCGAAGGTGTCCATGGCGGTTGCCTCCGAGCGGGATGTACAAGTAATCCCGCAGCCAGGAGGACAGCGAGATATGCCAGCGGTGCCAAAACTCCGTTATCGAGGCCGCCTTGTAGGGCGAATCAAAGTTCTTGGCAAACACGAAGCCGAGCATCAGTCCAAGCCCGATCGCCATGTCCGAATACGCGCTGAAGTCGAAGTAAATTTGAAAAGCATAGGCAACTGCCCCGAACCATGCGTCCAAGAATCCGACCGATCCCGCATTGAAGGTGGTATCCGCCACCTTCCCCGCTGGATTTGCCAGAAGAATCTTTTTAGCCAATCCCAAAGCGACGAAGGTCGCCCCACGCGCGAATTTTTCAAAGCTTAGCGTCCGGTTTTCCAATTGGTTGGCCAAGTACGAAAACTTCAGAATCGGTCCCGCTACCAGGTGCGGAAACATGGAAACAAAGCAAGAGAAGTCCGTGAAATTCTTCACAGCCTTCGCTTCACCGCGATAGACATCGATGGTGTAGCTCATCGCTTGGAATGTGTAGAAGCTGATGCCCAACGGAAGAATGACGCGAAAGAACGTGTTCCATTGCCAGCTTTCCAAGCCAAGCGATTGCGCCAGGGCGTTATAGCTATCGACGCCAAAATTGAAGTACTTAAAAAAACCAAGGACCGACAGGTTCAGGATTACGGATAGCGCGATCGCCTGCTTCTGCGTCTTGCTTCGGCCTGCCCCGCGTTCCAACACCGCCACAGGTTCATGGCGTGCCCGCCAGATGTTCCAGCTGTTGTGCGCAATAACGAGACTGATCAGCCAATCGAGCAACGTTGTTCCAAACATCAGCGGGATGAAGCGGGGCTCCGCCCATCCGTAAAATGCGTATCCGAAGACGATCAGAACGAAATTACGCCAACGTTGAGGCGCTCGAAAAAGGGCGTAATAGACCAACAGCGAGAGCGGCAGGAAATAGAAAATGAACAGATGCGAACTGAAGACCACGGCTCTTAGGAGTCTCTTAACGCCCTGAACTTACGCTGTAATAAAGATCCTCATCGAGAGATGGCACGTCACTGGCAAGCCGTTCGCTTTCGAGTTGAGGATGCGCTTCGTAAGGTTCGAGATCGAGCTCGAGAATCTGGCCTGGCTTCACCTGCGCGTACGTCGAGGGAACCTTCGCGTCAAGCAGAGCCCATTCGGCAACCTGAACGGTTTGATTCACAAGCTTGGAGTCTCTGGCTTCCTTGATTTTATAGCGATTGACGACCAGCGCTCTGCGATACGGAGTAATGGCCTCCGGCGGGGGCGAGTCGGCCTTTTGGAGCATTTCCGCCTTCACGATTTTTCGGTCGATCCTGGGCCGTGTAGAAATCCGTGCGCTGGCCAATATAAACTTTCTCGCCGCTTCTTCGGGATCGACAAATTGGCTGTAGATCGCCACGCCGTCCAAATAGCCTTCCCAAGGCCGCACGCCGCCGACCTCGTTTCCAAAGATGAGCGAATAGCTACCACCATGCCACTTGTCGAAAGATCCGCTCTCAAAGCGCGTCTGGCTGGCGATTTTCCCGTCCAGGTAGCAAACGAGGAGCCCGGGTTTGTAGGTTACAAGCACATGGTACGGTTTGCCCGGCTCGAGCGGAGCGAGTCTGAAATCCATGCCGTTCCTGCTGGTGTTCGAAGTTTGGAGCCTAAGCGCAAGGTGATCACCCTCCTGGCCCAACGTGAAGTTTCTTTTGGAAGGGCTCCTCGAGAGACTGATAATTCGTGCAGGACCGAACTGCGGGACACGCGATGCGGTGACGATCGCCTCGAGTGCAAGTTCGTCAGTCTTCCTGCAGGCGTCCCGGATCTCCTTGTTAAAGGTCCCGTCGGGAACGAATGCGCCACCAAGAATATGCATCTCTCCATTGGGACCGAAGCGGGCACCGCCCTCGGCTCTAAGACGAACGTTGCGCGAGTTGCCGGAGCCATTGACGAACTGGCCGTTATCCTTGTTGTCGCGCCACTGAAACAGCAATCCGGTTCTGCTGCCCGGCCAAACATTTTCGTAGAGCTCGCCGAAAACTGATTTGAGCAGTTGGGCCAGTTTCGAACTTGTTACCGTGGAAACCCGAGCGGAGGCGTTAAACTTGCTCGATTTTTGTTCGCCACCAGCGATCCAAACATCGGGGAATAATTCTCCGATGCGCGAGTCGGTCAGTTTGAGCCAGCCGGCCATTGCCCGAAGCTCCTTGTCGAACTTGCCAATGTAGATTTCCACCCCGTCCGCTCCATCCCAGAGCTTGATGTTCTTGTCGCCGGACGTGTAGGGCCCTGTCATCACCATGAATCGAACATCGTTACTCCATCGCGGATGGTAAACCTCGAAGTTGTTCACGCCGGGAGCATTGGAAATATTCACCGTCCAGGATTCTTTCTCGCCTGCCCTCGTCATGAACAAATTTCGATGCGGGCCATCGAACGTCCATGAGGTATAGCTGTCATCCGGCGCCATTGCGGGCCAGCACCCGTCGCGATGTTTACGCCAGGCCACGTCCGGGAGTTCTGCCACCCCGGAGCTTGGCCATGGGAACGTAGACGCAGCCATTTTGCCATCGCGGGAAAGCTGGAAGGATGGCAAGGCTTGGATAACGGACGAGGACCAAACCGTCTGCATGTTGGCTGGTTCATCGATTGGAAATCGCAAAACTGGCTTCGTAAAGTCGTTTGGATTCTCCTGATAATAGACCCAAATCTTTCCCGTATTCGGATCCTGCCAGAGTTCAGTGGCGCATCCCGGTTCCTTGAGCAGCCGCGGACGCGATTCGTCCCACTTGATCACGTAGATCTTCCGCGTCTGCCTATTGCTGATGACGATCTGCTCTCCATCCGGCGTGATCAGTGGCCGATAATAGTTGGCGCGGTCACCCCAAATGATGCGTTCGCCTTTTCCATCACGCGAATCATAACCAACCAATTGAAGCTGGCTTCGCTCTGCGAAGGTGTCCTTGTTTTCGAGGTCAGTGAGCCATACAACCCGCGTATGGCCGCCGGTAAATTCCTCGACTGTTGCGCCATCGACAGTCGTCGACGAGGCATTCACTCTCTGCTGCACCGTCACGAGGCCGACTGCCAGAACAGCCAACCAAAGAGGTCGAACGAATGCATTCGTTGGGAGCGGAAACAATCGCTGAAGGAAACGAGGGATAATTTTCATTGCAGTTTTTCCGAATTTTTCTCAGCGCTCACTCGTTTCGCGAAAGACAAGGGCCTCGGAATTCAGACAGTATCGGAGCCCGGTCGGTGCCGGACCGTCAGGAAAGACGTGTCCGAGATGTCCACCGCAACGGGCACAGCGAATTTCCGTGCGAAGCATGCCATGACTCCTATCCTGGATCTCAAGGACATTTTCCCGCGCAAAGGGCTCGAAAAAGCTGGGCCAGCCCGTGCCGGAATGGAACTTTGTCTTTGAGCTGAATAGAGGCAGATCACAGCCCGCACAAAAGTAAATACCCGTCTTCTTGTTGTCCAGGAGCGTGCCACAGAAAGGCCGCTCCGTCCCCTGGGTGCGGAGGATCTGAAATCGCTCCGGCCCAAGCTGCTTGAGCCATTCCTCGTCGGATTTTCTGACACTTGGCACTTTTTCGGGTGGAAGGGGGGTGTTATCGGGTCCGAGCAAGCGAACCGTCACTTCAGCGGGCAGATCCCCAGCAAGAGCAATTTTCATGATCGGATTGAAAAATACGGAAAAAAGACAAATCGCAGTGGCGACTTTCATGAGAAAAGGTGCATGATTTTTTCTTGAGAGCAATCCCCGGGACATTCATTACCTCACAAATGTTGATTCTCGCCCCCGCCCTAGCCCTGGGAGCCTACCTGATTGGGTCCATTCCGAGCGGCTATCTGGTTGGACGCATCAAAGGTGTGGATTTGCGCAAGGTGGGCAGCGGCAATATCGGCGCGACGAACGCCCTCCGCGTGCTTGGCAAGAAATGGGGCTATTTTGTCTTCGCTGCGGATTTCCTTAAGGGCTGGCTCGCCGTCGGAATCGGCTTTGCAGCAGCCAGCCACTTTCCACCCGACCATGCCATCCTCGCGGGCATCATTGCAGCAGTTTTCGCTATGGTCGGGCATATCTTCCCCGTTTGGCTCGGCTTCAAGGGTGGAAAAGGCATTGCCACGTCGGGCGGAATCATGATTGGGCTGTTTCCCGGATGGGTTTTTCTATGCGGCCTTGTGGTCTGGGTCGTTTTCTTTTACGGCATGCGTTATGTTTCCGTGGCATCGATTGCGGCGGCTATCTCGCTACCCGTTTCCAGCGGCATTCTAATGCTCTTTGGACGCTGCGACTGGCGTCTTGTGATCATCGCTGCCCTAATGTGCGCTCTCGCCGTCTGGCGACACAAATCAAACATCGAACGCCTTCTTGCCGGAACAGAGAAAAAATTCGAGAAAAAGCGCTCCGCCTCAAGAGCTTGAGTCGTTCTTATGCATAAGAAGATCAGTGTAATCGGCGCAGGTGGTTGGGGAACGGCCCTGGCCCTACTCCTTGCCGAGCATCGCGCTCAGGTCCGACTCTGGGCGCACAATCCTTCCATTGCGGAGGAGCTCGTCTCGAGACGCACAAATGAGACATATTTGCCCGGCGTGCGTTTGCCCCCAAATGTTTATGCTACCGGAAATCTTACGGATGCATTGGATGCCGAACTCGCACTCATTGTCACCCCCTCGAAAGCAGTCCGAGAAGTGGCAGCCCAGCTTGCCACATTGAGCCCGGATCCTAAGACGGTGCTTGTCACCTGCACGAAGGGCATCGAGCACAACACTGGCAAGCTCATGAGCCAGATTCTCGAAGAATGCCTGCCGGCGAACCGGGTCGCAGTTCTTTCCGGTCCAAACCATGCCGTCGAGGTTGCACAACGCATTCCCGCGGCAGGCGTGATCGGTTGCGCACACGCCGAGCTGCTCGATCCCTTGCAAAAGACGTTTTCACTCCCGACTTTCCGCGCCTATACGAGCGACGATGTCACTGGCATTCAACTCGGTGGCGCGCTCAAGAATGTTTTCGCCATCAGCGCGGGTGTCTCCGACGGCTTCAACATGGGCGACAATGCCAAGGCGGGCCTCGTGACACGCGCTCTGGCCGAAATGATGCGCCTTGGTGTCGCTCTGGGCGGACGACGAGAAACGTTTTTCGGTCTCAGTGGGGTCGGCGATTTGATGGTGACGTGTTTTAGCCGCCACAGCCGCAATCGAAAAGTCGGAGAACGCCTCGGCCGGGGAGAGTCACCCGCTCAGATTCAGTCTTCCATGCAAATGGTTGCCGAGGGAATTCCCACGGCACTGAGCGCCTGGCAATGTGCCCAAAAACTCGGTGTGGAGGCTCCCATCACCTCCGAAGTGCACGCTGTACTTTACTTGAACAAGCCTCCCCATGAGGCAATGTGGGAGCTGCTTGGGCGGCCACCCCGAGCCGAAGCCGAAAGACCGCACTGATTCATTCCAGGTTTGTTATTCGCCCTTCCCGAAGAATCTCGTTGATTTTGTTCGATGGAACCGGCCTTAATAAACGCTGGCACTGCTCCTTCGATCATGAAAATGCGTCCTTATCACCGACTTCTTGCTTTCTGCTTCGGATGTTTTTTCGCCTTTTCGATCAACAGCTTTGCCGGGACCTTCAGCGGCAAAGTTTCCGACCTCGACGCCGGCAACGGCTATCTGACTGTAACGAATCCGGCGAACCAAACGACCCAGACGTTCAAGGTCATCTCCGAGACTGTTATTGTGACTGCGGATGGCAAGCCCAGCCAGCTTCTCAATCTCATCGAGGGGACGCTCGTCGCGGTGGATGTTGATCCGGGTGACGGAAAGCTCGCTGCCAAAATCACCGTCCTGCCTGATGTCCAGGAACCGCCTTGACGGGCGAAGTTTAGGGATCGGCGGTGCGAGCGCCTCTTTCGGCAACGCGTCCTGAATTTTGGCCGCCGATGAAGCGCGCAAACTGGCTGCCCCTCGCTGCGGGCTTCGTTCTCGTGGCCGTTTGCGGCTACCTGCTTCTGCGGGATTGGCTCAGCATCCCGGCTCATCATGTCTATGCCGTGGGGCTGGCCGTGCTGGTCGCGGTCTTCACAGTCATCAACCGTCGGCTCGCCAAATCGGCGCGCGAGTTACGCGCGGCGGTCGCGCGCGCAGACGAGTCGCTCGCCACCGCCCGCGCCGCAGAGATAAAATATCGCAGCATCTTTGAGAACGCTGAACTGCGCACCCAGCGCGAACTGCGCCACCAGCGCTGCTTGCTCGATCTTTCACAGTTCGACAAGAGTGATTTTGGCGCCGCATTGCGCGTTCTGGTCGAGACGACCAGTTGCACCCTCGGCGTCGCCCGCACGAGCGCCTGGCGCCTGGTGGAGAAGGACACCGAGCGCGAAGCGATCGTGCTTCTCGATCTCTTTGAGTTCGCAAAAAAGGAGCACGTGACCGATGAAATCGTGCTGAATGCTGTGAGCTTCCCTCGCTACTTCGCCGCGTTGCGCCGTGAAACCTACATCGTCGCCCATGACGCAGCCACCGATCCGCGCACGAGCGAATTCATCGAGACCTATCTTCGCCCGCTCGGCATCACGGCGATGCTCGACGTGCCCGTCTTTATCAAAGGCCGTCTCGCCGGCGTGCTCTGTCTCGAACACGTCGGCGGGCCGCGCGTCTGGGACGATAACGAGCTCGCCTTTGCTGCTGCCGTGGGCAATATGATCGCTGTCACCTTCGAGGCCACCGAGCGCCGCCGTGCCGAGGCCAAAGCCGACCGCGAACGCGAACGCGCCGAGCAACTGCTTCTCAACATCTTGCCGAGCACCATCGCGCAACGCTTGCAGCGCGGTGAAGGGTTGATCGCCGATCACTACACAGAGGCCACCGTGCTCTTCGCCGACATCGTGGATTTCACACGGCTCTCCGCAGACATCGCGCCGCAAGCCGTGGTCAGCTACCTCAACGTGATCTTCTCGGAGTTCGACCAGCTCGCGCAGCACCACGGACTGGAAAAAATCAAGACGATCGGCGACGCCTACATGGTTGTCGGTGGCGTGCCGACTCCCCGGCAAGATCATACCGAGGCCGTGGTCGAGATGGCGCTCGCCATGCTCGACGCCTGCACGCGGTTGAGCCGCAACGCTCATGTGCCTTTTACCATGCGAGTCGGCATCAACACGGGTCCGGTGGTTGCCGGCGTAATCGGCATCAAGAAATTTATCTACGATCTCTGGGGCGACACTGTAAATCTCGCCAGCCGCATGGAAAGTCACGGCGTCACCGGCGAAATCCAGGTGACCGACGCCGTCTATGAGCGAATGCGGGAGAAGTATGTGTTGGAGCCCCGTGGCAAGATTGAGATCAAAGGCCGCGGCCAGCAACAGGCGTATCTGCTCAAGGGCCGACGCGCCGAAGTAATAGCCACAGATTGACACGGATTGACACAGATTCGCTCGAAGGGTCTGATCCGGTCTTCCAGCCAGGAACCTACAGCGACGGCGACCGTCCTCCTCTCCTCGTATGCGATTTTTGGGGAGCACACCCGTCCCAGGTGTGGTTTCTCGGCGTCCCGCCGGGGAAATTGGCTCGGCGGGACGCCGAGCCACGCACGCGAGACGCATGCGCTCCCGCTTAACCGAGCAATGGCTCGTGGTCGTTCACCTTGAGTTGCGGTCGGATCGCTTGTAGATAGGCTGACCCGTGCAACAATCTTCGAACGACACGCTCATTCTGATCGTCGATGACACTCCTGAGAATGTGGACGTGCTGGCAGGGATCTTGCGGGAGCATTACCAGATCAAAGTCGCCGTGAACGGCCCAAAGGCGCTCAGGATCGCACAGGGCGATCCAGAACCGGCACTGATTCTTCTAGACGTCATGATGCCGGAAATGGACGGTTACGAAGTCTGCCGCCAGCTCCAAGCCAATGAACGGACGCGTCGCATTCCAGTAATCTTCGTCACCGCCAAATCCGAGGTCGAGGACGAGGCGCAGGGCTTCGGGCTTGGGGCGGTGGACTACATCGCCAAGCCGGTCAGCGCGGCCATCGTGCTCGCGCGCGTCCGCACGCAACTCGCTTTGAAGGAGTCGCACCGGAAACTGGAGGACCTCTCGCTGAAGCTTGCCCGGTATCTCTCGCGCCAAGTCTACCAATCGATCTTCGAGGGCCGGCAGGACGCACGGATCGGCTGCAGCCGCAAGAAACTCACCGTGTTTTTCTCCGATATCGTCGGCTTCGGCAATAAGACCGAGGGCATGGAGTCGGAGGACCTCACTTTCATCTTGAATGGCTACCTGAACCGCATGGCCGGGGTGGTGTTGAAGCACGGCGGCACCTTGGACAAATTTGTCGGGGACGCGGTGCTGGTGTTCTTTGGCGACCCGGAAACGAAAGGCGTGCCGGAAGATGCCGTGGCCTGCGTGCGAATGGCGCTGGAGATGAAGGAAGCCATCAGCGAGCTGAACCATCTGTGGCTGGCGACAGGGATCAGGCAAGGCTTCGAGGCGCGCATGGGCATCACCACGGGCTTCTCAACGGTCGGCAATTTCGGCAGCGACGAGCGTATGGACTACACGATCATCGGCAAACAGGTGAACCTCGCCAACCGGCTGCAAGCTGCGGCACAACCAGGCGAGATCCTCATCAGCCAGGAGACGTGGCTCTTGGTCAAGGACGCGTTCTCGTGTGTCGCAAAGGAACCCATCCAGGTCAAAGGCTTTGATCGCCCAATCCAGACCTACGCCGTGACCGGTGGCGCGCTCGCTGAAGGCGCCGCGCCCATTGAGGATGCCCGGCCGGGCTT
>JAXIPG010000133.1:0-13613 GCA_045403045.1 Terrimicrobiaceae bacterium
CCCGCGACGAACGAGATCGCCAATCTTATAGTTCGCCGCTGCCTCGAGCCCTTTCAGCCTGAGAAAATGCTGCGCGGCATTCGGCAGGGCGAGGATCGTCACATGGGTGACCAGCGCCTCGTCCCTGGCGGGCGAAACCACCATCCACGCTGCTTCGTTCGATTCGAATGGGCTGCGCAGGCGATAGAGATCGCCATCGAGCAACAACTTGCGTACCCGCTTGTAAAACGCCGTCTGGCGTTTGACCTCCTCGCGGTCTTCGGCGCTGAGAATGGAAAGATCGAGTTCGTAGCCGAACGCTCCGGTAAACGCTACTTCGCCGCGCGTCTTAAACGGTGTCACGCGGCCCACTTGATGATTCGGCACCACGGAGACGTGCGCCGAGATCGCGCTCCATGGATACACCAGGCTGGTGCCGTATTGGATACTGAGGCGGGAGATCGCGTCGGTATTGTCGCTCGTCCAGATCTGCGGCATGTAATGCAGGATACCTGGGTCGAAGCGGCCGCCGCCGCCTGCGCACCCCTCGAAAAGAATGTGCGGAAATTCTCGAGTCAGCCGCTCCATAAATTCGTAAAGCCCCAGTATGTAGCGATGGGCCGTTTCTTGCTGACGCTCCGGTGGCAACGCGGCGGAACCGACTTCAGTCATGTGCCGATTCATGTCCCACTTCACATAGGCGATCGGCACGCCTCGCAGAATCGCCGCCATCTGCCTATAAATCTCCTCCCGCACATCCGACCGCGAAAAGTCGAGGACCAATTGGTTGCGTCCTTCGCTTCTCGAACGGCCGGGAACATGAAGGCACCAGTCAGGATGCGCACGATAAAGTTCGCTTTCGACCGAAATCATCTCCGGCTCGAACCACAGGCCGAAGGACAACCCCTTCGCGTTGATGCGGGCAGCAACGTCCTCCAGCCCGCCCGGCAGCTTCCGTTTGTCCACGAACCAGTCGCCTAACGAGGTTCGGTCGTCATCGCGACGACCGAACCACCCGTCGTCCAAGACGAACAACTCGATTCCCAACTCCGCCGCGGCTGCCGCGATCTTCTCCAGCCTGTCCGCATCGAAGTCGAAATACGTCGCCTCCCAGTTGTTGACAAGGATCGGCCGCGGCCTGTCCCGCCATTCTCCCCTACAAAGACGCCTGCGGTATAGTCGATGGTATGCCCGCGACATGCCACCGAGCCCTTCCGCCGAGAAAATCAGCACCGCTTCGGGGGTTTGAAACTCAGCTCCCGGCTCAAGCTTCCAGGAAAAGTCAAAGGGATTGATCCCAAGCTGCGCCCGGCACCCGTAATCGGCATCGCACTCGGCCAAGCCGAGAAAGTTTCCGCTATAGACGAGATTGAAGCCGTAGACGGCTCCGTGATCTTCATTCGTATCCGGTCCCGTCAGCGCGAAAAACGGATTGTGTTGATGGCTGCTTGAGCCGCGGCGGCTCTCGATCGACTGGATGCCGGGACGAAGAGGCGCGCAGTAAACCTCGCGCTCGCGCAAATGAGCGCCGGAAAGATGCAGGAATCCGCCCTCCGTTTGGCTCGAGGAAAAATCAACCGAGCAGGACAAGACCCGGCGGAGAGTGAGCGCAGAGGTTCCACGATGGACGATCCGCGCCGACCGCGCAATTGCCGGATGATCGGCAAAGGCTGTGTAAGAAAGCTCCACACGCAAATTGAGCTTCGAGTCCTGCAACCCGATGATCAGCGTTTCGGCCTCGGCCTCCATTTCGACCCAGGTGGCTGGAAGCCCCGGGAGCGAAGGCTTCCCGGCAACGATCTGGTGATCCTTGAACCGCAGATTCACGATACGCGACCCATCCTCGGACTGTAAGACCTCCAGCGCCGGCGCCCGGAAATCTGTGTTGCCGTAAACCGGATACTCCAGCGGGATTGTATCAAGACTGAATTCCCTCCCCAAGCCGTCCGGATTCGGGCTGAAGGCGCGATCGCGAAACTGAAGGACGAAGTCCAAATCCTGAATCGCCACCCTCGGACCCCAATACAGATGCGTCAGATAACCCTGCGCCAGCACTTTCATGGCGTAAGTCGTGTTGCCTGCGTGAAGGAAAAAAGTATCAGCCTCGGGGGAGCGCTCGATCGGCATCGTCTCGTTAAATCAAATCCGACCCAAAACGCAACCGCAATGCATGCGTTGAGCCGCCTCCAACTGACTTTTGCTGTGGCTTGGCGCAAGCAACGGATTCCGCAACTTGCGATAGCCTCGCTTGTCCGAGAACCTGCAGCTGTTCCTGAAACTTTTTTTTCGGTCCGCGCCTCAGTGCAAACCCGAGGCCAAAGCAGTGATGCGGAACCCCGCGGCAAATCGAACAGTTCTATATCTTATGGAATTCAGTCAATAACAGAGTACAAGAACTTACACAAGAATATCTTGCGACAATCGACTGCTGGAATAAGCGGGGATTGGCTGAAAAACCGTCACCGTGAGCGCGGCCCTGCGGCCCGTTTTGCCGGGACGGATCGCTTTTCCTTAGGTATTTGCGTTCGCGGCGACTGGCGAAACCAGTTCGCTTTGGACGTACCGTAAGCTGCGCTCCAGCGAATCGAAGGGGTCGTCGGGCGTGATGTCTTGTTCCACGACAAACCACCTGCACCCGGCGCGTTCGGCCTCCGCGACAATGGTACGGAAATCCAGGTTACCCTGGCCAACCTCTGTCATAAAGGGCGGCTCGCCGTGTCTGGGGGCAACCCCAAAGTCTTTAAGGTGAACGCTGACTAACTTGCTGCCGAGTTGTCGAATCCAGCGCTCCGGGCTCATACCGCCGTACTGCACCCAATAGGCGTCGAGCTCGAAAAACAACGCTGGCGCCTTCTTGCGGATGACGTCGTAAACAAGCTCGCCGTCGAGCCGGAAGAACTCCATCGCGTGATTGTGGTAGGCCAATGTCAGCCCCGCCTGCCGCAGCACCTGAGCGCTTCGTTCCAGTCCATCAGCTAGCCGCTCCACTTCGGGCCGCGAGCTCAGGTCCACTCCCGCAGGGTAGGCGTAAACCGCAAGGCTTGCTCCCACGACTTGCAGTTTCTTGACGATCGCTTCCGGCCGCTCGAGGACCACGTCTCCCCGCACATGCGCCGCAGCGACCTTCACTTCGGCCTCGCCGCAGATTTTCGCCACCTCTTCATCGCTCACGGTCTCCGACGGGATGAGCTCCACGGCCGGGTAGCCGATGGCTTTTAGACGTTTGATGGTTTGCGCAAATGCGGAAGGCTCCAGCAGGTAGTCTCGCACGGTGAAGAGCTGCGCCGCCAATTGGGAATTTTTCATATAGTAACTTTCTGATTAAGGGTTAGATTCGAGACAAAGAGCGTTGCACTCAAACCTGTTTCCATCAAACCTGTCCGGAAAACAATGCGGCGCATCCGACCACTCGGACCGACGGCTCGCTCAGATGCGCGCTCAACATGCGCGTCAAGCCGAAATCATCACGAGAGTTGATCCGAGATCGACCATGAGGGGCTTTAATCCCAATCTCGTCATAGAGTTCGCGCAGAACGTCCAGTGCTTCAGCTAGCCGGCTGCGCCGAATCTCCATTCGCCTACCTGGCATTGATTCGAACCTCTCGCAAGTCCATCGAGCAGCGATCCCTCGTCACATTTGAGAAAATAGTATCAGATTCATTTTGATAGATACGATAGTTGACTCGCAAATTGGGTAGCCGGCATCGCTGATGCCGGTTTCTGCCATTCCTTTCGGCATTGTAGACGGGGGATCTTCAATGCGCGCCTTGAAGCACGATTTCGGTGATGGCCGCGGTCTGTTCCTTCTTGCCAGGATAAGTGTCGAGCACCTCGATTGCCAGGGTGTCGCCGACATTGAGATAGACGTCAGGGAAGGTGACGTGCTGCCAGCGTCGTGTGTCCGCCAGACGGATAGTGCACAGCGGTTGGTTGTTGTGGCAAAGTCGGATCGTCTTGATGCGGCCAAATTCCTTGAAACCGCTCTCCGGATGCAGACGCCCATTGGCAATATCGACTCCGTAAAACGGCGTCCCGTTTAGCTCCCGCGGGAGATTCGAGGGAAACTTGAAGATCAGCGTGTCGCCGGTCTGAGCGTTCGTCCACGCTGTGAGGGAGTCGGCGTCGTTGAGAGCGGCGATTCCATCACCGAAGGTCGAGGTTCCCGTCACAGCCTCCCACGGAAAGGCACACGTGAGGGAGCAGCCGCCCATTAATTCTTGGATCACGGGCATCCCGGCCTTAGCTTTGAGTTGCGGGATTTCCTCCGCACCGAGGATACCGCAGGCAAGAAGGAAGAAAAACACGAATCGTGTCACGGCCATTAGGCAGTATAGCATTTAAAAAACAGGGGGTGCTCTTCTTCCGACAGAGTCTGTTGAAGCCGACGCACGGTGCCAGAACGCAAACCGACGTCAGGAGATCCAGAAGCTACACGCCTGTGTGTGCTCTTCGGCTCGTTTCGTCCCACGGGCCGCATTTGCGAAACTCCACGCCCTTGGTACGAAATGTCCCAACACGTAAGCTTTTCGCATAAAAAAGAATATATAAAGCATTTATGGACAAATAGTTAAAGTATAGCAGTAATCCTTTAAGAATAAACGAAAAGATCCTCGGGGCAATCCTTGGTTGAAGAACTCGGACGGAGCTAATAAGAACGCACTGCGCGGGCATTCTTTTCAAAGGAATGCCGCCGCGCAGGAATGGGGTTGGAACTAGCTCGGGATAAGGCTAAATTCCTGGTAGATGGTTGCGATCCCTTGAGCTTGCGTACAGGCAAGCGCTTGAGCCCTGCACAACCACGCGACGAGAGGCGTGTGGAGACGACACCGGATTTCAGGCTGGAAAAGCGTGCATCAATTTGGTAAGCGCTCAGCATGCCAATTACCCTCCAAGACCTGTACGCCGATCCGCTGTTTATCGAAAAAGTCGAGCAGCCCATCAAAGCAGAAATCATGAGTTGGACGTTTGAAACTGAGAACCCGAAGGCAATCAATCGCTCAACAGTAGCGCCGATTGCCGTCTCCCTGGACACCGTGAAATTTTCCGGCGAGGACGAAGAGCGGATACAAGGGGAAGTAGTTATCTCATCGAGAATCGCCGTAAGTGCCCACATCACCACGCAGTTCAAGGTGCGGACTGCTGCTCAGGACGAAGACGTGACTGAGGACATCACTCAAGACTTCAAGGGCTTTATGAATTTTAGCCTCCCCTGGGGCTGGCAAGCTAAAGACATTAAGTTCGTAACCGAATCGGCGAAGGTAGTACTGAATGATTTGCGGCCCTCGTAAGTCGCAAATCCAACCGTCTCCCGTCGATCAGTCTATTGCATGTGAGCGCGATACGGGTCACTCGGCTCGCTTCCAAGGAACTAGGGCGGTCAAAAACGCAATCTAGCCAGTATCGCATGGCGACCACGCTCATGTTCGTCTCCTTTACCGCTTGCGCGACTCTTGACGGAAAGATTTACAATCAGGATCAAATCGACGTCCCTACAGTCAAGTTCTTTGCAACAAGCGAGTTACGATGAGCCTAGAGTCCGAACCGCGACACTGGGCGGATGCAGTGTCGGAATTTCTTACAAAACTCTTCCTCGATTTTGCTCGGTGATGGGGATCGTGGACAGCGGTGATGTTCTTATAGCTCGTTTTCTATAAGGGAATTACGATTTGTTTTTCCCGTGTTGCCGGAGTCTCCTTTAGTCGGGCATGAAACATGCTACCGGGTAAGGTTAGCGACAAGCCCTGAACTACGGGGGTTGAGCATGAAGCAGTTCCGCACAGTTGTATTATCCGGTTCGTTGGCCTTCGAGCCTGCATACCACCTAAGTTCAAGGCTGTCGCCTTTGCTTCTCCCTTCGGATGCCAAGGAGTGCCTGCGCACCACTCGTCCCGATGCCGGCATCGACCGAAGTGCCATGGCCATCCCGGCGAGTAACACGATCTTCACCAGCGTCGCCCTCAGTCCCGCGGAGGGCGATGTCTGGTGGGAAGGCACAAGACCTACACCTCCCCGGCGAAGAACGCCTACGAGAACGAGAGTCCAACAGAATGACCTTGTAACATACGCCGGCCACGCAGGGACATGGAAAGTCGTCGCTCCGGTAAATGGGAGCAAAGCAGACATCCGTAGAAGCGGAGGCTTTGACACCCGCATCGTTACCGCCCCCCTGGAAAGCGTCACAGTCGTGCAACGCGCCGGGAGTCCGGGCTACAGCTATTGAGGCCCGATGGACAGGTATCTTTTCAGAAGGAGCAAAGCGCAACTGCTCGAGGAGACTCGCAGCCGCGGCGCCGAATTTTACTTCAACGGCACTTGTCTTGTTCGGGCGATTTTCAGCGGGAGATTCCAGAAGGTCCCGTTTTTCCTTCGGCATCTTTGGTGCGCGCTCACTGGATGATTAGAGCACTGCCGAAATAAATTTTTAAATGGCCGAGGCGAAGGGGCTGGCGCGCGGATGGAGAGAAGGGGCGCCATCCCCTTCAAGGGTCTCTGGCGCCGTCGATCAGTAGGACTGGCCAGCCGGCGCCGCCAAAGGATTGGCCCCTGCGGCCTCGCCGTTGATCGTTATCTCTGGATTTCGGAAAGGTGCTGAAGCGGTCAAGAACTCAGCGGGAAAGTTCAATTTTGGACGCGAGACCTGAGAGAGCCGGGAAAGTTGATCCAAAGTAAGTTCCAGATCAAGCGCGGCAAGGTTGTCATCGAGTTGCTCGATAGTTCGGGCGCCTATAATGGGTGCAGTCACGCCAGGCTGACGATGCAGCCAGTTGAGAGCGACGCGTGCCGGCGTCGAGTTCGCTTCACGGGCCACCTCGAAGAGCACATCCAGGATTTCGTAGGTGCGTTCCTCAGCCAACAGAGCCTTGACCCATTCTCCGCGGCCGGGTTGGACGGTTTCCCGATTGCTGCGAGTGTATTTGCCCGAAAGAATGCCGAATTTGAGCGGGCTCCAAGGAACGATGCCTAAGCCCAACTCACGGGCCGCCGGAACCAGTTCACCCTCCACGGTTCGCTCCAAGAGGGAATATTCGATCTGGATCGCCGCAAGCGGTTCCCAATTGCGAAAGCTGGCAATTGTCTGAGCCTGAGCCACCTTCCAGGCCGGAGTGTCCGAAAAGCCGAAGTAGCGAATCTTTCCGGCGGAGATAAGGTCATTCAAAGTGCGCAAGGTTTCCTCGATGGGAGTGTGGTAGTCCCAGGCATGCATCCAGTAGAGGTCTATATAGTCTGTTTGAAGGCGTCTCAGCGATTCTTCGCAGGCCCGAGCGATGCTTTTCCGGCCGGCGCCGCCCGCATTTGGGTCGCCTGGAGCCATTGAGCCGAAGAACTTGGTCGCAAGCACGACCCTCTCGCGTCTGGACTTATCTTTGCCAAGGTGATCACCGAGAATCTTCTCCGAATGCCCATGGGTATAGAAATTGGCGGTGTCAAAAAAATTGCCGCCTTGCTCCAGGAAGCGGTCGATGATTCTGACGCTTTCATCCGGGTCTGAACCCCAGTCCCATTCTTTCCCAAAAGTCATGGTACCCAGGCAAATGGGGCTCACGCGAAGACCCGTACGGCCTAAAGTTACGTAGTGGTTTAATGGCATAAATCTTTTTCTATTGTGTTGTGAAGCCAGAATGTCCTCCCAGTGTGGAGTCCGATTGAAGCGAAAAGGAACCTGATCGCATCCGCCAAGTAGAGCATTTCAACGGACTCTTTGCAAACGTCATGCATCATCAAGCATTTCCTATCGGCTTACCGGGCCGCCTGGAACGGCGAAGGCGGGGAAATCAAATAGCGGTTCTACCACCGGGCCGCCGAATCACGCTTGTTCAAGTTCAGCCTGCTCACCGAGTTTTTGGGCAAGACGAGTCAACTCTGGAGTATTCTCCAGCCCATCGAGAAAGCGCTGTGGGATGCCAGCCAGGCCGACCTGTGCTCCAACCAGTGCGCCGGTGAGAATCGCGCGCGCTTGATTCTGACCGCCGCCATTGATGGCATTGAGGACTGCGTGCTCGAAATTATTAGGGAAGCGGGCCGTTAGATAGTAAGCGGCGGGAAGTTGGTGATAGATGGCACATGGCATTGCGTAAACAATGGAGACTTTCCACGCCGGCTCGATTCTGATGTCGGGATCAAGTGCAGCTTCGGCTATGTAAGAGGGGGTAAGCAGCGCATCGGGAGAGGAAAAGCGTCCGGAGCGTGGAGGCTCGGGATCTCCGGGTTTCGGCGGATGAAGATTGTTGCTTGTGACAACATGGAACGGCAGTTCGCCCTTTTTCGATAGTTCCATGAGTTTATCCGAGAGGAAGGGATCAAGCTTTTCTCCCTGCACGAGAAGAGCCAGCACGCAGCAATAAGCTGTTGTCATGGCGACAATCGCTTCATCAGCTTGGGTCAGGATGCAATTCGAGGCGACCGTTTGAGCCACCCTTGCCGGGCTCTTCGCATATCGAACAGCGAGAACCAGAGCACGCTCGGCAGCTTCGGTGGTGTCAGCGTGACCACCGGTCTCTTTCCAGGACTTTTTTTCCACAACCCGCCGCCGCCAAGCCTCACGGATCGATTGACTGGTGTAGCCGCCCGGTCCGCCGAATGGCTTGCCGTCTAGTTGCGGAAAGAGTTCCTCATCCAGACGACGGCAAAAGTCTTCCTCCACGTATCGGCCATTCTCCACTACCGAGCGGAGCAGCATGAGCAGGATGATGCCGGCCTGCGAGTGCTGGCCGGCCTTGAGTCCGGCGTGATAGCGGTGTGGCTTCGGGTCCGTATAACCAGTGACCCAACTGCCATAGTCCCGCCTCATTTCCTCAACGTCGTAGTACCAGTGAGGACCCAAGCCCAATGCATCGCCAACGAGAGCTCCGATTACTGCTCCTGCGGCACGGTCTCGTATAGACATAAGTCAAAACGACTCGCTATGATTTGTCGAAGCTAGGGAACAATTTCCGTTCCAATTCCAGAGTTTGTGAAGATCTCAAGCAGCAGGCAATGCTGGATGTTTCCTCCGATCATATGGATTTTTTCCACGCCGCTCTTCAGAGCCTCCGCGGCAGATTGAACCTTTGGAATCATGCCTCCGTCGATCACTTTGTGCTTGATCAGCGGCTCTATTTGCTCGGAATGCACGGTGGGAATCAGGGAATCGCTTGAATTGGGATCACGCATGATGCCGGGCACATCACTGACATAAATCAACTTGGCCGCCTTGATCGCAGAGGCCAGCGCCGCTGCGGCGACGTCCGCGTTGATATTCAGCACGATGCCTTCCTCATCGGCGCCGATCGGGCTAATAACGGGAACGACCTCGTCTTTGATGACAGAGCTAATGTTTCTGATGTCGATCCTGGCAGCTTCACCGACGAATCCGATGTCTACCTGCTCACCGTTCTCCTTGCGTTGCAGACCGATCTTTCGTGCGATGAACACCGATTTTCCCGAGAATCCCTGGGCCTTTCCACCAAATTTGACGATTGTGTCAACGATTTTGGGATTGATATCCTTGTCAAGGGTTTCTTCGACAATGCGTATCGATTTTTCATCCGTGACGCGCAGGCCATTGACGAACTGGGGCTTGAGGCCGGCCTCCCGCATTCGTGCGGTGATGACCTTTCCGCCACCGTGAACGAGCACCGGATTGATTCCGACTGCTTCCAGGAACACGAGGTCCCTAAGAAACCGGTCGACAATCTGATCCTCCTCCATCGCGGCGCCGCCATACTTTACAACGAAGGTCTTGCCGCGGAATCTTTGAATGTAGGGAAGCGCTTCGATGAGGCTTTCGGCTCGGGCTTCCGGAGTCAAGGAGATACGCATATTATTCGCCGAGGTTGAAGCGAACGTACTCCTCGGTGAGATCAGTTGTCCATACCGTGTGTGAAAACTCGCCCAAAGAAAGGTCGATTCTTACGCAAAACTCCTTGCTTGCCGCGATAGCTTTGAGTTTCGCCCAGGGAGTGCGTGCCATCACACCTCGCTCGACGATCGGGAGATCCCCGTACCAAATATCCGTCTTTTCCTCAATCATCCTCGCTCCGGAGTAGCCGAGTGCGCCCATGATGCGACCCCAATTCGGATCGCCCCCCGCCCAGGCACATTTGACCAATGTCGAATTGGCAATCGCCTCTGCGGCGCGCCGCGCATCTCCGGCCGAAGCCGCGCCTTGAACTTCGACCTCGACGAACCTCGTGACGCCCTCTCCATCCTTTACGATCATTCGAGCCAGGGCTCTTGATGTCGTGTCCAGGGCCTCTTGAAACTGCGGGAGCGGCGGGTTGACGCCGGATGCGCCATTGGCAAGCAAAATGACCGTATCGTTTGTGCTCATATCGCCATCGATCGTAATGCGATTGAAGGAGTTCTCGACAGCGGTGCGTAGAGCGACGCGCAGGGCGGGTTGGGGGACGGCGGCGTCGGTCGTGATTACGCAGAGCATGGTGGCCATGCTTGGATTGATCATTCCGGCGCCCTTCGCGATGCCGCCGATATGAAAGGCGCCCGCCTCGGTTTCGACCGATAATGCAATTTCCTTTGGAAACCTATCGCTCGTCATGATTGCTTGGGCACAGCTCAAGCTGCCGCGCCGCGAAAGACGAATAGCGGCAACGCCCGCCTCAATGCGTTTGATGGGCAGCGCGACGCCAATGCGACCCGTGGAGCAAACGAGGATCTGCTCCGGTTTCAATCCGATCCGTGCGGCCGCCACGGCTGCCATGACGCGGGCGTCGGCGAAACCCTGTGCTCCGGTGCAGGCATTCGCATTTCCGCTGTTGAGAATCACGCCTCGAATATTTCCTGATTTGAGATGCTCCATGGACAGCTGAACCGGAGCCGCTTTGACCAGATTGGTGGTGAACGTAGCCGCGGACGTGCAGGGCTTATCGGACATCAGCAACGCGGTATCGTCGCGCGGTGCTTTCGGATTCTTTATGCCGCAAGAAATGCTTCCGCAAAAAAAACCGGCAGGAGCACATATGCCGCCACGAGTTTTCTTGATCATAGGAGTCCTTCGGCTTCCGGGAAGCCGGCCATCAAATTAAAATTCTGGACGGCTTGGCCGGCGGCGCCTTTAACGAGGTTGTCGAGGGCGCTCAAGATAATGAGCCGGCCGGTGCGTGAATCGTGACGGACTGCGATGTCGCAAAAGTTGGTGTAATTCACATTTTTCACGTCGGGGAGCGAATCGGGCAAGCGGACGAAAAGCTCCGCTTCGTAGGTTGCCTTCCAGCAGGCTGTGACCAGCGACACATCAACGTCCTCCTCCGGCGCGGCGAAAATCGTCGTATGGATGCCCCGGTTCATCGGAGCCAGATGGGGAACGAACGTAATTGTCACTTGATGATTTGCAGCCCAACTCAGTTCCTGCTCGATCTCGGAAAGATGGCGATGTCTTGGAATGCCATAGGCGCGAAGACTTTCATGGCATTCGGCAAACAAGAGCGATGTCTCCGCCTTGCGCCCCGCGCCGCTCACCCCGCTCATACTGCTCGCGATGACCGTCGAGGACTTAATCAGTCCTGCCTTCAGCAAGGGAACAAGCGGCAGCAGGATGCTTGTCGGATAGCATCCGGCCGAGGCAACCAGGGATGCTCGGGCGATTTCTTCGCGATGAATTTCCGGAATTCCGAAGACGGCTTCGGCAAGGAGATCCGGTGCGCCGTGTTCGTGTCCGTAAAATTCCCGAAACAAGGCTGGGTCACGCAGCCTGAAGTCCGCGCTCAAGTCGACTACCTTCTTTCCCGCTTCGATGAGCGGCGCGGCGAATTCCGCGGCCAATCCGTGCGGAAGGGCCAGAAAGACAAACTCCGCGCCGCTGCCGACGAGGTTCTCGAAAACCGGCTCGGTGAAATCCAGCGCGCCAATCCCAGGCAATCCAGCCAGTCTGGCAAGCACGTTCGCCACCCGTATTCCGGCGTGCTGACGGGATGTGACGGCCACGATCTTGACACGCGGATGGCGGGCAAGAATCGCACAGAGCTCTTCGCCGGAATATCCGTTCGCGCCAACGATAGCTACCTTTGTCATGAACCCGAAGCGTATCCGCCTCGACCCTCTTTCAAAAGCGGAAATCTCCAAAAGCCTGTCGGAGAACCGGAGCCTTTCGGTTTTTCACAGTCCTGGCTGGAAGAAGGAAACAGAACGGCCGCCAGCTGGCATTGCAAAAGCGAGCCTTCCAGTAACCGCTTCGTACCGGGGTGAAGCGATGAGAGCAACGGACCCGAACGAATGAGTCTTCCTAGGAAAATTTGGTTCGTTCGCTCTTACCAGCAATACGTAATAACTATTCCTTGGACCTTTAACCGAACGAACGAAACACGAACGACTCATTCGCTTTTTGTTCTGACTCTTCTGATACTTCTTACGTGTCTCTCGTAACAACGAATGAACGAGATTCCCTAGCAAAGTTCGTTCGTTCGCCTCACCCACTGATTGGTCCCATCCTAACCGACCGTCGCCGAGTTGCAACCGCAGCTTGACCGACTTGAAGCCAATCCCCGTTCGATCTGTTGATCGCTCTTGAAAGCGTCACAAATGTCACCCCAAAATTGCTGAATCCGCGTGAGGGTTGTCCGCGCAGCGTTGAACCGAGTTCCTGAAGCCTGAAAGTTGATGGGGGCCAAGTGGGGGTTCCTGGTCCTTCCGACCATTCCGACACAGGGAGCCGCTCGCAAAGCTTATCGATGTGGCTGAGCGAGGAATAGAAACGCCGAAACCATGTCTTAGTGTGGGATTTGTCTGCGGTGCCACAATGCGGATAGGAACACGCGACCCGCGTCGAAAGACGCTCCTGTCCGAGGGTAGGTGGCAGGTTGCTTCCTCGCTCAAAAGCGAGCAAATGTTTGCTTAGGTTGGCGCGCGTCATCGATAACATCTCAGATATCCCCCTGTCATTGAGACTTCGAGGCAAGGAGGTGAAGCGCACTGGCTACGGCCCAAAATCTAATTTCCAATTCTTCCTTGTTTCAATAGCTCGACAACAATTCAACCAGGCAATAAATGAATGCTAACGCTTGTTTGCTTGCTTCGCTATACTCGTTCGAGGTCTCGTCAAGCGGCTCTATCTCATCGATTACGGCTCGGTTGCTCACCTGGGTGACAACTTAGGAAACGATCAAAACTTTCTGCGGTCACATGCAACCACGCGGACGTGTCATCGCACCACGCCTTACACGTGCTAGAAACTAAAAGCCGCGCCTAGCCCCCGGCGCGGGGCGGTCATTTGTTTTGATCATTGCTTGGCAGACTTGCTTGTTTGCCGTGTACGGATTGCCATACGGCTGATATCCTTCCGATATCAGGTCCTTTACCTGTCGATCCAAATGCGCTGGATTTTCCCCTTCAACAGTTTTGTACTCGATGATTTTGTACTCGATGATCGTTTCCATATGCTTCCAACTATCAGATTTTGATCAAATGGTTCAAGTGGCAACAAAGCCCGCCGAGGCTTCTGTCCGGCAAGCGCTTGGCGGCTGCCCTAGGAGACTGTTGAAAAACCCGCGCACGTCACGCGTGAGCTATTTGGGGCAGATATCGGTGGAGGGACGAAGGAGCATCCCCTGAAGGGGCTGTGACTAAGGAGCGACGCCGAGAGATGCCCCAAAGAGCTCACGCCCTCTGGGTTGCGCCAATTTTCGGCTCTCGCTATGTCGCCA
>JAXIPG010000244.1:0-6772 GCA_045403045.1 Terrimicrobiaceae bacterium
AAGGCTTGACCTGCCGACGCAACACAGCCAGAGACCCTTGAAGGGGATGGGGCCCCTTCTCCCCAACCGCGCGCCAGCCCTTTCCCAAGCAATTCTTTAAGAAGTGCTTGGGAGGCGGCCCGGGCGCAATGGCCTGTCTGCGGTGTCAGAGGCACAAGGCCAAGGTCTACAGACATTGGCCTTTGCCTCTTCCTGGCAGACAGTCCATTTCGCCTCGGCCATTTGGAAATTTCTTTCAGCATTTGCTCTAGTTGAGAATCGAGTGTTCGACTCGGAGAAGCTCACCGAGGGACCATGCTTGAAACGGACAACCGCACGGGGTGTAAGGTGCCTCGGCATCGGTGATTTCCGAAAGATGCCCGATGCCCGCTTCATTCAGGTTTGTAAAGCGGCGGCAGGAATCGATTGCGCGCCTCTTCCAGGGCAGATTGAGAGTTGCCACCACGCGTAACCACGAAAATCACGACCTGAAAGAAATGGCCGCACGCTTAGCGACGCTGGCCCCTTCCCGCTTAAGCTCCACCACAACCGAAGCGCCCCGCGGAACGAAGACTTCCTGCTCCATCAACAACCCCTCATCGATTTGATAAGTCCCCCCGGAGATTCGAGAACGAGTAGGAAGTGGCGTTGTCATCTCATAAAATCGTCTTGAGGCGCATCGAAGCTATGACGCTTGAGTATTGCCAGAGCGCGATCAATCGAGCCGAACGGAAACTGGATAACATTATCGAGCTTTTGAGCGTAGGTGGGTTTAGTCAAGTTCGTCTCAACTGAACGCGGCAAAGAATTCGCCGCGGTGAAGCGACTTCCGGTGAGTTGGCGAGGCCGTTACGGATTTCCTGGCCTGCGGTAACAAAACACCTGCGCGTTCTCGAGCGGGCCGGCCTGCTCCAGCGGCGCCGGAACGGACGCAATCACCTTTTGACGCTCAAACCCGAACCCATTAAGCAGGCCGATGCCTGGATTGCAACCTACCGGCGGTTTTGGGAGAGCAGTTTCGATGCTCTCGCGGACTATCTCGAGCGTGGCGTCATCAAGACCGATCGCGCCGCGGTCAAGAAAGGATCAGGCAACCGGCGCAAATGACCATCCCGCTTGCCAATCAACCCCAGAGTCTCTAACTACCAAATGATCAACCTGACACTGCTATGAGCGAACAAACACCAAACGAAATGGATACTACTCCCGGCATATTCAGCTGGAATGAACTGATGACGCGCGATGCCGAAGCAAGCGCCAAATTCTACACGGCACTCTTCGGCTGGACGCGCGAAGACCTGGACATGGGAGGCTTTACCTACGGCATGTTCAAAACCGGCGGACGTCCGGTTGGCGGGATGATTGTGCTTCCGCCCGAGGCAGAAACTATGCCTGTGATGTGGATGGGCTACGTGACGGTCGAAAACCTCGAAGCGTCGGTGGAAAAGGCCGCCGAACTGGGTGCGGAGGTCCTCAAGGGGATCACTGCTATTCCGATGGGGCGCTTTGCCATCCTAGCCGATCCCCAAGGCGCCGTTATTGGACTCTGGCAGTTTGCGACCTGACCGACGTGGCCGGTAAATGGACAAGACCGCCGGTGCGGTCGCTTCCCGCAAAGCGAGGAAAAACGCGTTCGAACAAGGCAAAGCAACGTTCAAAGACAGACCCTTGACTGACGCGGAGCCGCCGACCTCCGAAAACTTCTTTTCAGACGGTGGAGGCTTGGCTAGTCAGGGGAAGGGAAAATCTATGGAACCTGCAAGCAGACCGGCGCATGCGCAAGTGCCCACAGCCAAGGTAGATCCTCACCGTTGGGTGGACGAGCATGGAGACTGCCTCTACCGTTACGCGTTGGTGCGGGTGCGCACACCGGAAGTCGCAGAAGATCTCGTGCAGGAGACGCTACTGGTTGCCGTCCGGTCGCAGGGCAAGTTTGCAGGACGTTCCTCGGAGCGAAGCTGGCTGGTGGGCATCCTGAAAAACAAGATTGTCGATCACTATCGCAAGCTCGGCCGGGAGACATCGTTTACTGACCTGGAGTTTCTGAAAGACGAATGCTCCCACAAATTCGTTGAACAGGGTTTCTGGAATCACGAGTTGGGGCCGCACGAATGGAGGCCCGAGGCGGATGAGGTGATGCACAAAGGAGAATTTTGGCAGACGATACGAGACTGTCTTTCGAAGCTGCCTCAACGTGTGGCAGACGTGTTTATGATGCGCGAGATGGACGACGTGCCGAGCAAGGAAATTTGCCACACGCTGAGCATCTCTGAGAGTAACTTGTGGGTCATGCTGCACCGCGCGCGTATGGCGCTACGCGAGTGTCTGGAAATCAATTGGTTCGATAAGGTGAATCCACCGAAAGGACAGTGATGCCGGAGCCGTACAATCCGTCGCCCGCCGGAAATCCCTCCCTGCTTAAGCGCCGCAGTTGGCCGGAGACGCAACTTGTCAAGTTCGTTGGAAGACACACTCCAAAATGTTCGGAAGTCGTGCGGATCCTGTCGCAAGGGATGGATAAGAAACTTCCCCTCAGAACTCGGCTGCTTCTCAATGTCCACTATCTGATCTGCTGCTGGTGCCAGCGCTATTCGGAGCACTTGCGCTATCTCCGAAAATTCAGCCGGCGGTTTCCGGAGGAAATTTCAAACATCGATGTCTTTACGATGCCTCCGGACGCAAAAGATCGCATTAAGCGGCAGTTGGACAATCACCGGTAGGGGCAATGTCTTCGCCGAAAAGTGCAGGTCATCTCGGCACACAAACCAATGATCGACCTGACAGCATATTCGGCCCCTGAACTTGCCCGTGCCATTCGGTACAAGGAAGTTTCCGCGCTGGAGGCGGTGGCATCGCATCTGTGTCGTATCGAGATCGTGAATACCCGGTTGAACGCGGTCGTCAACCTGACTTCTGAAGCAGCGCTCGCGGAGGCGCGCAGGGCCGATGACGCGTCGTATTGGCGGCGGCGCGCTTCTTGGAGACGGTTCTCGGAGAATGGCCGCGTCCGATGAGCTGATTGCAAATTGTCCGTTGCTTCTCGGCCGAGTTCAGCCGATTCATGGCTTAGCGACTAAAATCAATGAGCGAGGGTTGAAGGGATAAGAGACTCTTTGCCGATTCAGTTCGTCCGTCTGTAAGGTCTCGGCCAGTGAGACGACTCTATCTTTGATGAATTGTCTCCAGACATTCCCGGCGACCCTCCCTCTGGAAACTTCGCCGAGAACTCGCGGCGCCGTGGACTGGCGACTCGATTTCACAGAAAGGCGAGGTGACTGAGATGCTGAGGCGCGTGCTTGATTGGCTTTGGGACTTGCAGGGCCTGACGTGCCGCGAGGCGACTCGTCTTGCGGCCAATGCGATGGATCGACCGCTGACTTTTCGCGAGCGGGTCAAGCTGTCTATGCACGGTCTGCTTTGCAGTTATTGCCGGAGTTACATGCGTCAGCTTCGCTTCGTACGAAAGTGGGTGCGGCAAATGAGGGTCCCGGACGCCTCACCTTCTGGCACAGAGCTGCCAACGGTTTCCGCTTCTCGTATCAAGAAGACGCTGGAGAGGGAAACTTCCCGTGAGTTCTCACCTGATGCCGATGATCATTGAATCCAAATATCACTTGCATATTACAAGCAAATGGATATCAGTTGTGTTATGCAAGCAATCCTCGGTCAGACGCTCACTTTGAATCTTGTGTTTGGCACACTGGTCTTTGCGACCGCTGCGAGAATTTACGTGATTCCAAAGATCAATGAATGGAAGCCGGAGACGATTCTCATTCCTATACTTTTGCTTCATTCTCTCCGGCATCTTGGATTGATGTTCCTTGCCGAGGGGGCCGTCTTTCCCGGCATGCCCCCGGAGTTTGCCTGGCCTGCGGCTGTCGGCGATTTAATCACCGCCGCGATCGCTTTTTTGGCGATACCGGTGACAGCTCGGGATTTTCGTTCCGCGAGGGTTTTGCTTTGGTTTTTCAATATTTTCGGAACACTGGATTTGATCGCGGCCATTGCTTTGGCGAACAGCTATCAGGCGCCCGTTCACATGGGAGCGGCTTATTGGATTCCCGCCTTTTGGGTTCCGAGTCTCTTAGTCACCCACTACTTGGTCTTCCGCATTTTGATTCAGCGGCGAAACGAGAGGGCGCCTCTTCGGGAGGAAGAAATCAAGACGTCGGAGGTGGCTGATGGCGGAAGGTTGCCAGAACCACGAACACGGCCGGAGCGGCAGCTTCGATAAACTCGAGAAGATGTTTTAATCTATCGCGGGGCCCGCGGCGGAAGGTGTAAGGAATTTGTCTCCCGCACGACTCACAACCAAACCACATATTAATCATGAAGAACATCCTGCTTACCGCCCTTCTTGCCCTCGTCTTCATTTCAACTGCATCCGCGAAGACCCTCGTGAATGTTGATAAGAATGGTGTGGGTATAAAAGGGTACGATCCAGTCGCCTACTTCACCGACAACAAAGCGGTCAAGGGCAACGCGCAAGTTCAGAGCAGTTCGAATGGAGTCATCTATTATTTCGCATCCGCTCAGAATAAAGCCGCCTTCGACGCCAATCCCGCGAAGTACGAGCCGCAATTCGGAGGATTTTGTGCTTGCGGGCCGAGTTTCGAGCCAATCGATGAGGTTGGTTGCATCACGAACTTCTCAACAGATGAGCTCGGGATTCTCCTCTCCGACAATGTTTTGCTTTGAATTGTCGTGGCTGAAGGGTCCGGCTATTGTTTTTGTTGCTGTTGCAACCGTGCACCCGTGCATCTTCGCTATGGACCTCAAGGTGACCATCGAGAGTCCGGATACGAAAGTCGCTCTTATCGAACTCTTCACTTCCGAAGGATGCAGCAGTTGCCCGCGCGCTGAAGCGTGGTTGGGGGCTCTGAAGGGCGAATCCGGCCTCTGGAAGGAGTTCGTGCCGGTCGCCTTTCATGTTGACTACTGGAACCACCTCGGTTGGTCGGACCGGTTTTCGTCGGAGGAGTTTACCCGTCGCCAGCGCGACTACGCGGTGCGGTCGAATTCGACAACGATTTATACGCCCGAGTTCGTGCTTAACGGCGAGGAATGGCGGCGAGCAAGCAGACTTCCATCACCTTCGAAGGAAAAGCCGGGCAAACTGCGCGTAGCCGTTGGAAAAGATGACTCTCAATTGGAAGTTTCATTTTTCTCCGACGTCAAGAGGGAGGAACCACTGGTTGTCGACGTTGTCCCTCTGGCCCAAGAGGTGAGCACAAATGTCCAACGCGGCGAAAACGCCGGGAAGAAGCTCCAACACGATTTTGTGGCCCTTGCGCTCGTTACGGCGAGCCTGGATCCGTCCAGCGATAGAGCCTACAGGGCGCAAATGTCTCTGCCTGCAACAACTGCTGCACCCATCGCGTCGATTGCCGCGTGGGTGCGGCCTGCGAACAGTCCGGTGCCGATCCAGGCGGCGGGTGGATGGGTCAAATAAGAGACCGAAAAGTTCGAAACCGCGCCTCTCAAGAATCTTCCCCAATCTTTGCAGCAAGCGGGACTTTAGGCCATAATTGATCCCAGTATGAAAAACCCAGTCGTTATCGTATGCGCGATCGTCCTATGTCTTATTATCATCAGTGCGGCGTTTATTGGACTTGTTGCTCTCAATGGCAGCAAGCTAGACGCATCAAGCAGGGCAGACATCGAATGAGTCTTTCGCTCGGCGACAAATCCATCGGTGGAGGTTGATCACGCGCGGTTTCTGCGCTCCGCGTTCATCGGCGTTCCGCTGCGTATCGGCGACGGAAAGCGTTCTCAATTCTTCTCCTGGAGTACCGCTGGCAGCTATTGCCGCACTCGGGCTCTTTTCCACCCGGAGCCGATGGCTCTCGCAGGCGCGCAAACTTCTCGAGAAGGATTTGCGATTCTCGAGTTGAATGGAGCGGCCTCCGAGGCTACGAGTGCCTATGACTCCAGTAAATCATTGCGCGAGGCATACCGCGTCCTGTTCCAGCAGTGGGATCTCGTGTTCGCCATTGGCGACGAGAACCGGCGGCGCGGGCATCGAGGGGACTCGTTGGCGAAGATTCTTTCAGAATGGCGGCGTTATCAGGAATGCAGCCTTTGTCACCCTTTGGCGGATTGAGCAATGTGCAGCGTAAGCTTTCTTCCCCGCGAGGACGGTTTTGTCCTGGCAATGAACCGGGACGAGAGGCTCTCGCGAGTATCCGCATTGCCGCCAGAGGTGTTTGAGCGTGATGGACTGGCGATGCTTTATCCGCGCGAGCCGAGCGGCGGAACGTGGATAGGAGTCAACAGTGCCGGCGCGGCTTTCTCGCTTATTAACTGGTATTCCCAGCCCGACTGCGCGTACGGCAATCCGGTGAGCCGCGGCGAGGTTGTTCGCGCGCTTCTCTCGGCGCGCAACTGCGCAGCAGCCGCCTCCTTGTTGGGAGAATTGCCGCTCAAGCGGATGAATCCCTTCCGATTGATGGTCGTCAGCCCGTCCGAGCGTTCGCTTACCGAATGGCGTTCCAGCGGCCGCGATCTGGAACCCTTTACTTTGCCATGGAAGCGTCACCACTGGTTCTCATCCGCTCTTGACGAAGGAAAGGCGGATCAAATGAGACGGCGGGTGTGCGCTCGCATGCACGGTGACTCCTTCGATCTGCCGTCGCTAAGGAAGCTGCATCGTAGTCACGCTCCGAAGGGCGGTCCATTCTCGTTGTGCATGCATCGAAATGATGCCTGCACAGTCAGCTACACGGAGATCAATGTCCGCGGTCCCATGGCCTCGGCATATTACGTGGCAGGTCCACCATGCTCCCGGTCCCCG